>DATABL010000298.1:0-6315 GCA_036259595.1 Actinophytocola sp.
GTGGGGCGGGCCGGCGACGTCGGCCCGCCCCACCAGCCCGTCACGACGGCGCGTCGAGCGCGGATTCCTAGCGTCCGACGCATGAGAAGCACGAGCGCCGTCCTGCTGGCCGTCACCGTCGTGACCCTTGGGCTGCCGGCACACGCGGCCGCCGAGGTCACCGCCTCGTGTGCGGTGTCCACCCTGCCCAACCCCGCCGACGGCACCGCGACGGTGACCGCGATGGCGGGGACCACGACGTTCTACGGTTCCGTCTCGCCGGGAGTCGACACCGGGTCGGGCGTGGTGTGGCGGGACGGCGCGATCGTGGACACCCTCGCGTTCGTCCCCGCCGACGCGAACAACTCCGGCGTGCTCGTCGGGTACCGGTACGACAGCCAGACCCGCTGGTCCCAGCCGGTCGGGCAGCGGCCGGGCGAGCAGCCCGTGGACATCGGCGGGGCGCAGGACAGCGTGTACGAGATCAACGCCGCTGGCACGTTCGTCGGCCGCGGCACGGTCGGGCGGTGGCCCTACTACTTCAGTGTCGCGTTCTACGGGAGCGCCGACACCTGGAGTTCCTACCCCCTGGAGTCCTCGCTGGACGCACCGGTCCGCGCCATCGCGATCGACGACGACGGCCTCGTGGTGGGACTGAGCGACCACGACCGGGACGGAGCCCTCACCGCCGCCGTGTGGCGCGGCGGGACGGGTGACGCGCCGCAGGACATCGGTCCGGCCGACGAGCTCGATCCACGCGACATCGACGCCGGCACGGTGCTGGTCAACCGCGTGCTGGACGAGGACATCGCGCTGGTCGACGTCAGGTCCCGGACGGTCACGCCGGTTCCGGGCAGCACGGGCTACCTCGGCAGCTCCCTGAAGAACGGCACGGTCCTCGCTCAGGGGCCGGGTGGGTACGCCCTGTTCCGCGGCGCCACGCGCGTCGACCTGACGCCCCCGGCGGGCTCGACGATCACCGCGGCCGGCACGCTCAGCGCGGACGGCACCACCGTCGGCGGCCAGACCAGGACCAGTGCCGGAGCCCTGGTGCCGACCGTGTGGCGCTGCGGGTAGCCCGCGCCTGCTCCACCAGCCTGCCGACGCGACGAGCATGTGGTCGCCGGTCGGGGAACGGCCACGGCGGTAATCCCGCCGGCTCCGAACGGGAGGGCTCGGCGTCCGCGGTGTGGTCCGTCGCTCAGGACCGGAACGACGAGCTCGGGTACGGCATGTTCGCGCCTCGGTCGTCCGCCATCGGTTGCTCGTCGTAGCTGGGCGGCGGGAAGGCGCGGCCGTCGTGCTTGGGGGACGGTGGCGGTGCGGGGACGTAGTCGATTTTCGGAGCCGGTTCGTTCCACGACTCCTCGTGGCGCGACTGTTTCGGTACCGAGACCTTCGGCGAGTCGTCGTTGTGCACGGGAACGACGTCGTAGAGGTCGTCGCCCCGACCGGTCCGCAGCATCCACGCCTGAAGGCCCTGGAGCTCGCTGTAGAGCGCGGGTCCGGCCTGGCTCGCGAGCTGTTTTCGGGACTCCTCCAGCCGGTCCGGTTGAGTGAGCAACTCGTTGAGCAGAGCCGAGACCTGATCGACCCGGAAGCGCCCGGCGGGCAGGTAAGCCTCCTGTGCGCTACGCAGGATCAGCTGGCCAGTCGGGTCGGACAGTTGTGGAGCATCGGACGGTCGAGTTGTCTTGTCCGTGAACCACTTGTAGCGAAGGCGAGTACGTTGAATCGTCCAGGTAGACATTACAAGCCTCGTTTCTGTTTATCCGCTTCCGTTCCGGGACTGGTCCCAACGGGTGACGCGTCCCAAAGTAGCGGATACCGGTGGTACCGGAAGGAGCACAACGACACCCATTCGGTTGAAGTGGAGAAACGCCGTGGGACAGCAGGTCGAGCGGATAATCGCACCTGAAACCTGTTCGACGCGCGAGTTTTCGGTAACCGTTGTCGTCGAAGCTACCCAAATAGATTCCCTCCACGGTGGGGCACGGGTCACTTTTCGTGAGCGCTGGGGCAAGCCCATGCCGTCGAACCCCGGACCGGCGGTGGTTCGGCCGCCTCCGGCGGCGGGGCGGCGGCGTGGGCTGCTCCTGACCAGGGGGCCGCGAGGGGACGCGTTGCCGCCGGGTGGGGCGGGTGTATGCCGGGACCGGCTGCGGGCGAGCCTACCCCCGAGTCCGGGGCCCCGGTCGCGTTCGCCCGCCCCCACCGACCGCACACAGCTGCTCGCTGCGTATCGAGCCGACGCTCAGGTCAGCAGTTGACCGCCGGTCACCCCGAGCACCTCGCCGGTGATGTAGCTCGACTCCTGCGAGGCGAAGAACACATACGGCGGTGCGAGCTCGGCGGGTTGCGCGGCACGGCCGAGCGGCGTCTGCCCGCCGAACGAGTCGACCTTCTCCGCCGGCATCGTCGCCGGGATCAACGGAGTCCAGACCGGCCCCGGAGCCACGGAGTTGACCCGAACGCCCCTGGATGCCAGGTCCGCGGACAACGCCTTGGTGAAGTTCACGATCGCGGCCTTGGTGCACGCGTAGTCCAGCAGCTCGGGTGACGGCTGAAACGCCTGGATCGACGACGTGTTGATGATGCTCGAGCCCGGCCGCATGTGCGGCACGGCCGCCTTGCACAGCCAGAACATCGCGTAGACGTTCGTCCTGAACACCCGGTCGAACTGCTCGGTCGAGATGCCGAGGAGTCCGTCGTCCTGCGACATCTGGTAGGCGGCGTTGTTCACCAGCACGTCGATCCGGCCGAACTCCGCCACCGCACGTTCGACGATCCGTTCGCAGTGGGTCTCGTCCCGGATGTCACCGGCCACCAGCACGACCTCGCGCCCCGCCTCCCGAACCAGCTCCGCGGTCCGCTCGGCGTCATCCTGCTCCTCGGCCAGGTAGGACAGCAACACGTCCGCGCCTTCCCGGGCGAACGCCACCGCGACGGCCCGACCGATCCCGGAGTCGCCGCCGGTGATCACCGCCTTGCGGTCGCCCAGCCGGCCACTCCCGCGGTAGGAGTCCTCGCCGTGGTCCGGCTCCGGTCCCATCGCCTCACCCGTGCCCGGATGGTCCTGCTCCTGCCCGCGCTGTTCCCGCGGTCGCGGGTACTGGTCACGCGGATTCCGCTGCGTGTACTGGTCCTCGGCCATGGCTGCCCCTCCTGGGTGAACGCTCCTCGCCGCAGTGTTCCCACCGCTGGCCCTGGCAACCCGACACTTGAGCCTCAGCACCCCACCTCCGGCTTGACCTCGGTCACAGGCGGGTGTTCGTGCGGTGTGTGGAGCCGTCGCCGGGGTATTCGCCACCTGCCCGCCCTCCGGCCGGGCATACGAGGGCGGGAGACAAGTTGCTGACCGAACTGCTGGGGGACGTGGTGCACGGCGCCGAGAAGGTGCACCACGCGATCACCGCGTTGATCCACGAAACGGCGCGCACAGGAGTCAGCAGGTCCGGTGCTGTGGTCGGCTCGCTCGCGGCCACCGCGACCCGGCCGCCCCGGATGCTGCTCGACTCTCCTGTGGGGCAGCGCGCCCTCGGCATCGCGAACGGCATGTTCGGCGAGAAGGCGGACGCCCGCGGCGGCGCGCTGCCCGCCGCGATGACGGTGCGGCTGGACCACCGCCGGATCGACCTGGACGGCGACTCGCTCGCGACCGCCTTCCCCGACGCGACCGGGCGCCTGGTGGTGTTCCTGCACGGACTGGTCGAAACCGAGCGCTCCTGGTTCCACCGGCACGCCCCGGGCAGGTCCCGCTCGGGCACGGACTTCGGCAGCCGGCTCGCCGAAGACCTGTCCTGCACCCCCGTCTACGTGCGCTACAACACCGGTCGCCGGGTCGCCGACAACGGTGGCGAGCTCGTCGGCCTGCTCACCGAGCTGGTCGAGGGCTGGCCCGTGGAGGTCACCGAGATCGTCCTGATCGGACATTCCATGGGCGGGCTGGTCGCCCGCAGCGCGTTGCTCCAGGCTACCGGACAGCCGACCCCGTGGTTCTCGACGGTGACCCGGCTGGTGTGCCTGGGCACCCCCCACACGGGCGCGCCCCTCGAACGAGGGGTCGTCCACGTGACCGCGCTGCTCGACAAGCTCGCGGTCACCGCACCGCTGGTCCGGCTCCTGGCCCTGCGCAGCGACGGCATCAAGGACCTCGCCCAGGGCAGCGTCCACCGCACCGAATGGGCCGACACCGAGCCCACCGCCACCGTGGCACCCGTGCCCACACCTCCCACCGATGTCCGGCAGTACTTCGTCGCCGCGACCCTGACCCGCTCGCGGGAAAGCCTCTTGGCCCGGCTCCTCGGCGACCTACTGGTGGCCCCGGCCAGCGCCGGCGACAGCACACAGGGCGCGGACCTCCGATGGTTCGGCGGCATGCACCACTTCGACCTCTTGTGCCACGACGCCGTCTACGACGCCATGCTCGACTGGTTGCGGTCCGATCCCCGGTGAAGGACGACCGCGGCGGCGGCGCGGTCAGCTCCGCAGGTCGCCGCGCCCGCGCTGCCAGTCGGTCACCGAGGCCAGGCCGCTCGACAGCTCCTCGTCCAGCAGGGCCACGCGCGCGTCGACCACCGCGTCGCCGAGCAGGGTGCGGGCCAGGGCGGACCCGGCCAGGGCGGACCGGGCGGCCCAGGGGGTGTCGTGCAGGCGGCCGCCGGCCGGGACGGGCAGCTCCGCGCGGACGCCGTGCAGGCCGGCGGCCAGGATCGCGGCCACCGCCAGGTGCGGCTGCGCGTCCGCGCCGGCGAGGCGGACCTCCACGCGCCGGGACTCGCCATCGCCGACGAGGCGGAGCGCGGCGGTGCGGTCGTCAACGCCGACGCGCAGCTCGCGCGGGGCGAACGGGGCGGTGCGCAGGCGGACGTAGGAGTTCCAGGTGGGCGCCCAGACCGCCGTGAGGTCGGGGGCGGCGTGCAGGACACCGGCGACGAAGTGGTCCAGGGCGTCGGCGTCGGACAGCGAGAGGTGTACGTGGCAGGAGCTGCCGGTGCCCGGCCGTTCGGCGGCCAGGTAGCCGGCGCGCACGCCCTGCGCGGCGGCGGCGCGACGGATGACCAGTTGTTGGAGCATGGCGTCGTCGCAGGCGGCGAGGGCGTCGCGGTGGCCGAGAACGCTCTCGTACTGGCCGGGATGGCACTCGCCGCGACGCGACTCCACGCCGAGCCCCGCCGCGTCCACGTCGGACTCCACGGCGGCGAGCAGGCCGCGCAGCGGGTCGAGGGTGGCGTAGTCCAGGCCGCCGGGGGTGAGCGGGGCGCCGGACGAGCCGGTGAAGGTGACCTCGTGCTCGATGCCGACCGACGGGACCAGGCCGGCGGACTCGGCGGCGGCAAGCTGGTCGCGCAGGGTGGTGCGCGGGGCGATCGGGACCGGCCGTCCGTCTGGCCACTCGACGTCGCAGACCACGAGCCAGGTGCCCGGCTCACCCGGCAGCGGCGCGAGCGTTGCCAGGTCGGGACGCATCCGCAGGTCGCCGTAGGTGGCCGTGTACGGCTCGAACACCGGCGCGGCGACCGGCTCCCGCGCGGGGTCCCAGGCGAAGACGTAGGAGCACACGCCGTACCCGTCGGCCAGCACGGTGTCGACGAAGAACCGCGCGCCGACGGTCACCGCGGCGAAGCGGGCGTGCGGATCGGGCACCAGCAGCGTGAGCGACCGGATCGCACCGGAGTCCACTTCGGACCGGAGGGCGGCCGCGAGGTCGGTGGCGGCGCGTTCGGCCAGGGTGCGGGGTCCGCGCGGGCGCTGGTGGTCGATCACCAGGCGCCGTCCGGGTCGGGTCCGGCGAGCGGGTTGCGGGCGCGGCCGTAGCGGACGTCGAACTCGTCGTCGCGGTCGACCTTGTCGAAGCCCTGGCCGGCCAGGTGTTCGCGGTTGAGTGTCACCCGTTCGACGTCCGGCGCGAACAGCTGGCACGCGTCGAACCGGGCCGCCGACTCCGGGTGCTCGTCGCGGTACCGGCCGACGATCTCCCGCACCTGGCGCCACAGGGCCGCGCGGGGGTGGCCGAGGTCGTCGAGCAGGATCTCCGCCCAGAACCGCAGCTGGCCGGCGAACACGGAGCTGAACAGCGACTGCGCGAGCAGGTGCGGCGCCCAGCGCAGCATGTCGGCACGGGCCTCCGGGGCCAGCGAGGCGTACTCCGGGAACTCGTCGTCCATCAGGTCCACGCCCTGGGCGAAGTCCTTGATCGCGACCCGCAGCGGGGTGCCGCGCTCGTCGGCGACGAGGATCAGGTTCTGGCCGTGCGGGCAGAAGCCGACGCCGTAGCGCAGCAGCCAGTGCAGCAACGGGGTCAGCAGCAGGTCGAGCAGGCGGCCCAGCCACTCC
>DATABL010000299.1:0-15251 GCA_036259595.1 Actinophytocola sp.
CGTTCGCCGGCACGCCACCGCCGATGTCCGCCGCGAACAGCGCCGCGACCGTGAGCTGCAGTGGCGACCAGCCGAGGTCTGCCACCAGCGCATGGCCCACGACCGCCACCGCGCACACCCCGGTCCAGGCGAGGATCAGGACGTTCTCGGCCGCCGTGGCCCCGGGACCGACCAGCCTGTCCCAGGGGCCCAGAAGCCCCGGCCGCGGTTCGTCTCGCGTCGTCCCTGAGATCATGATTCCCACTATTGAAGTGTCAAACTGCGACGCCGGAAGCCGACGAGACCCACCATAAGGAGGAGCACCGACAATCCCGTCAGAGCGGCCAGCGGGCCCGCGGTCAGCGACTGGGCGGGCAGGTCGGGCAGGTGGCTGAACGGCGAGAGGTCGATCACCGCGCGGGGCAGCTCGAGCAGCGCGCCGAACTGTCCGACCACCAGGCAGACGCCGAAC
Source organism: Actinophytocola sp. (assembly GCA_036259595.1). Taxonomy (GTDB): domain Bacteria; phylum Actinomycetota; class Actinomycetes; order Mycobacteriales; family Pseudonocardiaceae; genus Actinophytocola. The sequence goes on from DATABL010000299.1 coordinate 452, forward strand.
GCCGCCCAGGCCAGGGCCGCCGCCGCGCGGGGCACCAGCCCGAACACGGCGACCACGAACCCGGCGAGCACCAGCGTCGGGGCGAGCTGCGCCAGCGTCGTCACCAGCAGGTCGCCGACCGCGTCGCCGAGGTCGCCCGCGACCACCCCGTACGCGAGTCCGGTGCCGAGTCCGAGCGCGAGCAGCACGAGCACCGTGCCCACCAGGGCGACCAGCACGTGCGCGACGACCCACCGGGTCCGGCTCACCCCAGTCGCCAGGACGGCCTCAGTCGGTCCGCCCGTCTCGTCGGTCCGCAGCCGCAGCAGCGCCTGCAGCGTGTAGCCCGCCACGATGACCCCCATCAGACCCATCATGGCCGCGAAGTAGGCGTCCACCAGGCTGCCGCCGCCCCCGAGCTGGCGCATCAGCTCCGCACTCTGCTCGCTGCCGAACAGGTCGTCGACCTGGTCTCCGATCCCGCCGAACGCGAGCCCGAACAGCGCGACGCCGACGAGCCAGCCCAGCAGCATCCCGCGCTGGAGCCGCCAGGCGAGCCCGAACGGCGTGCACAGGCTCCTCGCCGCCCTGGTCCGACCACGCCGGACGGGTATCATCCCGGTCCCGACGTCGCGGTGGACGTTCAGCCACCCGGCGAGGCCCAGCACGAGCGCGGTGAACAGCGCGAACAGGCCCAGCGGCCACCACCGCTCGTCGCCGAACGGCTCGAGTCGCTGCGCCCACCCGATCGGGGACAGCCAGGACGGCCACGTCGCGGTGACGGTCATCCCGTCCGGACCGATGTCGCCGGTGGCGTCGCCGACCGCGCGGAGCAGGTAGGCGAGCCCCAGCGCCGCGGACGCCAGCCCGATCGCGCCGCGCGCACCCTCCGCGACCTGCGCGGCGACCGCGGTGATCCCCGCGAAGGCGAGGCCGGACGCGCCGACCGCCGCACCGGCCGCGAGCGAGCCGGCCACCGGCAGGCCGTTCGCGAGCAGCGCCACGGCGCAGGCCCCGGCGAGCAGGACGTCGGCGACACCGGCCATCAGAAGCGCGGCGACGAGACCGGCGTGCCGGCCGACGGCGGTCGACCCGATCAGCTCCGCGCGGCCGAGCTCCTCGTTCTGCCGGGTGTGTCGCACGACGGTGAGGACGTTCATCAACGCGGCGAGCACGCAGGTGAACACGAGCGCCTCGGCGACGGCGAGCGCGCCGACGTTGCCGCCGGTGGCCGGGCCGGTGAACGCCCGAGCCACGACGCTGCTCGCCCGGGTGGCGGCGTTCTCCGCGACCGCCGCCGGGGTCGCGTACAGCCCCTCGATCGCGGACGCGGTCGAGCCGACCAGGGCGGCGAGCGCGAGCAGCCAGACGGTCAGCCGCACCCGGTCGCGGCGGACGGCCAGGCGGGCGAGGACTCCGGTCGCGGTCAGGGGGGCGGTCATCGCACACCTGCCGACTGGTCGCCGTAGTGACGCAGGAACAGCTCCTCGAGTGTGGGCGGCGTACTGGTCAGCGACCGCACGCCGAGCCCGGCCAGGTGCCGGTGCACGTCCGCGAGCTGGGCGGTCTCGACCTCGAACCGAGCGCGGTGGCCCTCGACGGCGAGGTCGTGCACACCCGCGATGCCGGCCAGCCCGTCGAGGGGTGCGGCCGTCTCCACGGAGATCGACGTGCGGGTCAGGTGGCGCAGGTCGGCGAGCGTGCCCGACTCGACGGTGCGGCCCGAGCGGATGATGCTCACCCGGTCGCAGAGCTTCTCGACCTCGGCGAGGATGTGGCTGGAGAGCAGGACGGTGCGGCCGGCGTCCCGCAGCTCACGCACGCAGTCCTGGAACACGGCCTCCATCAGCGGGTCCAGGCCCGAGGTCGGCTCGTCGAGGATGTACAGCTCCACGTCGGAGGCGAACGCGGAGATCAGCGCGACCTTCTGCCGGTTGCCCTTGGAGTAGGTGCGCATGCGTTTGCCCGGGTCGAGGTCGAACCGGTCGACGAGCTCGCGGCGGCGGTTCTCGGCGAGGCCGCCGCGCAGGGTGCCGAGCAGGTCGATGGCCTCGCCGCCGCTGAGGTTCGGCCACAGGTTCACGTCTCCCGGCACGTAGGCCAGCCGGCGGTGCAGCGCCACCGCGTCGCGCCACGGGTCGCCGCCGAGCAGGACGGCGCGGCCGGAGTCCTTGCGGAGCAGGCCGAGCAGGACGCGGATGGCGGTCGACTTGCCGACCCCGTTCGGCCCGAGGAAGCCGTGCACCTCGCCGGTGTGCACGGTGAGGTCGAGCCGGTCCAGCGCGACGGTGTCGCCGAACGTCTTGGTCAGGCCCTCGACGTTGATCGCGGTCATGTGGTCCCCCTTTCGGAATCTACTTACCAACGGTAAGTGATGTTAGCCTACTCGGGTGAACGATGGTAAGGACGGCACGCGGGTAAGGATCCTCACAGCAGCCGAGCAGCTGTTCGTGGAGCGTGGTTACCACGCGACCACGCTGCAGGAGATCGCCGACCGCGTGGGCATCACCAAGCCGGCGCTCTACTACTACTTCGACGCCAAGGCCGACATCCTCGCCAACCTGCTCGATCCCATGACCGTCGAGCTCGAGCACGTGCTGGACCAGGCGGTCGCGGCCGCGGAGACCGGCGGCGTCGCGGCCGCGCGAGCCGTGCTGATCCCCGGCTGGCTGGACGTGTTCCTGCGCTCGCGCGGCACCCTGCTCGCGCTGGTCCGCGAGCTGGCCTCCACGCCGTCCGGGGCGTTCGACCGGGCGATCGCCGCCATGGAGCGGGCCGTCGTCCTGTGTGCCGGACCCGGCGACGGGTTCGCCGCGCAGATCGCCATGGCCCAGGTCGTCTCCGCGATCACCGACCCGGTCGCGCTGATGCCGCACATCCCGACGGACGTGCTGCGCGAGCACCTCCTGGCCGGCGCGTGGCGGCTGCTCGGCGAGTCGCCGGACCCGGGGGCACCGAGGTCGGCGCGGCGCGGCGGACGTCCCCGGTCGCTGTCCGCCGAGGACGTCGCACACGCCAGGAAGCTGCACGCCACCGGCGGCCACTCACCCGACTCGCTCGCCGAGCGGTTCGGCGTCTCCCGGGCGACGCTGTACCGGCATCTCAAAACCTAGTTCTGAGATATGCGACTTGTTTTGAGACTCACGGCTCGGTGACCCGGGCCAGGAAGTACACGGCGCCGGTCGCCGCGTGCCGCACCACGAGCAGGAACGGGCGGTCGACGACCATCCGCTCGCTGCGGGTCGGCATCGACACCATCCGCATCATCACCGCCGTCGCGGCGGCGCCCTCCAGGCCCTGCTCGTCGATCCGCAGCACCGACTCGTGCAGCACCGCCTCCACCGCGAGCGGCGAGGGGCTGATCCCCGCGAGTTCGGCGTCGCGGGTGAACACCGTGCGCACGCCGAGCCGGTGCAGAGGCTCGCTCAGCTCGGTCTTCGTGGTCACCTCGAGCCGGGGCAGCGCCAGGTCGACCTGGGTGAGCCTGGGCGCGTCGAGCAGGCTCGCGAGCGCGTCCGCGTCCAGGGCGCCCTCGGCCTCCGCGAGGTCGCCGTCCGGCAGCAGGACGACCGCCTCGACCCCGCCGACCGCGCGCAGCGTGGCCACCTGCCAGCCGTCCTGGGCGGCGTAGCCGATCCGCTCGGACAACGCCATCGTCGGCACCTCACGGGTGCCGGACCGGGCGTGGAACGGGCGGGGCTCGGTCGCGCCCTCGGTGAACCGCAGGCGCCAGGCACACTTCAGGTAGAGGGCGTTGACCAGCGCGCTCACCGTCTCCGCGGTGATCGCACCGGGCGGGAGCAGCTCGGGGATGAGGTTGCGGGTGGTCTTCGCGACGTCGACGTTCACCAGGCCGCGGGCCTGCTCCGGCGCGGTCTGGAACGGCGCCTCGCGGACCGTGCCGTTCGACCACCGGCCGAGCTCCTCGACGAACGACACGAGGATCTCGACCGACTCGTCGGTCCACAGCGTGTTGGCGACCGCGATCATCGGCTCGTCCTCGTCGCCGCGGGGCGGCTCCAGGTCGGTCGCCTGGAGCAGGAGCTTGCCGAGCTCACCGAGATCACCGGACGCGTCGCCGAGCAGCGCCGTCGCCAGCTCGTCGCGGGTGGCGCCGGCCGCGCCCTGGGCGAGCAACCCGAGCGCACTGGCCACCGAGAACGGCGACCAGCACACGGTAGCGCCCGGATCGGGCGCGGTCGCGCGGTGCAGGGCGAGCGTGAACGCGAGGTGTGCGCGGTCGGTCATGAGTCGAGTGTGCCTCACCCCGGCGGCGCGTGGCCGGTGACGAACACCCCGTGCCAGCGGACGGCCTGCGCGTCGGTGAGCGCGGCGACCTGGTCGACCACGACCCGCAGCCGGGCTGGGTCGTCACCGGCGTCGTGCCAGGCCGGCACGAACACCGGCTCCAGCGCGTCCGGGCCGCGGGCGACGAGCGCGGTCACCAGCTCGGTCAGCTGTTCCCGCTCGATGACCTGCAGCGCGCGCCGGCCGGGGTCGCTCATCACGTAGCGCAGCGCCACCGCCTTGAGCAGCGCGACCTCGGCGGCGACCCGCGCGGGCACCACCAGCTCGGCGGCGTACCGGGTGAGCGTGCCGTCGCCGTGCGCGCGGCGGGTGGCGGTGACCGCGGCGGCGGCGAACCGGCCGACGAGCTCGCTGGTCAGGCGTTTCAGCGCGACCTGGGCACCGAGCGTGCCGTCGTACTCGGCGCCGGCGAGCTCGGCGACCACGGGTAACCGCAGCAGGTCCGCGGCCACCTCCTCGAGCCCGGACACCGGCTCGGCGCTGAAGTGCTTGGCGGCGAGCTCGGCCACCACGGTCCGCTCGCCGGCGGCGGTGAGGGCGGGGATCGAGATGCGGCCGGAGCGGACGCCGTCCTCCACGTCGTGCACCGAGTAGGCGACGTCGTCGGACCAGTCCATGACCTGCGCCTCCAGGCAGCGGCGGCGGTCGGGCGCGCCCTCGCGGACCCAGTCGAGCACGGCCTGGTCGTCGGGGTAGACGCCGAACTTCGGCGTGCCGGGGGTCCGCGGCCAGGGGTACTTGGTGGCCGCGTCGAGCGAGGCCCGGGTCAGGTTGAGGCCGTGCTCCCGCTCGCCGAGCACCTTGGGCTCGAGCCGGGTGAGGATGCGCAGGGTCTGCGCGTTGCCCTCGAACCCGCCGCAGGCCTGGGCGACGGCGTCGAGCGCGCGCTCGCCGTTGTGACCGAACGGCGGATGGCCGATGTCGTGGGCGAGGCCCGCGGTGTCGACGACGTCGGGGTCGCAGCCGAGCTCCTCGGCGATGCCCCGCCCGATCTGGGCGACCTCGAGCGAGTGGGTCAGCCGCGTCCTGGGCACCCCGCTGACCTCGGAACCCTCCCCCGGGCCGACGACCTGGGTCTTGCCGGCGAGGCGGCGCAGGGCGGCCGAGTGCAGTACGCGGGCGCGGTCGCGGGAGAACGGGCCGCGCCGGGCGGGCAGGGAGTCGGGCAGTACCGCGCTCTTGCCCGGCTCGGGGTACAGGCGCGCCGTGTCGTGCTCGGCGTAACCGGGGGTCATGCGCGGAGATTACTGGTCGGCGGCGACATCCTCGCTGATGCCGATGCGGTCGGCCTGGGCGCGCGTGGTGCGGTAGTACAGCAGGGCCGCGGTCTCGTAGAGGATGTAGCGGATCTGGGTCTGCCTGGTCTGCACGATCGGCCCGGTGTGGGTCGGCGAGGTCCAGGCGTCCAGGCCCACGTCGGCGGCCATCGTGCGGGCGCGCAGCGAGTGCCACGGGTCGGAGACGATCACGGCGGTGTGCCACCCCCGCGCGGAGATCTCCTCGGCGGCGGCGCGGAGGCTGCCGAGGGTGTCGGTGCCCACGCCGACCCCGATCAGGGCGTCCTCGGGGATCCCCTGGTCGGCCAGCCAGATGACCCCGGCCTCGGCCTCGGTGTACTCGTCGCCGGGCTGGCGTCCGCCGGTGGTCACGATGTGCTCGGCCACGCCCGCACGGTAGAGGTTCCGCGCCTTGCTCAGGCGAGCCTCCAGCACCTTCGACGGCCGGCCGTCGTACTGGGCGGCACCGAGGACGATGACGACGTCGGCGCTGGTCTGGTCGTCCACCCGGGCGACCTGCCAGACGCGGAAGGCGGTGCCGCCGACGACCAGCAAACCCATGAGCAGCACGCCGACGAACAGGCGACGCATGAACCGGACGGCCGGTCGCGGCCTCGGGTCCTCGGGTGTCACTGGACCGATCATTCCAGACGGCACGGGCGGCGGTGGCGGCCCGGGGGCAAACGGCCGAGCCTACTCGCCACCACCGACAGATCCGCCCGCTCGACCGCGTCACCGACCGAGTTGTCCACACCTTCCCGAGCTGTCCACAGTTCGAGCATCGCCGCCCCCACACCCCGCGCCGACCCGGTTTGCTGAATCACATGACGAACCGCGAACTGCTCGACCTCGACGCCCTGCCCCGACTGTTCCGCCACCAGGTGGCCACCGCGACCGACCTCGTCGCGCTCGGCCTGTCCGGTACGGCTATCGACGAACGATGTGGCGACGACGGCCCGTGGCGTCGCCTGCGGCCAGGCCTGGTGCTGCTCGGCGACGAACCACCCAGCCGTGCCCAACGCGTCCAGGCGGCGCTGACCATCGCCGGCCCGGACGCGGTGCTCACCGGCGTGGACGCGCTGGTGTGCCACGGCTTGACGGCGGCCCGCCTGGAGGGCCCGGTCCACGTCCTGATGCCGCCGCGCCGCCATTCCCGCCTGGTGGACGGGGTGTTCTTCGAACGCACCCACGTCCTGCCGGTGCCGCAGCTCCGGTCGGGCTTCCCGGTGGCCCCGCCGGCCAGGGCCACGATCGACACGTGCCGAAGAGCCAAGGCCGCCGACCACGTGCGCGCCCTGCTGCTCGAGGCCATCCGGCGGGGCCGCGTGCCGCCCGCCGCCCTGCGTGCGGAGCTCGCCAGCGGGTCGAACAGGGGCGCGGCCCTGGTCGGGCGGATCCTCGCCGAGATCGACGACGGGGTGAGCGCGCTCGCCAAACAGCTGGCGCGGCGGCTCATCGGCCGGGCCGGCCTGCCCGACCCGCAGTGGCGGGCCCCGATCTCCGGGCCGACCGGTGCCCACCTGGCCACGCCCGACGCGTGGTGGGAGGAGGCCGACCTGGCGTGGGAGATCAGCGCGCACGCGTTCGAGCCCTCGCCCGTCGAGGTCAACACCACGCTGCACAGGGCGAGCCGGCTCGCCGCCGCCGGGATCCTGGTGATCCACACGCCGCCGACCGAGCTGCGCGACGACCCGGCCCGGGTGGCCGACCTCCTCCGGGAGGCCTACGAACGGGCCACCGCGCGTGCCCGTGTGCCGGCCGAACCGTCGTTGGTCGCCGCCTGATCCCTACGGCGTGAGGCGGTGCAGGTCGCGGGGGAACAGCGTCGTCCACCGGATGTTGCCGACCCCGAGCAGCCGCGCCGTCCAGCGCTCCAACCCCAATGCGAACCCACCGTGTGGAGGCATTCCATGAGTGAACACGTCCAGGTAGTCCTGGTAGGCCGCCGGGTCCTCACCCCGCTCCCGCAGCGCGGCGACGTAGTCCGCGTGCCGGTGCAGCCGCTGCCCACCGGTCACCAGCTCCAACCCCCGGAACAGGAGGTCGAAACTGTTGGAGTAGTCGGGCCGCGCCGGGTCCGGATGCGTGTAGAACGGCCGCTTCGCCATCGGGTACCCGGTGACGAACAGGAACTCCGACCCGTGCGTGCGCACCGCCCACTCCGAGAGCCACCGCTCGTGCACGGGCGCCAGGTCCGGCTCGCCGCGCGGGTCCTCGGCGGTGTGCCGGGCGATCAGCTCCTGCGCCTCGGCGAAGTGGACCGACGGGATCTCGTCGGGCACCGCCGGGGCCGGCACGAGGCCGGCGACCGCGTCGGCCATCCCGGCGACGGTCTCGCGCAGCACGGCCATCACGTCCCGGTGGTCGCCGACGAACCCGAGCTCGGCGTCGAGGCTCGTGTACTGGGCGAGGTGGCGGGCGGTGTCGTGCGGCTCGGCCCGGAACACCGGCCCGACCTCGTACACCCGCTCGAACACCCCGACCAGCGCCTGCTTGAAGAACTGCGGCGACTGGGCGAGGTACGCGCGGCGCCCGAAGTAGTCGATGCCGAACACGTTCGCGCCGGACTCGGTCGCCGAGGCCACGATCTTCGGCGTGTGCGTCTCGGTGAAGCCGAGACCGTCCAGTGTGGACCGGAACCCGGCCACGCTGGCCGCCGTCACCGCGAACCGCTCCCGCAACCGCGGGTGCCGCAACGCCACCGGGGCGTTGTCCAGCACGGTGGGCAGCGACGCCGGCAGGTTCGGCCGGTAGAGGTCGAACGGTGGCGGTACCGCCGGGTCGGACAGCAGGCCGAACTCCGGCTCGGTCAACTCGTGCCCGCCGGGTGCCTGCGCGTTGGCGGTCACGGTGCCGAACACCTCGACCACGGTCTCCTCGGACAACGACGAGAGACCCGACAACGGATCGGAGGAACTCGTCACGACCTGCGCCAGACCGGTCCGGTCCCGCACGACGACGAACGTCACGGACTTCAGCTCACGCCGGCGGTGTACCCAACCGGCGATCCTCACACGGGCGCCGACATGCCGGGGCAGGTCGGCGGCCAGGACTCGAGAGATCATCACACTCCCTGGTGGATTCGTGCGCGATCCCTTGGGAGTGCGGGCGAGAAGGGGACTCGCGGTGCCACCGCACTTTCACCACCGGCAAGGCGGTGGCCTCATCACGGCCCGGTCACGGCGGCCAACCGGCGGGGCATTGGGCAGAGCCGTTCCTCCCCGCACTCGGGAGGGTCTTCACCTCGGGGCGCGAGGCCGCCTTCCCAGCTACCGGCGGCTCTCTCCGGCTCGCGTGCTCCCCTGGCTACTCGTCTCCGTCGACGCGTTGCCGCACAGGGTAGGTCTCCTCCCCTGATCCAGCGCGCGATTTTCCACTCGGCCCGCCCACCGCTCTTCTCGACCATCGCGGCCCTCGCGCGTTGCCGATCAGCCCGGGACGGTGCCGCTGCTCGCGGCTTTCCGGTGGGTTCCCGCGCCGGGATCAGTCGGCGGAGCCGGCGACGTGGATCACGCTGTGGATCGCGTGGGCGATCCGCTGGGCGGCACGGTCGGGATCGGGTTGGCCGGCGTCGAGCCAGGCGATGACGGCCTCAAGGGTGAAGGTGGGGATCAGGCGCGCGGCCCAGTCCTGCCAGGGACCGTCGGGGACCGCCTCGGTGAGGTGGCGCTGGGCGATCTCGGTGGAGGTGGTTCGGAGGCCGTCGACGACGTCACGGAACTCCGGCTCCCGGGCGGCGTGCCGGAACAGCAGCCGGAAGCCGTCCGGGTCGTCCCCCGCGGCGCGCACCAGTGCGGGAATGGCGTCCTCGTCGTAGGTGCCGGTGCCGACGGTGTCGGCGAGGCGGCCGCGGGCGCGGTCGAGCACGGCGCGGTACAGCTCGTTCTTGGAGGTGAAGTGCCGGTAGAGGATGACGTGGGTGACACCCGCTTCGGCGGCGATGTCGTCGAGGCCGGTGGCGGTGTAGCCGGTGCGAGCGAAGGCGCGGGTGGCCGCGGTGAGGATCTGCTCGCGGCGTTGTGCACGGGGGAGGCGACGAACGGGCCCTGATGCCATCGGAACCTCCTCTTGTCAAGGACAGAATATACAAGTAGCGTTGTTAAGGAGATTTTATACAAGAAAGATTCAACGTGTGGAGACGATCATGAGCGCCCCGGCCCAACTGCCCTTCGAACAGGCACATCCGTTGCAGGTCGCGCCAGGGTTGCGCGTGCTGCAGTCGCAGGGCGTGATCCACCGGGTCCGGACGACTGTCGGGCACGAGGCGTGGCTGGTCACGGGACACGCACAGGTGCGGCGGCTGCTGGACGACGACCGGCTCGGCCGTGCTCATCCCGATCCGGACAACGCGGCGCGGACCGGCGAGTCGGCGTTGTTCGGTGGGCCGCTGGGCAACGTCGACACCGAGCAGGCCGACCACGCGAGGATGCGTTCGCTGCTGCGGCCGCACTTCACACCTCGGCGCATGAGTGCCCTACGCACCAGGGTGGAGACCCTCACCGCGGGTCTGCTGGACGAGGTGGCGGAACAGGGGCCGCCGGCGGATCTGCACGCGGCGCTGGCGGTGCCGCTGCCGATCCTGGTGATCTGCGAACTGCTCGGCGTGCCGTACGAGGACCGCGACCAGTTCCGCGCCTGGACGGCCGACGCCGCCAACAACCACGACCGCGCCCGGTCCGAACGCGGACTGGCCGAGCTGTTCGGTTACGGACAGCGGCTCGTCGCCCGCAAGCGCGAGGAGCCGGGTGACGACGTCATCTCACGGTTGTGCGCGACCGAGGGAGTCTCCGACGCCGAGGCGGCCGGAATGTCGATGGCGCTGCTGTTCGCCGGGCACGAGACCACGGTGGTCCAGATCGGCCTGGGTGCGCTGCTGTTGCTGGCCAACCGGGTCCAGTGGCAGGCGCTGGTGGACGATCCGGCCCTGGTCACCAACGCGGTCGAGGAGATGCTGCGGGCGCGGGGCACGGGCGGCGGCGGGATCCCCCGCTACGCGCGCACCGACCTGGTGATCGACGGCGTCACCGTCCAGGCCGGCGACCTGGTGCTGCTGGACAACGCCGCGGCCAACCACGATCCGGCGGTGTTCGCCGACCCGGACCGGATGGACGTCACCCGCTCGACCGGCGCGCACCTGACGTTCGGGCACGGTGCTCGGTACTGCCTCGGCGCGCCACTGGCCCGGATCGAGCTGGAGACCGTGTTCTCGCAGCTCGTGTCCAGGTTCCCGACGCTGCGCCTGGACGTGGCCGTCGAGGAACTACGCACACGCCACGACGCGGTTACCGGCGGCCTGGTCGAGCTGCCGGTGCGGTGGGACACGGCGCGGTGAAGGAGGCTTCGAGGTGCGGCCGCGGACGGCCTTCGGGGTCGTCCGGGTCCGGCGCCGAGCCAGTGTCGGGTCAGTGCCGGGGTCAGTGCCGGGTCGCCTGCTTCATGGCGGTGAGCAGGGAGCGGGCGCCGTCCGTGGCGGCATAGAGCACGCTGTGGCCGTCCTGGCGGCGGGTGACCAGGCCGTCGGCGCCGAGGCGGTTCAGGTGGTAGGACACCGTGGCGGGGCTGAGGCGGTGGCGGGTCGCCAGTTCCGAGGTCGACCGCGGGGTGTCGAGGTCCGCGAGCAGCGCCACCCGGCGGACACCCAGTGCCGGCGCGCCCAGCACGGGCGACGGGGACGACCAGACCGCGCCCCGGCTGCGGGCCGGGTAGCCCAGCAGCACGTCGCCGGGGGAGCCGTTCCACACCGCCGGCCAGGGCAGGAACACCGACGGGGTCAGGACCAGGCCGGGCACGGCGTCCGCCGCCAGGTCGGACGCTGACTCCCTGGTGAGCACGGTGCCGTCCCAGTGCAGGGTCGGATGCAGGTCGTCGAGGATCTCGGCGAGGCCGACGCGGGCGGCACGGGCCGCACGGTGCCGCACGTCCTCGTCCAGGACGCGGCGCAGGGCCGGCCACGAGTCGGCGAGCGTCACCTGCCAGCAGTGGTGCAGCTGCTCGGCCGCGATCTCGGCGACGGCGCGTTCCCCGCCGCGGTCGAGCGCGGCGGCCACCACGGCCGGCAAAGGCCCGCGCGCAAACGCCTGCTCCAGGTGGTGCCGCACGGTCTCGGCGGGCGTCGTCGCGACGGCGGCGAGCTCGGTGTCAAGCGTGGGCTCGTACTCCGAGGGCAGCGGCACCAGGAAGTCGGGCACGTACGCGGACTCGGGCTCCACCAACGCGTACACCAGCGACACCGCGTCGAGGTCCACGCGAGGACGGGTCGTCTCCACCCAGCCGGTGGCGAACGGCGCGCGGGCGGGGTGGGTCAGCACCTCCAACGCGCAGGACAGCTCCGCCAGCCGCGACAGCGCGAACCGGGAGCGGACCAACTCCTCGGGGCCGACCCGCACGGTCAGCACGACCGCGCTCCCCCGGGCTTCGACGTTCTTCGAATCGCTCGCACCTGCCCGGCACCCCCTGATCGACTCCCTCGAACCGGAGTATCGCAAACCACCAGGGAAACGGAGACCAACCATGAACAACCAGGTGCGACGGCGTACGTTCCTGCTCGGCGGCGTCACCGCCGGACTGACCGCGGCCGGTCTCACCACGCCCACCGCCGCGGCGGCCGCGCGGGTGTCCGCGACGGCGAGCATGGCGGCCGGGCCGTTCCAGGTCGTCGCGCTGCTCGACGCGACCGGTCCGTTCTTCCTGCCCGCCGGTGAGGCGTTCAGTGGTGCCACCCCGCGGGACTGGGCGCGTGCCGTGCGGATCGACCCGGACGCCTTCGGTCCGGACGGCACGTGGAACCTGGACTTCCGCTGCTTCGCGATCCGCCTCCCCGCCGGCGGGTTCGCGCTCGTCGACGCGGGCGTGGGACCGGCCGAGAGTCCGGCGTCGGCGTGGGCGCCGGTGCCCGGCCACCTCCTGGAACGTCTCACCGAGGCGGGCATCGACCGCGCGGACGTCCGGCTGGTCGTGCTGACCCACCTGCACGAGGACCACTTCGGCTGGTCGGTGTCCCCGGACGGGGTGCCGTACTTCCCGAACGCGCGCTACGTGGTCCAGCGGACCGAGATCACCGCCCTCGAGCAGGCGAGTGACGATGTCGTGCTGCCCTACGTGGTCGAGCCGCTGCGCCGGACCGGACAGCTGGACACCGTGGACGGCGACGTGTGCCTGGCCCGCGACCGTGGCGGCGCCGTGTCCACGATCCCGACCCCCGGCCACACCCCCGGACACCAGTCCGTCGTGGTGCGCGGGCACGGGCGCCGGGTCGTGATCACCGGTGACGTCCTCGTGCACGCCGTGCAGCTGGTCGACCCCGACGTGGGCTACCGCTTCGAGGCCGACCAGGACGTGGCGCGCGGGACCCGGCGGGCCCTGCTCGAGGACACCGAGCGGGGGCGGACATGGTTGGCGACCGCGCACCTCAGGACGCCTTTCGTCCGCGCGGACGCGTGCGGGCCACGGCACCGGTCCGGGCTCACGCCGACGGGCGGGTGAGCAGCGTGCGCGCAGCCCGAGCGCGACGAGGACGGCTCCCCCGAGCCACGGTCAGGTAGACCATCGCGGCCTTCGGGTTGAGCACGTTGGCGGTCCAGGCCGACCGCGGCGACACCGGCCGGGGGCGGCCCGCACCGGCGGCTTCCGGGGTCCGCACGAAGGCGGTGACCCCGAGGGCGACGAAGTAGAGGGCGACGAAGTAGAGGGCGACGAGGTAGAGGCGCCGAGGTAGAGGCGCCGAGAATCCGCACCACCTCGTAGGCGTGTGCGGAGCGCGCCACGACGGCGGACAGGCCCCGCCGACGCGAGGCCGGCGTGGGTGAACACCCCCAGGCCGGTGCCCACGACGACCGTGCGGACACCGCCGAGGTCGAGGCGGCGGCATCCGCGGGGGCGCTGTTCTTCCAGCGGGCTAGCAACCGAGCAGTTGGCCGCCGAGGTAGTTCTCGAGCTTGTCGACCGAGATGCGTTGCTGGACCATCGAGTCGCGCTCGCGGACGGTGACCGCGTGGTCGTTGAGGGAGTCGAAGTCGACGGTCACGCAGAACGGGGTGCCGATCTCGTCCTGGCGGCGGTAGCGGCGGCCGATGGCGCCCGCGTCGTCGAAGTCGACGTTCCAGTAGCGGCGCAGCGCGGTGGCGATGTCGCGGGCCTTCGGGGTCAGGTCGGCGTTGCGGGACAACGGGAGCACGGCCACCTTCACCGGTGCGAGGCGGCGGTCCAGGCTCAGCACCGCCCGTTTGTCCACCCCGCCCTTGGCGTTCGGGGCCTCGTCCTCGCGGTACGCGTCGAGCAGGAACGCCATCAGCGGGCGGCCGACCCCGGCCGCCGGCTCGATCACGTACGGGAGGTACCGGGAGCCGGTCGACTGGTCGAAGTACGACAGGTCGACGCCGGAGTGGTTGGCGTGCGTGGTGAGGTCGAAGTCGGTGCGGTTGGCGACGCCTTCGAGCTCACCCCACTCCAGGCCGCCGAACTCGAACCGGTACTCGATGTCGACCGTGCGCTTCGCGTAGTGCGCGAGCTTCTCGGCCGGGTGCTCGTGGAGCCGCAGGTTCTCCCGCCGGATGCCGAGGTCGGTGTACCAGCGCAGCCGCTCGTCGATCCAGTACTGGTGCCATTCCTCGTCGGTCCCCGGCTCGACGAAGTACTCCAGCTCCATCTGCTCGAACTCGCGGGTGCGGAAGACGAAGTTGCCCGGCGTGATCTCGTTGCGGAACGACTTGCCGATCTGCCCGATGCCGAACGGCGGCTTGCGTCTGGACGTGGTCAGCACGTTGAGGAAGTTCACGAAGATGCCCTGCGCGGTCTCCGGCCGCAGGTAGTGCAGGCCCTCGTCGGTCTCCACCGGGCCGAGGTGGGTCCGCAGCATCATGTTGAACTCGCGCGGCGGCGTGTACTCGCCGAGCACCCCGCAGTTGGGGCACGGCACGTCGACAAGGTCGGCCGCGCCGTGCTCCTCGGCGAGCTGGTCGGCCCGGTACCTGCGGTGGCACGCCGTGCACTCCACCAGCGGGTCGTGGAACGCCGACACGTGGCCCGACGCCTCCCACACCTGCCGGGGCAGGATCACCGACGAGTCGAGCCCGACGACGTCCTCGCGCCGGTGCACCACCGTGCGCCACCACTCGCGCTTAATGTTGTCCTTGAGCTCGACCCCGAGCGGCCCGTAGTCCCAGGCCGAGCGGGTACCGCCGTAGATCTCACCGCAGGGGTAGACGAACCCGCGCCGCTTGCACAGGCTGACGACGGTC
>DATABL010000300.1:0-8170 GCA_036259595.1 Actinophytocola sp.
TCCTTGTAGAGCTCGCGCAGTTCGTCGGGGGACTTGAACGTGCCGTCCTCGTTGGCCGCCTTGCTCCACGGCACGTTGATCGCCGACGGGATGTGGCCGCCGCGCTGCGCCTGCTCCTGCGGCAGGTGCGCCGGCGCGAGCAGCTTGCCGGAGAACTCGTCGGGGGAGCGCACGTCGACCAGGTTCTTGGCGTTGATCGCCTCGACGACCTCGTCGCGGAACGCGCGGATCGCCTTGTCCTGCTCCTTGGCCGAGTAGCTGGTCTCCTCGCGGTTCACCGCGTCGGTGGACAGCGGGCGGCCGTCGAGCTCCCACTTCTTGCGGCCGCCGTCGAGCAGCTGCACGTTCTCGTGGCCGTAGAGCTTGAAGTACCAGTACGCGTAGGCGGCGAACCAGTTGTTGTTGCCGCCGTAGAGGACGACCCGGTCGTCGTTGGCGATGCCCTTGGCGGACAGCAGCTTCTCGAAGCCGGCGCGGTCGACGAAGTCGCGGCGCACCGGGTCCTGCAGCTCGGTCTTCCAGTCGATCTTCACCGCGCCCGGGATGTGACCGCCGTCGTACGCGGAGGTGTCCTCGTCGACCTCGACGAACACCACCCCGGCGGTCCCGAGGTTCTCTTCGGCCCACTCGGCCGTGACCAACACGTCTTCGCGGCTCATGAGAGCGCTCTCTCCTTCGTTGGGGGGTGGATCAGGACGCGCGGGGTACGCGGGACGAGCGGAGGCCGAGAAAGGGGTCCGCTCCTCAGATGCTCGCCAGACACAGGCTCGAGTCGACGCGGCAGTAGTCGACCGCGCGGCGCCTGGTCAGCAAGGTGTACACGCCGGCAACCCTACCGCCGACTCCCTCCCCCTGGGAGGAGTGTCCACTTGGTGGGACGGTACCGAAAGAGTGGTTTCCGCTGGTCAGCCGCCGAGCGTGACGTCCCAGGCCTTGCCCTTCACCGACAGCACGCCCGGCTCGACGGCGACCGCGGTCGGGGTGACCGTGAACGGCAGCTCGCCGGGGTCGAGGGTGACGGTGAGCGCCTGCAGGATCGCGCCCTCCAGCTGCTCGGGGAACTGCCCGGTGCCGAGCACGCTGTTGCGCACCTCGACCCGCGACGGCACGAAGCTCGCCTTGGCGTCGACCAGGGTGATCAGCCCGTACGTGCAGAGGTCGGTCTCCTCGCCGCTGAAGTCGACGGTCGCGCAGATCCGGGCGCCGGCGGTGGTGTCGTCGTCGTTCTCCAGCTCCTCGGCGCGCTCCGCGGCGGCCTGCTCCTCGTCGGTGCGCTCCTCCGGGTCGGACTGGGCGTCCTGCTCGCTGATCGGGTCGATGGTCACGTTGGTGATCGACTTGATCAGCGGGTTCTCGTTCTCCAGGATCGCCCGGTTCACGTCCGAGGCCTTGACCCGGACCTGCCCCTCGACCTCCCGGACCTCGACGCCCTGCAGCGACCCGGACACCAGGTCGCCGAGCGGCGCGATGACGCCCATCAGGTCGACGTGCACCTCCAGGGCGCGCAGCGTGTCCTGCACCGGGACGCCCTTGGCGTCGATCGCCACGTGGTCGTACTCGCCGGAGATCGCCTGGGCGAGGAAGGAGAACCCGTGCACCTTGACCGACGGGTCGTCGGTGAGGTCGAACTGCTCGCGGGCGCGCTTGGACACCTGGTACTCGAACACGGCGGCCGCGCCGAAGTCGGCCACCACGAGCAGGCCGAGGAACACCGCGAGCGTGATGACGAGCCTGCGGGCGCGCCGTCGCCGCTTGGGCTGCACGCGGGGCCTGCCGGGGTCGGTCGTCGTCGTCATGCCGCTGTTCGCTCCGATCGGTGTTGAGTGGTCCGTTGGTGCACTCGTGTGACACATGCGTCACGACCAGGACATTTCACGGGCACGGCGGCTATTCTCCCGGATAGCCACGGAGCGTACCCAGAGAGGCGGGCCCCGATGAGCCTCGACCTGCTGCTGCTCACCGCGGACCCGACGCCGGGCTCGGTCGTGCCTTCCCTGATGCTGCTGCCCCACCACGTGCGCACCCAGGCCCCCGAGGTCACCGCCCTGCTCGAGGCGGGCTCCCGGGACGTCGTGCTCGTCGACGCCCGGGTGGACCTGGCCGCCGCCAAGAGCCTGTGCCGACTGCTCACCGGCGGCGGCGACAGCGTGCCGGTGGTGGCGATCGTGAACGAGGGCGGCCTGGTCGCCGTCAACCCCGACTGGCGGGTGGACGACATCGTCCTGCCGACCGCCGGTCCGGCCGAGGTGGACGCCCGGCTGCGGCTGCTGACCTCGCGCGGCCCGGCCGGCCCGGGCACCGACGGCGCCCTGCGCCTCGGCGAGCTGGTGATCGACGAGGCGACGTACATGGCCCGGCTGCGCGGGCGGCCGCTCGACCTCACCTACAAGGAGTTCGAGCTGCTCAAGTACCTCGCCCAGCACGCGGGCCGGGTCTTCACCCGCGCGCAGCTGCTCCAGGAGGTCTGGGGCTACGACTTCTTCGGCGGTACCCGCACGGTCGACGTCCACGTCCGGCGCCTGCGCGCCAAGCTTGGCACCGAGCACGAGCAGATGATCGGCACCGTGCGCAACGTCGGCTACAAGTTCGTCCAGCCTCCGAAGGCCACCGGCGAGACGGTCCCCGCGCACTGACCGGGATCGGCGCTATCGTCGAGCGGGTACGAGACGAGTTCCCGCTATGGAGGCCACGGTGAGCTGGCAGGACGTCGAGCCCGGCGACGAGGTGCGCGCGCTGCTGCTCGCCGCCAAGGAGCACGACGGGCGCCCCGAGGTCGACGAGACCGGCCCGCTGCCGCGCGAGTTCCGCGGTGGGCGGCACCTGCTCCTGCGCGAGGGGGACACGCTCGTCGGCTACGCGCACCTCGACCCGCGCGGCGACGCGTTCGGCAACCAGATCGTCGAGGCGATCGTGCACCCCGCGCACCGGCGCCGCGGGCACGGCACCCGCCTGGTCACCGAGGTTCTCGCCGCGACCGACGGGCCGCTGCGCGTCTGGTCGCACGGCGACCACCCGGCCGCCGCGACCATCGCCGGGCGCGCCAAGCTCGCCCGCGTGCGTGAGCTGCTGCGGATGGGGCTCGGCCCGGCCAAGGAGCTGCCCGAACCGACCCTCCCCGACGACGTCACCATCCGGCCCTTCGAGCCGGGACGCGACGAGGACACGGTGATCGACGTCAACGCCCGCGCCTTCGACTGGCACCCCGAGCAGGGCCAGCTCACCGCCGACGAGCTGCTCGCCACCGAACGCGAGCCCTGGTTCGACCCGGCCGGGTTCTTCCTCGCCGACCGGCAGGGGAAGACCGTCGGGTTCCACTGGACGAAGATCCACCCGGACGGGGCCGGCGAGGTCTACGTCGTCGGGGTCGACCCGGCCGCGCAGGGCGGCGGGCTCGGCAAGGCCCTGACCCTGGTCGGTCTGCGTCATCTGCGCCGGGCTGGCGTCGGTGAGATCATCCTGTACGTGGAATCGGACAATGCACCGGCAGTAGCGGTCTACACACGACTCGGATTCGCCGTCACCGAAACGGACGTCGCCTACCAGCGGTAAAAGTCACAATCCGGGGTTGTTCACCCGTCGTTCATCTCAACAGGGGCGCACGTCCACCCCCCTTCCCTAGCGTCCGCGCTGAGCGTCTCGGTGACCGGGACACACCTCTGACAAGAACCTCGAGAGGATCCAGTGAAGCGCATCCGCTACGGCCGCATCGCGGCCCTCGTCGCCGCCGGCGCCCTGGTGCTGACCGCGTGCGGCAACGACCCCGTCGTCGCCGGGGGGGACTCCGGTGGCAACGGCGGCGGCTCGGAGGAGACCAGCCTCTCCGGCGAGCTCGCCGGTGCCGGGGCCAGTTCGCAGGAAGCCGCCATGCAGGCGTGGATCGCCGGCTTCGGCGCGGCGAACCCCGAGGCGATCGTGACCTACGACGCCGTCGGGTCCGGTGCCGGGCGTACCCAGTTCGGTGAGGGGGCCGTCGCGTTCGCCGGCTCGGACTCGGTGATGGACGACGAGGAGCGCGCCACCGCCAAGGAGCGGTGCGGCGGCACCGACGCCATCCACCTGCCGCTGTACATCAGCCCGATCGCCGTCGTCTACAACCTCGAGGGCGTCGAGGATCTCCAGCTCTCGCCGGCGACGCTGGCCGGGATCTTCAACCGGGAGATCACCAACTGGGACGACCAGGCGATCAAGGCCGACAACCCGGGTGTCACCCTGCCGAACAAGCGGATCATCCCGGTGAACCGCTCCGACGAGTCCGGCACCACCGAGAACTTCACCGAGTACCTGGCCGCCGCGGCGGTCGAGGCGTGGCCGCACGAGCCGAGCGGTGACTGGCCGCTGCAGGGCGGGCAGTCCGCGCAGGGCACCTCCGGCCTGGTGCAGACCGTCCAGGGCGGCGACGGCACCATCGGCTACGCCGACGCCAGCAAGGCCGGCAACCTCGGCGTCGCCAAGATCAAGGTCGGCGACAGCTACGTCGAGGCCTCGTCCGAGGCCGCGGCCAAGGTGGTCGACGAGTCCCCGCGGCTCGAGGGGGTGCCCGAGGGCGACCTGGCGATCGACCTCAAGCGCGACACCACCGCCGAGGGCACCTACCCGATCGTCCTGGTGTCCTACCTGATCGTCTGCAAGAGCTACGAGGACGCCGCGCAGGGTGACCTGGTGAAGGGCTTCGTCAGCTACGTCGCGAGCGAGGAGGGCCAGGCCCAGGCGGAGCAGGCGGCCGGCTCCGCGCCGATCTCCGACACGCTCCGCAGCGAAGTCGAGGCCTCGATCGAGTCCATCGCCGTCGGCAGCTGAGTGCCCTTGTTACGGTCTGATCCGCCGGCTGGGTGATCACCTCGTGTGACCGCCCAGCCGGTGCAGCCGTCCCATCCCGTTACCGGAGAACTCTGCAGTGACCACAACGGGCGAACCGGCGGCCAAGTCGCGGCCGGGGAAGCAACGCACGCCGCAGCGGCCGGGCGACCTCGTCTTCTCGTTCAGCGCGAAGGCCGCCGGCGTGCTGATCCTCCTGATCCTCGCCGCAGTCGCCGTGTTCCTCGTCGTGCAGGCGTGGCCGGCGATCCAACTCGACTCCGCCGAGCTCGCCGAAGAGGTGCACTGGGTCGGCGACGCCGAGTCGCTGCTCGACTACGTCGGCCCGTTGGTGTTCGGCACCGTCCTCGCCGCGCTCATCGCACTCGCCATCGCGACGCCGATCGCCATCGGCGTCGCGTTGTTCATCTCCCACTACGCGCCGCGCCGGCTGGCCACGAGCTTCGGCTACGTGATCGACCTGCTCGCCGCGATCCCCAGCGTCGTCTACGGCCTGTGGGGCGGCCTGTGGCTGATGCCCAAGCTGTACCCGGTCTTCGACTGGCTGGCCACCAACCTCGGCTTCATCCCGATCTTCGAGGGCCCCGCGGCCGACCCGCCGCGCACCATCCTCACCGCCGGCATCGTGCTCGCGGTGATGATCCTGCCGATCATCACCGCGGTGTCCCGCGAGGTGTTCCTGCAGGCGCCGACGCTGCACGAGGAGGCGGCGCTCGCGCTCGGCGCCACCCGCTGGGAGATGATCCGGATGGCGGTCCTGCCGTTCGCCCGCTCCGGCGTGATCAGCGCCGCGATGCTCGGCCTCGGCCGCGCGCTCGGCGAGACGATGGCCGTCGCCATGGTCCTCTCGCCCGGGCTGCTCTACTCGTTCCTCATCCTGCGGCCCGGCCAGCAGCAGAACATCGCCGCGAACATCGCGCTGAAGTTCCCGGAGTCCAGTGGCATGGGAGTCAACGTGCTGATCTTCACCGGCCTGGTGCTGTTCGTGATCACGCTGGTGGTCAACATGCTCGCGCGGTGGATCGTGTCGCGGCGCGCCGAGTTCTCGGGGGCGAACTGATGACGGGCGTGCGGACACCGGTGGACCTCGAGGCCAGCCTCGGTGGCAACAAGCTCACCCACGGCAAGCTGCCGCGGTACACCCCGGTCGGGGTGTTCGTCGGCTCGCTCGTCGTGGTCGGCGGCCTGCTCGCCGCGCTCGGCTCGTTCTCCGTCCCGCTCACGGTGTTTCTCGGGGTGATCCTGCACGCGGTGGCGCTGCTGGTGGTCACCCGGATCGTCGAGGGCGGCCGGGCCGCGGCCGACCGGCTCGCCACCACGCTGATGTACTCGGCGTTCGGGCTCGCGCTGATCCCGCTGATCAGCCTGCTGTGGACGGTGCTGCAGAACGGGCTCAAGCGGTTCGACCTGTACTTCCTCACCTACACGATGCGCGGCGTGTTCGGCGGGATGGACGCCGGCGGCGCGTACCACGCGATCGTCGGCACGGTCGAGATCACCCTGTTCGCCACGCTGATCTCGGTGCCGATCGGCCTGCTCACCGCCGTCTACCTGGTGGAGTACGGGCCGTCCCGGCTGGGCAAGGCGATCACGTTCTTCGTCGACGTGATGACCGGCATCCCGTCGATCGTGGCCGGCCTGTTCGCCTACGCGCTGTTCGTGCTGTTCTTCGGGCCGGGCGTGCGGATGGGCGTGGTCGGCTCGGTGGCCCTGTCGGTGCTGATGATCCCGGTGGTGGTGCGGGCGACCGAGGAGATGCTCAAGCTGGTGCCCAACGAGCTGCGGGAGGCCGCGTACGCGCTCGGCGTGCCCAAGTGGCTCACGATCGTCAGGGTCGTGCTGCGCACCGCGGCGGCGGGCATCGTCACCGGCGTGATGCTGGCCATCGCTCGGATCATCGGCGAGACCGCGCCGCTGCTGCTCACCGTCGGCGTGGTCAACTCGGCGAACTTCGACCTGTTCGACGGCCGGATGATGACGCTGCCGGTGTTCGTCTACCGGCAGTACAGCCAGGGGCTCGCGCCGAACGGCATCACCACGATCAACTACGACCGGGCGTGGGCGGCGGCGCTGACGCTGATCATCATCGTCATGCTGCTGTTCGCGGTGGCCCGGCTCGTCTCCCGATTCTTCTCCCCCAAGACCGGCCGCCGGTAAGGAACACGATGGCAAAGCGACTGGACATCACCGACCTCAACATCTACTACAGCGACTTCCTCGCGGTGGAAGGCGTGTCGATGGCGATCGAGCCGCGCGCGGTGACCGCGTTCATCGGCCCGTCCGGCTGCGGCAAGTCCACCGTGATCCGCTCGCTGAACCGGATGCACGAGGTCATCCCGGGTGCCCGGATCGAGGGCCGGATCGCGATGGACGGCGAGGACCTCTACGCCCGCAACGTCGACCCGGTGCGGGTGCGCCGGCAGATCGGCATGGTGTTCCAGCGGCCCAACCCGTTCCCGACCATGTCGATCCACGCCAACGTGATCGCCGGCATGAAGCTGAACAACAAGCGCATGTCGAAGAAGGAGGCCGACGAGATCGTTGAGCGCTCGCTGCGCGGGGCGAACCTGTGGAGCGAGGTCAAGGACCGGCTCAACCGGCCCGGCTCGTCGCTGTCGGGCGGTCAGCAGCAGCGCCTGTGCATCGCGCGGGCCATCGCCGTGCAGCCGGACGTGCTGCTGATGGACGAGCCGTGCTCGGCGCTCGACCCGATCTCCACGCTGGCCATCGAGGACCTGATCGGCGAGCTCAAGCAGGACTACACGATCGTCATCGTCACCCACAACATGCAGCAGGCCGCGCGGGTGAGCGACCGGACGGCGTTCTTCAACCTCGCCGGGGTCGGCCAGCCGGGCAAGCTGATCGAGATGGACGCGACCGAGAAGATCTTCTCCAACCCCTCCCAGAAGGCGACCGAGGACTACATCTCCGGCCGCTTCGGCTGATTCGTTCACAGAGGGGAACCCGACCGGTTCCAGTTTCGTCAGAACCAGGACTGCCGCACACACCGATTGGTACGGTGCGGGGGTAGTTCTGTGGCTATGGGACATACGGGGGCTCGATCATGCTTATTGCAGCTGGAGGCGGCGGCGGAGGCGGCATCAAGGCCGCCGCGAAATCGTTTGCCAGCGCGGCCGCCTCGGGTGGTTTCGCGGTCAACGAGACCGGCGGCCAGGCCCTGCTGGCGGCCATTCGCGAGATGCGCGACTGGATCGACTCGCAGGAGTTCGACCTCCAACGGCTCGCACAGGAGCCTCCGCTCGGGTCGAGCCACGGCGCCGAGACCATGAAGCCGTATGTGGCCAAGGTCGCCTCGGACAACCAGGGCTTCGTTACGATGCTGCAGGAGTTCCGC
>DATABL010000301.1:0-8143 GCA_036259595.1 Actinophytocola sp.
TGGACGAGTTGGTGGGGTTCTTCGTCAACACGGTGGTGTTGCGTACGGATCTGTCGGGTGATCCGTCGTTCCGTGAGTTGTTGGAGCGGGTGCGGGAGACGGATCTGGCGGCGTTCGCGAATCAGGACGTGCCGTTCGAGCTGGTGGTGGAGGCGGTGAACCCGGTCCGGACGCTGTCGCGGCACCCGCTGTTCCAGGTCATGGTCACCCTGCAGAACGCCGAGGCGGCCGCCGAGTCCGCGTTCGCCGACCTGGCCGCGACCGTCGAGCCGTTCGGGCGCAACACGGCCCGCTTCGACCTCACCGTCAACTTCCGCACCTACCTCGACGAGGACGGTGGGCCGGGCGGGGTGGGCGGCGCCCTGGAGTACGCCACCGACCTGTTCGACCACGAGACCGCCGCGCTGCTGTCCGACCGGCTCGCGGCCGTGCTCGCCCAGGTCGCCGCGAACCCGGACGTGCGGATCGGGGACCTGGCGGTGCTGGTGCCCGCCGAGCGGGCGGCGCTGCTCGGCGAGTGGAACGACACCCGGGTACCGCTCCCGCACGCGACGGTGCACGAGCTGGTCGAGCGGCAGGCGGCGGCCACCCCGGACGCGGTCGCCCTGATCTGGCCGGGCGGGCGGATCGGCTACGCCGAGCTGAACGCGGAGGCCAACCAGCTGGCCCGGCGGCTGCGTGAGCTGGGTGCCGGTCGTGGCGACCTGGTCGGCGTGTGCGTGCGGCGCGGTCCCCGGCTGGTGGTCGGCCTGCTCGCCGCGCTCAAGGCGGGGGCGGCCTACGTGCCGCTCGACCCCGAGCACCCCGGGCCACGGCTGCGTGAGCTGGCCGCCGAGGCCGGTCTCGTCGCGGTGGTCACCGAGGCCGGCACGGCCGCGCCGTTCGGGGACCTGCCGGTACGGGGGGTGTGCCTGGACGCCGACCGCGCCGCCGTGGCCCGACAGGACCCGGCGGACCTCGGGCTGGGCGGCGACCCGTCGGCACCGGCATGCGTGCTGTTCACGTCCGGTTCCACCGGCCGGCCCAAGGGCTCGGTCGGCTCGCACCGGTCGGTGCTGCGGACGTTCCTCGGCCAACAGTTCGTCCACTTCGGACCCGACGAGGTGTGGTTGCAGTGCGCGCCGGTGTCCTGGGACGCCGCGCTGCTCGAGCTGTTCGGCGCGCTGCTGCACGGCGGAGCGTGCGTGCTCGCCCCGGGGCAGCGGCCGGACCCGGATCTGGTGGCCGGCCTGGTCGCCGAGCACCGGGTCAGCACACTGTGGCTGTCCGCCGGCCTGTTCGCCGTGCTCGCCGACACCCACCCCGAGGTGTTCGGCGCGGTGCGGCAGGTGCTCACCGGCGGAGACGTGCCGTCGCTGCCGCACGTCCGCGCGGTCCGCACCGCGCATCCGGACCTGCGCCTGGTGCACGGCTACGGACCGGTCGAGGCGATGGTGTTCGCCACCACCCACCAGATCGGACAGGCCGACGTGGCGGGCGGCCCGCTGCCGATCGGTGCCCCGCTGGCCAACACGACCGTGCACGTGCTCGACGAGCGGCTGCGCCTGGTGCCGCCCGGCGTGCCGGGTGAGCTGTACGTCGGCGGGCCGGGGGTCGCCGACGGCTACCTCGGTCAGCCCGCGCTGACCGCGACCCGGTTCGTGGCCAACCCGATCGACGGACCCGGCCAGCGCATGTACCGCACGGGGGATCTCGCCCGCTGGCGGCGCGGCGGCCTGCTGGAGTTCCTCGGCCGGGCCGACGACCAGGTGAAGATCCGCGGCTTCCGGGTCGAGCTCGGCGAGGTGGAGAGCGCGCTGGTGACCGACCCGGAGGTGGCGCGGGCCGTCGTGGTCGCCCGCACGGACCGTCCGGGCGGGGCGTACCTGGTCGCCTACGTGGTCGCCACCCCGGGCACCGAACCCGACGGCCCGGACCTGCGTGCCCGGCTGGCCACCGCGCTGCCCGAGCACGCCGTGCCGGCCGCGGTGGTCGTGCTGGACGGTTTCCCCCTGACCGCCAACGGAAAGCTGGACCGCGGCCGGCTGCCCGCGCCGGAGCTCGGCGCGGCGGGTGGCCGAGCGGCCAGGACCGCGGCCGAGGAGATCCTCTGTGGACTGTTCGCCGAGGTGCTCGGCGTGACGCCGGTCGGTGCCGAGGACGGCTTCTTCGATCTCGGCGGGCACTCGCTGCTCGCCATGCGACTGATCGCCGCGGTGCGCACCGCGTTCGCCGCGGAACTGACCATCCGCGACCTGTTCGAGCACCCCACCCCGGCCGGGCTGGCCACCCGCCTCGCCGCGGGTGGCCCGGCACGTCCGCGGCTGCGCCGCCAGGAGCATCCGGACCGACCGCCGCTGTCGTCCGCGCAGCAGCGGCTGTGGTTGCTGTCCCGGCTCGGCGGCGGGGTGCCCTACAACGTGCCGGTCGTGCTGCGGCTGCGCGGCGAGCTGGACCGGCCGGCGTTGACCGCCGCGCTGGCCGACCTGCTGGCCCGTCATCCCGCGCTGCGCACCGTGTTCCCCGCCGACGGCGGCGAGCCCTACCAGCGGGTGCTCCCCGCGGCGGCGGCCGCCGCCCGGCTGGCCGTGGTGGACTGCGCCGAGTCCGAGCTGCCCGCCGCGGCCCGGCACCGGTTCGACCTCACCACCGACCTGCCCCTGGTCGTCCGGCTCGCCGAGACCGCCGGGGACGAGCACGTGCTCGCCCTCGTGGTGCACCACATCGCCGCCGACGGCTGGTCGATGGCCCCGCTGTTGGACGACCTGGCGCACGCCTACCAGGCCCGCCGCGCCGGTGCGCCGCCGGAGCTGCCGGAGCTGCCGGTCGACTACGTGGACTACACGCTCTGGCACCGCGAGCTGCTCGGCGACGAGTCCGATGAGGACAGTGTGGCGGCGGTCCAGTTGCGACACTGGACCGAGGCGCTGCGCGGGCTGCCCGCCGAGCTGGCGTTGCCCACCGACCGGCCCCGGCCGGCCGAGGCGGGTCACGACGGCGGCACCGTCTGGTTCGAGCTGGACTCCGGCGCGCACCGCCGGATCGCCGAGCTGGCGCGCTCCGCCGGCACCACGGTGTTCATGGTGCTGCACGCGGCGCTGGCGGTGTTGCTGTCCCGGCACGGCGCTGGCGAGGACATCCCGCTGGGTACTCCGGTGGCCGGCCGGGCCGACGAGGCGCTGGACGGGCTGGTCGGATTCTTCGTCAACACAGTGGTGCTGCGCACCGACCTGTCCGGCGATCCGACGTTCCGCGAGTTGCTGGCCCGGGTGCGGGAGACCGACCTCGCCGCCTTCGGCAACGCCGACGTGCCGTTCGAGCGCGTGGTGGAGGCGGTCAACCCGGCCCGCACGCTGTCCCGGCACCCGCTGTTCCAGGTGATGCTGGTGCTGCAGAACACCCGCGCCGCCGACCTCGCGCTGGACGGGGTGGCGGTGACCGGCGAGACGCTCTCCAGCGCCTCGGCCAAGTTCGACCTGACCTTCCGCTTCGGCGAGACCGTGCGCGACGGTGCGTTCGCCGGGATCGGCGCGGCCGTGGACTACCGGGCCGACCTGTTCGACCACACCACCGTGGCGGCGGTCGCGGATCGTCTGGTCCGCCTGGTCGACCAGCTGCTCACCGACCCGGACGCGCCGGTAGGCGGGGTCGACGTGCTCACCCCGGCCGAGCGCCAGCTGGTGCTGGACAGGTGGGCGAGCGGCCCGCCGAGCACCGGCACCACCAGCGTCGTCGAACTGTTCCAACGACACGCCGCGACTTCCCCGGATGCGGTGGCACTGATCCACGGCGACACCGAGTGGACCTACGCCGCGCTCAACGCCTCAGCGAACCGGCTGTCGGCCCGACTCGCCTGCGGCGGGGTCGGCCGAGGGAACGTGGTAGCCCTGGCCCTGCCCCGGTCTCCGGAGTGGGCGGTGGCGCTGCTGGCCACCCTCAAGGCCGGCGCCGCGTACCTGCCGGTGGACCCGGCCTACCCGGCCGGACGGATCACCGCCGTACTCGCCGACGCCCGCCCCGCCTGCCTGCTCACCACCGACGACCTGGCGGGCCGCTTCACCGGACTGGACGCTCCGGTCCTGGTGCTCGACCCCGCCCCGCGCACCGGCCACCCAACGACAGAACCGGCCGACCCCGCCCCGCACACCGGCCACCCAACGACAGACCCGGCCGATCCCGTCCTGCCCGCCGGCCATCCGGCGACCGACCCGGTCACCCTGCCCGCCCCGGCCGACCCCGCCTACCTGATCTACACCTCGGGGTCCACCGGCCGGCCGAAGGGGGTGCTGGTGCCGCACGCCGGGCTGGCCGACCTGGTGGCGGCGAAGGCCGAACGGCTGGCGGCCGACGCGGGCACGCGCGTGGCGCAGTTCTGCTCGCCCGGCTTCGACAGCCACCTCTCCGAGCTCGCGGTCTCGCTGTTCACCGGCGGCACCCTGGTGCTCGCCGAACCGGACCGGCTGTTGCCCGGCCGACCGCTGGCCGAGCTGGTCCGCACCCACCGGCTCACCCACCTGATCCTGCAGCCGGCGGCGCTCGCCGAGCTGGCTCCGGACAGCGTGCCGGCGGACCTGGTGATCAGCGTCGGCGGCGAGGAGTGCCCGCCCGACGTGGCCGCGCGCTGGGCACCGGGCCGGCGGCTGGTGAACTCCTACGGCCCGACCGAGACGACCGTGAGCGCCGTGATGAGCGACCCCCTCACCGGCGTGGGCCGCCCGCCGATCGGGCGCCCGCTGCACGGGCGGGTGCTGCGGGTCCTCGACGCCGCGCTGCGGCCGGTGCCGCCCGGGGTGCCCGGGGAGCTGTACGTCGGCGGCGGGGGAGTGGCGGTCGGCTACCTGAACCAGCCGGCGCGTACCGCCGAGCGGTTCGTCGCCGATCCGTTCGGCAATCCCGGGGCACGGATGTACCGCACCGGCGACCTGGTGCGCTGGCGACCGGACGGGCAGCTGGACTTCCTCGGCCGCACCGACGACCAGGTGCAGATCCGGGGGTTCCGGGTGGAGCCGGGCGAGGTCGCCGCCGTGCTCGCGGCGCGGCCCGAGGTGGCGCGTGCCGCGGTGGTCGTCAGGAACGGCACGCTGGTCGGCTACGTGGTGCCCCGGCCGGGCGCGGTGATCGCCCCGGCGGCGCTGCGGGCCGGACTGGCCGAGGTGGTACCGGCTCACCTGGTGCCCTCGGCGCTGGTACCGCTGGCGGCGTTGCCGTTGTCCCCCAACGGGAAGCTGGACCGGACCGCACTGCCGGAACCAGTCCTCCCCACACACGCCCGCCAGGCCCCGCGCACCCCGGCCGAGGCCGTGCTGTGCCGCCTGTTCGCGGACGTGCTCGGCCGCACCCTGGTCGACCCGGACGACGACTTCTTCGCCCTGGGCGGCCATTCGCTGCTCGCGGTCCGGCTGATCGGCCGGGCGGAGGCGGAGCTGGGCGTGGAGCTGACCGTCGCCGACCTGTTCCGCCGACCCACCCCGGCCGGCCTGGCCGGTGACGCCGAGGGCGCGGCCGACCCGCTCGCGCCGCTGCTCGAGCTGCGCGCCGGAGGTGCGGGCACGCCGCTGTTCTGTGTCCACCCCGCGGCCGGGATCAGCTGGGTCTACGCGGGCCTGCTGCCGCACCTGCCGCCGGACGTGCCGGTGTACGGCCTGCAGTCACGCGGCCTGACCGACCCGGCCGCCCGACCCGCGACCACCGCCGAACTGGTCAAGGACTACCTGGAGCAGGTCAGGTCGGTGTGCCCGGCCGGCCCGTACCGGTTGCTCGGCTGGTCGTTCGGGGCCGGCGTCGCGCACGCGATGGCCGCCGAGCTGCGGGCGGGCGGCGAGCAGGTGGAACTGCTCGCGCTGCTGGACGGCTACCCGACCCATGCGGACCCGGACCACGTGCCGCCCGACCCGGACGACCCGGCGACGGTGGCCGCGATGGCTCGCTCGCTCGGCTACCAGGTCGATCACCCGGAGCCCGGCCCGCGCGAGTTCGTCGCCGCCGTGCGCCGCCAGGACGATCTCCTGGCCGCGCTGGACGACACGCGGCTGGCCGCGGTGGCCGAGGTGTTCGCCGCCAACGTCGCCCTGATGCACACCGGCACCTCCCCGATGCACGACGGCGACGTGGTGATCTTCGCCGCCACCGCGGACAAGGGTCCGGGCGCACCCCGTCCCGGCGACTGGCGCCGGCACGTCACAGGCGGGCTGGAGGTGCACGAGATCGACACGACGCACGGCAGGATGACCCGTCCCGACGCCCTCGCCGAGATCGGCCCGATCCTCGCCGAACGGCTGCGCTGAACGAGCTCCTCACCGGGCGGGTTCACGGTTGTAGAGCTTCTTGGCCCACAGGTAGCCGCCCAGGTGATCACCCCGCACCAGGCGACGGCGAGGATAGCGCTGTCACCGACCGGGGTGTCCATCAGCAGCGCTCGCAGGGTCTCGATGAACGGGGTGAACGGCTGGTAGTCGGCGAACCAGGAGCTCGTCAGACGCGAACGCGACCCCCACAGCCGCGCGGAGCGCCACTTCATCGACGACGACGTCCTGTTGCAGTCCATCATGGCCAGCACGCGCAACCAGAGCCAGCTCGCCGCCGCCTGCGAGATCGGAGCCCAGAAGCTCGCGCGCCACCACCCCCGCCGGGGCGTGCGCCTGGAGAACATGGGCCAGTTCCTCCGCCACGTCCTCGACGATCTGGTCCGCTCGGTCCAGCACTGGCGCCAGGTCTACTCCACCCGACCCCCTGCCGACGACTGACGCTTACTCTTCGTAGTCTTGCGTAATTCTCATCACCAAGTAGGAGGTACCACTGATGGGGGTATCAGTGGCAAGGTTGTGCAGCGTGCACACGAAATGCGGTGACCACGTTGGATCGTGACGAGCTCTCAAGGGACGGCTAGTGGACCTCGCAACCCACGCGACCAGCTACTTCACCACCCCGCAGCACGACCGACTCCGCGCGCAGGTGCGCGACTTCGCCGAAACCAAGGTAGCGCGCTGGGTCGCCGAGATGGAGCAGTCGAAGGCGGTGCATGTCGAACTGTCCCGCCTCATCGCCGAGCAGGGCTGGCTCGGCGTCACGATCGACGACGCCTACGGGGGAATGGGCCTCGGGCACCTCGCCAAGACCATCATCATCGAAGAGCTCGCGCGGGTCAGTGGTGCGATGGGCGCGATGGTGCAGGCGTCGCAGCTGGGTGTGGCCAAGATCGTGCACTTCGGCAACGAGGAGCAGAAGCGCCGGTGGCTGCCCGCGGTCAGCGACGGCCGGTGCATGCCCACGATCGCCGTGACCGAACCCGAGTCCGGTGGGCACGTGCTCGGGATGTCCGCCACCGCCGAACGGGTCGGGGACGACTACCTGCTGAACGGCCGGAAGGTGTTCGTCGGCAACAGCCACATCGGTGACCTGCACGGAGTCGTCGTCCGCACCGGTCCGGGATCCGCTGGCCTGTCGGCGTTCCTGGTCGAGGCGACGACGCCCGGTCTGCGGCTCGGCCCGCACCGGCCCGCGATGGGCCTGCACGGCTTCAGTTTCGGCGAGCTGATCTTCGAGAACTGCCGCGTGCCGGCGGAGAACCGGCTCGGCGCCGAGGGGGACGGGCTCGCGGTCGCCTACTCGTCGAGCATCCTCTACGGACGTCCCAATCTCACGGCGGTGTCACTGGGCATCCACCAGGCGATCGTCGACGAGACGATCCAGTTCGCCCTGACCCATCGGCGTTACGGCGAACCGCTGAGCGAGCTGGCCACGGTCAAACAGAAGCTGGGTCACCTGCAGTCCCAGCTCATGACCGCCCGTCTCCTGGCCTACCACGCCGTGCATCTGCTCGACCAGGGCGTCCCGTGCGACGCCGACCTGATGAACGCCAAGCTCGTGAACGTCGAGTCCTCTTTGGAGGCGGCACGTACCGCGATGGAGGTGCACGCGGCGTACGGCCTGGACCCGGACCGCAACATCGAACGGTACCTCCGGGACGCCAACCACATCTACGCCCCGGCCGGCACCTCCGATGTCCAGCGCCTGCGGCTGGCGGAGGTGGCGATGGGCACCTACCGGGAACAGTGGTCCGCGCGGTTCTGAGAGCAGCTCCGCGCCAGCGCGACCGCGCTGAACCACTCCTCGGAACCGCAGCCGGTCCCGTCCCGCTGGTGGCGACGCTGAACGGCGCGCCCGG
>DATABL010000302.1:0-3201 GCA_036259595.1 Actinophytocola sp.
GCGGGCCTGGTGGACGTGCGGGAGGCGGCCGCGCGGTTCGGCGGTGGCGGGCACCGGCTCGCGGCCGGGTTCACCGCCGACGGCGAGCTGCCGGACGTCCTCGACCGGCTGCGGGACGCGTTGCGGGTTCCGCAGCCGCCGGCATCGGGTTGAGTACGGTTTGGCGGCGTCGAGCTGAACAGGTGGTATAAACCAATCGCCGCGCGGGCAGGGTGGGCCGGCGGCGACCAGCCAGGCGGACCGGCCGGGCGGAAACGGAGGAGAAGTTGAGGCGCGTCATCAAGGCAGCCGCGGTCGTGGCCGTGGCCGCGCTCGGGCTCGCTGGCTGCGGAAGCGACTCGGGCGGCGAGGGCGGCAGCACCGAGCTCGAACTGCTGGTGCCGATCTACAGCGACAAGACCAAGCCGTACTGGGAGGACCTGGTCAAGGCCTTCGAGGCGGAGAACTCGGACATCACGGTGAAGTTGGAGACCCAGAGCTGGGAGGACATCTACACCGTGCTCGACACCAAGATCCAGAACAACCGCGCGCCGGACATCCTGGAGCTCGACGCGGCCGGCCCCGCCTACGGCGCGGAGGACCTGCTCTACCCGGCGGAGGAGATCGTCTCGCCGGAGACGCTCGAGGACATCGAGCCCACCTTCATGGACAGTGCCAAGATCGACGGCGTCGCCTACGGCCTGCCGACCGTGGCCTCGACCCGGGCGCTGTTCTACAACAAGGACCTGCTCGCCCAGGCCGGCGTCCAGGCCCCGCCGAAGACCTGGGACGAGCTGAAGGCCGCGGCGCAGAAGATCTCCGACCTCGGTGGCGGCGTGTTCGGCTACGGCATGCCGCTGGGCAGCGAGGAGGCCCAGGCCGAGACGTCCATCTTCGCCTACGGCGCCGGCGCGAGCTGGGAGACCGACGGCAAGATGACGATCGACACCCCGGAGGCCAGGGAAGCGCTGACCTTCATGAAGGAGATGATCGACGCGGGCGTGACCCAGCCCGACCCGGGCGCCACCAACCGCACCCCGCTGCTCGACGTCTTCATCCAGGGCAAGATCGGCATGATCCAGGGCCTGCCGCCGATCGTCGGCCAGATCAACGAGAAGAACCCGGACCTGAACTGGGACATCGCACCCTCGCCGACCCCGGACGGCTCGCCCTCGACGCTGGGCGTCGCCGACTACTTCGTCGGCTTCGACAAGGGCGAGGAGAAGCAGGACGCCATCGCCAAGTTCCTCGACTTCTTCTACCAGCAGGACAACTACCTCAAGTTCAACCAGAACGAGGGCTTCATCCCGGCCACCAAGTCCGGCGCCGAGGCCGCGGCGGACAACCCGGAGCTGCAGGTCTTCCTCGAGACCCTGCCCGACGCCAAGTTCTACCCGGCCACCAACCCGGCCTGGGGCCCGACCTCCGGCGCGTTCAAGTCGCTGGTCGGCCAGATCGAGAACAAGCCGGTGGACGAGGTGCTCGCCCAGATCCAGGCGAAGGCCGACGCGACGGCGTGACCCCGGCGACCGGCCCGGGGCCGTCCGCACCACCGCGGGCGGCTCCGGGCCAGGCCGACAACGTCCTAACCGACACGGCGACCCACGGCGACCCCACACGGCGACCGACAAGACTAGGAACGAGGCGTGACAGCACCGACCACCGCGCGCCGGTCACGGAACCAGGCGATGAGACGGCGGGCCAGGCGGCAGACGACCCTGCACGCCCTGCCCTGGCTCGCGCCCGCGCTGATCCTGATCGGCGGCGTGGTCCTGTTCCCGGTCGGCTACATGATCTACACGTCGTTCCGGGACCTCAGCCGGTTCGGCACCGACCGCGGCTGGGCCGGCTGGGAGAACTACCAGCGGGTGCTCGACCTCGGCCACCTGCCCCGGGTGCTGACCAACACCGGGGTCTGGGTGATCGGCGTGGTCGCGCTGAGCGTCGGCATCGGCCTGGTGCTCGCCCAGTTCCTGAACAAGCGGTTCCCGGGCCGCAAGATCCTCCGCATGGTGATCATCGTGCCGTGGGCGGCGTCCGTGGTGATGACCTCGACGGTGTTCGTCTACGGACTGGATCCCTTCTACGGCATCATCAACCGGATGCTGGTGGACGTCGGCATCCTGGACGTGCCGTTCGGCTTCCTGAAGAACCCGCTGTCCGGCTTCCTGTCGGCGATGGCGGTCGCGGTCTTCGTGTCGGTCCCGTTCACCACGTTCGTCTTCCTCGCCGGCCTGCAGACCGTGCCGCACGACGTGCTCGAGGCCGCGCAGATCGACGGGGCGAGCCGCACCCAGACCTACTGGCGCGTGGTGTTCCCGATGCTGCGCGGCGCGCTCGCGGTGGCCACGATCATCAACGTGATCAACGTGTTCAACAACCTGCCGATCCTCAAGACGATGACCGGCGCGATCCCCGGCTACGACGCGGACACCACGACCTCGCTCATGTTCAAGATCATCCAGAACGACCGCCAGATCGACACCGCGAGCGCGCTGTCCGTGCTCAACTTCGTCGTGGTGGTCGTCGTGATCGGCATCTACCTGCGCGTCGTGCGCCCGATGCGGCAGGAGGACTGAACGCATGAGCACGGTCATCGACCGCCCGACCAAGGTCGTCACCGCCGGCGACGGCACCCGCCCGCCCGCGGTCCGGGAGAAGAAGCGCTGGGGGCTGACGGTCGTCGGCACCGTCGTCGCGCTGGTGTTCCTGTTCCCGTACCTGATCATGCTGATCGGGGCGTTCAAGACGCGGCCGGAGATCCTCCGGGTGCCGCCGACGTACCTGCCCGAGGACTGGGAGCCCAGCAACTTCCTGACCATGTGGGACACGCCGGAGACGCCGCTGCCGTTCAACCTGCTGTCCACGGTGGTCATCTCGCTCGGCGGCACCGCGCTCGCGCTGCTCGCCGCGCTGCCGGCCGCCTACTACACCGCGCGGCACCGGTTCCGGCTCCGCCTGCCGTTCCTGCTGCTCGTGCTGATCACCCAGATGCTGCAGCCGACCGTGCTGGCCTCCGGCCTGTTCCGGGAGTTCGTCGAGCTGGAGATCAACGACACCTGGCTCGCCATGATCCTGGTGAACGCCGCGTTCAACCTGTCGTTCGCGGTGTGGATCATGCACAGCTTCTTCGCCAGCGTGCCCAAGGAGATCGAGGAGGCGGCCTGGCTCGACGGCTGCTCCAGGAACCAGTCGCTGCGCCGGATCATGCTGCCGCTGGTC
>DATABL010000303.1:0-13437 GCA_036259595.1 Actinophytocola sp.
GTCGTCGAGGCGGCCGGGGACCGGGTGTGGCACCAGGTGTTCGAGTGCCCGATCGGCGAGGCGATCGAGGAGACGTTCGCCGACGACCTGGTGCGCGGCGTGGTCGCCACCGACGCGCTGATCGGCACGCACACGTCGCTGCGGTCGGCGTCCCTGCTGGCCAACCGGTGCTTCCTGTACCACCTGGTCGGCGACGGCACCGGCGAGTGGCGGGTGCCGGTGGGCGGCATGGGCGCGGTGACCGCCGAGCTGGCACGGGTGGCGGCCGGGGCCGGCGCGACCCTGCGGACCGGCGCGACCGCGACGGCGGTGTCCGCGGACGGCGTCGACGCCGAGGTCCGTTACGTGGCGGAGGATGCCGAGCACACGGTCGCCGCCGGCACGGTGCTCTCCGGCGTCGCGCCGGCGGTGCTGGAGCGCCTGCGCGGCCGACCCACCGAGTCGCCCCGCGGCGCGCAGCTGAAGATCAACGTCCTGCTGTCCCGCCTGCCCCGGCTGCGGTCCGGCGTGGACCCGAGGCAGGCGTTCGCCGGCACCTTCCACGTCGACGAGTCCTATGTGGAGCTGGAGAACGCCTACCGGGCAAGCGCTTCCGGCACGATCCCCGACCCGCTGCCGGGCGAGACGTACTGCCACACGCTGACCGACGAGTCCATCGTGGACGGCGAGCTGCACACCCTGACCCTGTTCGGCCTGCACCTGCCGGCCGACCTGTTCACCCCCGGCGACGACGCGCTCCGCGACGCCCTCGCCACCCGCTACCTCGCCGCCATGAACCGCCACCTGCTCGACCCGATCGAGGACTGCGTGGCCACCGACGCCGAGGGCCGCCCGTGCGTCGAGGCC
Source organism: Actinophytocola sp. (assembly GCA_036259595.1). Taxonomy (GTDB): domain Bacteria; phylum Actinomycetota; class Actinomycetes; order Mycobacteriales; family Pseudonocardiaceae; genus Actinophytocola. The sequence continues at coordinate 847 of DATABL010000303.1, forward strand.
AAGACCCCGCTCGACGTGGAGCGGGACCTGGCGATGCCGGGCGGCCACATCTTCCACGGCGACCTCGCCTGGCCCTATGCCGAGGACGACACCGACCCGTGGGGTGTGGCGACCGACGTGCCGAACCTGCTGCTGTGCGGCAGCGGCGCCCGCCGGGGCGGCGGCGTCAGCGGCATCGGCGGGCACAACGCGGCCATGGCGCTGCTCACGCGGCCAGCTGGTCCCTGACCTGGGCCAGAGTCGGGTTGGTCAGCGCGGTGCCGTCCGGGAAGTGCACGGTGGGCACCGTCTGGTTGCCGCCGTTCACGCTCACCACGAACTCGGCGGCTCCCGGCGTGTGCTCGATGTCGACCTCGCGGTACTCGATGCCCTCGCGGTCCAGCTGCGACTTCAACCGGCGGCAGTAGCCGCACCACGTGGTCGAGTACATCGTCAGCGTGTCGGGCGCCTGGCTCATCTCACCCTCCTCCGGGGATCTGACCTACGCCAGGTGCAACGCGCGGGACGAGGGAAACATGCCCTCCGAGAGTGCTCAGGCGGGGCAGCTGGGTGCCGGCGCCGGGCTCTCCGGATCGAAGTACGTCACCTGGGCCCGGGCCGTGCTCGCGGTCACCGCGCGTTCGGTGGCGGCGGGGGCCAGGAACCCCTTCCGGTACGCATCGCACCCGATCGAGTACGCGTAACCGGTCGCGTCGCCGTACCAGAGGCCCTGGCTGCCCTCGGCCCACCGGTCGCCGTCGCGCAGCACGTAGTCGACGTCCGCGCGCACCACCACGACCACGTTCATCGCGTCCACCAGGCGCAGCGGCTCGTCGGGCTCGAAGGCGTAGACGAACACGTAGTTCGTGCTCACCACCAGCTCGCCCGCGTCGCCGGGGGCAACCGTCATCTCGCCGTGCACCTTGGGCTCGACGGCCGCCAGCGTCGCGTCCGCCGCCGCCAGGCTGACCAGCGACTGCACCTGCGGCTCGTGACCGTCGAACAGCGGCTCGAGCTGCCGGCGCGCGTCCGGCGCGAGCAGCGACAGGAACCGCGTCGGGTCGTGGCGGACCACGAGCGTGCGGTCGAGGCGGCTGGCCACCAGCACCTCCCGCACCCGCGCGGTGGCCGCCGCCACCTCCGAGGCGGTGAAATCGCCCACCGGCTTGGCGGTCGGCGGCACGATGCCGGCGGCGCCGTCGGCCCAGCCGTCGGCCGGCGTGGACGCGAACGGGGCGGCCGGATCGAGCATCGGCGCCGGGGGTGTCGAGACCGCGACGGGCTCGTCGGCCGGGGGCGCCACCGGGTCGTCGCCGAGCAGCGAGTCGAACGTGCCGGCGCGGACCAGCACGGCCAGCACCGCGCCGACCGCGACCACCACCAGCCCGCCGGCGAGCCAGCGCGCGTGCCGGCGCCGCCGTGCGCCGCGCAGCAGCTGCCGCACGTCGGCACTGGCCGCGTCGCGCACACGCACCGCCCACTCGGCGTCCTCGGCCGCCGGATCGGCGGCCGGCTGGCGTCGGTTCACCGGCTCCCCAAGACAGACTGTGGTTGATCGATCAACCAGCAAGAACACGAACTCCCTGGTGCTCAGCTCATCGATCGGACCGTTCGCCGCGTTAACAAGACCGGGCGGAGGGAACTCGAATGCACGCCGGTCAGCACGGTTCGTAAACTCTCCGAGGTGACTGACACCTCATCGCAGCGGACCACCGACCTACCGCCGGCCTGGGAGCCGGCGACGGTAGAGGCGGAGCTGTACCAGCGGTGGGTGGACGCCGGTTACTTCGCCTCGGACGCCAGCAGCGACCGGCCGCCGTTCTGCATCGTCCTGCCGCCACCCAACGTGACCGGCAGTCTCCACATGGGACACGCGCTCGATCACACCCTGATGGACGCGCTGACCCGCCGCCGTCGCATGCAGGGCTACGAGACGCTGTGGCAGCCCGGCATGGACCACGCCGGCATCGCCACCCAGAACGTCGTCGAGCGCGAGCTGGCCAAGGAGGGCCTGACCAGGCACGACCTCGGCCGCGAGGCGTTCGTCGAGCGGGTCTGGGAGTGGAAGGCCGAGTACGGCGGCCGGATTCTGGGCCAGATGCGCCGGCTCGGCGACGGCGTGGACTGGTCCCGTGACCGGTTCACCATGGACGAGGGCCTGTCCACGGCGGTCCAGACGATCTTCAAGCGCCTCTACGAGGACGGCCTGATCTACCGGGCCGAGCGGATCATCAACTGGTGCCCGCGCTGCCTCACCGCGCTGTCGGACATCGAGGTCGAACACTCCGAGGACGAGGGCGAGCTGGTCTCGATCCGCTACGGGGACGGCGAGAACGCGATCGTCGTGGCCACCACCCGTGCGGAGACCATGCTCGGGGACACCGCGGTCGCCGTGCACCCGGACGACGAGCGGTACGCCCACCTGGTCGGCACCGAGGTCGAGCTGCCGCTCACCGGCCGGATGATCCCGATCGTCGCCGACCCGCACGTCGACCCGGAGTTCGGCACCGGTGCGGTGAAGGTCACGCCCGCGCACGACCCGAACGACTTCGAGATCGGCCAGCGCGCGCAGCTGCCCGCGATCACGATCATGGACGAGCGCGGCGTGATCACCGCGCACGGCCCGTTCGAGGGGCTGGACCGGTTCGAGGCCCGCCCGGCGGTCGTGGCGGCGCTGCGCTAGCAGGGCCGGATCGTCGCGGAGAAGCGGACGTACCTGCACTCGGTCGGGCACTGCTCGCGGTGCGGCACGGTCGTCGAGCCGCGGCTGTCGCTGCAGTGGTTCGTCAGGGTCGGCCCGCTGGCCAAGGCCGCCGGCGACGCGGTCCGCGACGGCCGCACCACGATCCACCCGCCGGAGCTGGCCAAGCGGTACTTCGACTGGGTCGACAACATGCATGACTGGTGCATCTCGCGCCAGCTGTGGTGGGGGCACCGGATCCCGGTCTGGTACGGGCCCGACGACAAGGTCGTGTGCGTCGGCCCGGACGAGGAGCCGCCGTCCGGCGAGGGGTGGACCCAGGATCCGGACGTCCTGGACACCTGGTTCTCCTCGGCGCTGTGGCCGTTCTCCACGCTCGGCTGGCCGGAGCGGACCCCGCACCTGGAGAAGTTCTACCCGAACAGCGTTCTGGTCACCGGCTACGACATCCTGTTCTTCTGGGTCGTGCGGATGATGATGTTCGGCGTCTACGCGATGGACGGCGTGCAGCCGTTCGACCACGTCTTCCTGCACGGGCTGATCCGCGACGAGTTCGGCAAGAAGATGTCCAAGTCGCGCGGCAACGTCATCGACCCGCTGGACTGGCTGGACCGCTTCGGTGCCGACGCCACCCGCTTCACCCTGGCCCGCGGCGCGAACCCGGGCAGCGACATGGCGATCGCCGAGGACTGGGCGGCCGGCTCCCGCAACTTCGGCAACAAGCTGTGGAACGCCACCCGGTTCGCGCTGCTGAACGGCGCGACCACGGCACACGAGGTGCCGGCGCGGGAGACGCTGACCGAGGCCGACCGCTGGATCCTCGACCTCGCCGACACCCTGGTGTCCGATGTGGACACGATGTTCGAGGAGTACCAGTTCGCCAAGCTGTGCGACGCGCTCTACCACTTCACCTGGGACGAGCTGTGCGACTGGTACCTGGAGCTGGCGAAGGTCCAGCTGGCCGAGGGCGGTGAGCGGGCCGAGTCGACCCGGGCCGTGCTGGGGCACGTGTTCGACGTCGTGCTGCGGCTGCTGCACCCGCTGCTCCCGTTCGTCACCGAGCGGCTGTGGACCACGCTCACCGGCCGGGAGTCCGTGGTGGTCGCGCCGTGGCCCGCCGCGGTCGGCGCAACACCCGACGAGGCGGCGGCGCGGCACGTGGTCGCCGTGCAGAAGCTGGTCACCGAGATCCGCCGGTTCCGGTCCGACCAGGGGGTCAAGCCCGGCCAGCGGGTCCCGGCCCGACTGTCCGGTGTGGACGGAGCGGGGCTGTCCGCGCTGACCCCCGCGGTCACCTCGCTGGCGCGGCTGGAGGCGCCGGGCGAGGCCTTCGCCGCGAGTGCGTCGCTCGAGGTCGCGCTCGCCGACGGCACCGTGCACGTCGAGCTGGACCTGTCCGGCACCGTCGACGTGGCCGCCGAACGCAAGCGGCTCGCCAAGGACCTCGCCGCGGCCGAGAAGGAGCTGGCCGGGTGTGACGCGAAGCTGGGCAACCCCAACTTCACCGGCAAGGCACCCGCCGAGGTGGTCGCCAAGATCAAGGCGCGGCGCGAGCTGGCCGCCGCCGACATCGAGCGGATCGGCGCCCGACTCGCCGCGATGCCGAATGTCTGAGGCCGACGAGTCCACCTGGGACGACCTGCGCCAGGTCGAGGCGGAGCTCGACACCCGCTGGCCGGAGACCAGGATCGAGCCGTCGCTCAAGCGGATCGGCGCCCTGGTCGACCTGCTCGGCGACCCGCACCGGTCGTACCCGGTGCTGCACGTGGCCGGCACCAACGGCAAGACGTCGGTGGCGCGGATGATCGACGCGCTGCTCACCCGGATCGGCCTGCGGGTGGGCCGGTTCTCCAGCCCGCATCTGCAGCTGGTGACCGAGCGGATCGCGGTCGACGGTGCGCCGATCTCGCCGGAGCGCTACGTCGAGGTATATCGGGACATCGAGCCGTACGTCGCGATGGTCGACCGCGGTGCCGAGGTGGCGCTGTCGAAGTTCGAGGTGCTCACCGCCATGGCGTTCGCCGCCTTCGCCGACGCTCCCGTGGAGGCGGCGGTTCTCGAGGTCGGCCTCGGCGGCACCTGGGACTCGACGAACGTGGCGGACGCCCGGGTGGCGGCCGTGACCCCGATCGGCATCGACCACGTCGAGTACCTCGGCACCGACCTCGCCGGCATCGCCCGGGAGAAGGCCGGGGTCATCAAGCCGGGCGCGATCGCCCTGCTCGCCGAGCAGACACCCGAGGCGGCGCAGGTCCTGATGGCCCGGTGCGCCGAGGTGGAGGCCACGGTCGCGCGCGCCGGCCTGGAGTTCGGCGTGCTGCGGCGGGACGTGGCGGTCGGTGGGCAGCTGCTGAAACTGCAGGGTCTCGGCGGCGCGTACGACGAGGTGTTCCTGCCGCTGCACGGCGCGCACCAGGCGGCGAACGCGGCGCTGGCCCTGGCGGCGGTGGAGGCGTTCTTCGGCGCCGGGGCGCAGCGGTCGCTGGACGTGGAGGCGGTCCGCGAGGGCTTCGCGTCGGTCGTGGTGCCGGGTCGGCTGGAGCGGGTCCGGTCCGCGCCGAGCGTGTTCGTCGACGCCGCGCACAACCCGCACGGCGCACGGGCGCTCGCCGAGGCGCTGGACGCGGACTTCGGGTTCACGAAGCTGGTCGGCGTGGTCGGGCTGATGCGGGACAAGGACGCGACGGGCATCCTGACGGCGCTGGAGCCCGCGCTGGCCGAGATCGTGATCACGACGAACTCCTCGGAGCGCGCGATGCCCGCGGAGGAACTCGGCGACCTGGCGACCGACGTGTTCGGAGTGGACCGGGTGACCGTGCGCCCGCGGCTCGACGACGCGGTGGAGACGGGCGTCGAACTGGCCGAGTCGGACGCGGACGCCCAGCTGTCCGGGGTGGGCGTGGTCGTCACCGGCTCGGTGGTCACCGCCGGCGAGGCGCGCGCGCTGTTCGGCAAGGAGCCGACATGAGCAAGCCGACGGACCCGATGCGCTCCTTCGCCGGCGTCGCCGCGGCGACGCTCCTGCTCGAGGCCGTCGTGGTGCTGCTGTCGATGCCGGTGGTGGCGAACCTGGGCAGCGGCTTGGCGACCTGGCAGGGTGTGCTGGTCGGGGTGCTGGCGCTGTTGCTGTTGGTGACGTGCGCGTTCCTGCGCCGGCCGTGGGGGCTGTGGGTGGCCGCGGGCCTGCAGGTCGTGCTGGTCGCGTGCTGGGTGGCCCTGCCCGCGCTCGGCGTGCTGGGCCTGGTGTTCGGCCTGGTGTGGGCCGTCCTGCTCTGGATGCGCTGGGACGTCGCCAGACGCATGGCCGAGGGCCGCCTCCCCAGCCAACAGTCCACCGAGGACTGACCAGAACCGCCATTCGCGCCCCCGAGTAGTCCACAGCTCGCGCCGACCAGCCAGAAATCGCCCCAAACCGATAGACTGGCGCTGAGGGGTGCCCCCGGTGCGGGTGGGGGTCACCCTCCCAGGCTGGCGAGAAGATCGAGAGCGGTCGGTGTCCGGGTCAGTGTCGTAGGGCGGCGCGGACGGCTTCCACGGCCTCCTCCGCACCGATGCCCAGGCCTCGTGCCGTGGCCGCGTACTCGGCCGCCGCCTGCCGCAGTGCCGCTCGGCTGCTGTCGCCGAGGGCGCTGACGAACGTGCCGGCCCGGCCGCGGGTCTCCACCATGCCCGCCTCCTCCAGTTCCCGGTACGCGCGGGCCACGGTGTTCGCCGCGAGGCCGAGTTCGGCGGCCAGGGCGCGCACGGTCGGCAGCCGGGTGCCGACCGCGAGCGTGTGGTCGCTGATCCGGCGCGCCAGCTGCGCCCGCACCTGTTCGAACGGCGGCTGGTCCGACTCGGCGTCAATCGTGATCACGGCCGGACGATACGCTTCGCCGGCAGCATCTTTCCCTTTCTGAAGGAGTGTCGTGAGCGAGCGTACGTTGGTCCTGGTCAAGCCGGACGGTGTCAGCCGTGGCCTGGTCGGCGAGGTCATCTCCCGGGTCGAGCGCAAGGGCCTGACGCTGGCCGCGCTGGAGCTGCGGAACGTGGAGCGCTCGGTCGCCGAGCAGCACTACGCCGAGCACGCGGGCAAGCCCTTCTACGAGTCCCTGCTCGAGTTCATCACCGGCGGGCCGCTGGTCGCCATGGTCGTCGAGGGCGAGAACGCGATCGCCGCCTTCCGTCAGCTGGCCGGCGCCACCAACCCGGTGCAGGCCGCGACCGGCAGCATCCGCGGCGACTACGCGGTCGAGGTGCAGTACAACATCGTGCACGGCTCGGACTCCCCGGAGTCGGCCAAGCGCGAGATCGACCTCTGGTTCCCGGGCGTCTGACCTTCCGCCGGGTCCCGCGCGGGCGTTATCGGTTCGTGGATTGTCGGTGCCGCGATCTAGTCTGCGGGCGTGGGTGAGAACGGCGCGCTGGTGCACGCGCGGGACCTGGTGAAGCACTTCGGCGAGTTCGCCGCCGTGCGGGGGATCGACGTCGAGGTGCGGCGCGGGGAGGCGTTCGGTTTCCTCGGCCCGAACGGCGCCGGCAAGTCCTCCACGATGCGCATGGTGGCCTGCGTGTCCCCGCGCACCGGCGGCGACCTGCGCGTGCTCGGCATGGACCCCGACCGCGACGGGCCCCGGATCCGCGCCCGGCTGGGCGTCGTGCCGCAGCAGGACAACCTCGACTCCGAGCTGACCGTGCGGCAGAACCTGCACGTCTACGGCCGCTTCTTCGGCCTGTCGAAGGCGCACGTCCGGGCCAAGGCCACCGAGCTCCTCGACTTCGCGCAGCTCACCGACCGTGCCGAGGACGAGGTCGAGCCACTGTCGGGCGGCATGAAACGCCGGCTGACGATCGCCCGCTCGCTGATCAACGACCCCGAGCTGCTGCTGCTCGACGAGCCGACCACCGGCCTCGACCCGCAGGCCCGGCACCTGCTGTGGGACCGGCTGTTCCGGCTCAAGCAGAACGGCGTCACCCTGATCATCACCACGCACTACATGGACGAGGCCGAGCAGCTCTGCGACCGCCTGGTCGTGATGGACGGCGGCCGCATCGCCGCCGAGGGCAGTCCGAGCGAGCTGATCGGCCGCTACTCCACGCGCGAGGTGCTCGAACTGCGCTTCCCACCCGGCGTGGCCGCCCCCGAGGCCGAGCTCGACGGCCTCGCCGACCGGCTCGAGGTACTGCCCGACCGATTACTCCTCTACACCGCCGACGGCGAGGCCGTGCTCGCCGCCGCGCACGCCAGGGGAGTGCGCCCGGTGTCGAGCCTGGTCCGCCGCAGCACCCTGGAGGACGTCTTCCTCCGTCTCACCGGCCGAACGCTGGTGGACTGATGACGACCCACCTGACCGCGCCGGCCAGCACCGGCCGGGTGCTCGGGCCCGTGCGCGCCCCGCTGGTCTACGTCGAGGCCCTGTGGACCTGGTACCGGCGCAACTGGCGGGCCACGGTCGTGTCCAGCGTCGTGCAGCCGGTGCTGTTCCTGCTGGCGCTCGGGTTCGGGCTCGGCTCGCAGGTGCAGGCGACCGAGGCGACCGGTGGGCTGCGGTACGTCGTCTACCTCGCGCCCGCGCTGCTGGTGGCCACCGCCGCGCAGCTCGGCGCGTTCGAGTCGACCTACCCGGTGCTGTCGGGGTTCAAGTGGCAGCAGACCTACCTGGCGGTCGCCGCGTCGCCGATCACCCCGGGGCAGATCCTCGCCGGGCACCTGACCTGGATCGGCCTGCGGCTCGCCAGTTCGGGCGCGGCGTACCTGCTGGTGGCGGCGGTGCTCGGCGTGCTGACCGGGCCGGGCGTGCTGGTCACGCTGCCGGTGGCGGTGCTGACCGGGCTCGCCGTGGCCGCGCCGATCACCGCGTACGCGGCCACGATCGAGTCCGAGGGCCAGCAGTTCAACGCGATCTTCCGGTTCGTGGTGATGCCGATGACGCTGTTCGCCGGGGCGTTCTTCCCGATCGAGCAGCTGCCGGCGTGGATCCGCCCGGTCGCCTGGATCACCCCGGTCTGGCACGGCACCGAGCTGGGTCGCGACGCCGCGTTCGGCACGCTGGAGTGGTGGTCCGCGCTCGGGCACGTCGCGTTCCTGCTCGCGCTGTTCGGCGCCGGCGCCACGCTGGCGGCACGCAACTACCGGAAGCGGCTGGCGACATGACCGCCGACGTACTCTCCGCCGCGGAGGCGGCATCATGACCGACACGCTGGAGCGGCGCGACGCGCCGCCGCCGGCCCGCGGGCTGCTGCTGCGGATCCTGCCCACCGGCATGTACGCCGGCCGCGCCCGGGTGCTCGTCGAACGCTCGCTGCTGGTCAACAGCCGCGCGTGGCTCGCGGTCGTGTCCGGCTTCTGCGAGCCGCTGTTCTACCTGTTCGCCATGGGCGTCGGGTTCGGCCGGCTGGTCGGCGAGGTCACCGGCCCGACCGGCGAGCCGATGAGCTACGTCGCCTACGTCGCCCCCGCGCTGCTCGCCGCGTCCGCGATGAACGGCGCGGTGTACGACGCGACGTTCAACATCTTCTTCAAGTTCAAGTACGCGAAGCTCTACGACGCGATGCTGGCCACCCCGCTCGGCCCGGTCGACGTGGCGGTCGGCGAGATCGCGTGGGCCCTGCTACGCGGCGGGATGTACGCGTGCGGTTTCCTCGCGGTCATGCTCGGCATGGGGCTGATCGCGTCGCCGTGGGCACTGCTCGCGCTGCCGGCGGCGCTGTTCGTGGCCTTCGCGTTCGCCGCGGTCGGGATGGCGTGCACGACGTTCATGCGCTCCTGGCAGGACTTCGACCTGGTGCAACTCGCGCTGATGCCGATGTTCCTGTTCTCCACCACGTTCTTCCCGCTGACCGTGTACCCGGCGGCGGTGCAGGTCGGCGTCCAGTGCCTCCCGCTCTACCACGCGATCGAGATCATGCGCGCCCTGTGCACGGGTTTCGTCGACGCCTCCCTGCTCGGACACCTGGCCTACTTCGCCGTGATGGCGGTGATCGGCGTCCTCGTCTCCGCCCGCCGCCTCGGCACCCTCCTACTGCGCTGACCCGAGGAAGGGCAAGCCGACATGTCGCGTTCGAGCCGGCTACCGGCGCGACCTGAGCGCGCCGGGTGGCGGGAGTTAGGCTGAGCGCATTATGGAGTCCGTATTCCCCAGGCTCGAGCCGTTGCTACCCAGGGTGTCCAAGCCGGTCCAGTACGTCGGCGGGGAGCTCAACTCGACCGTCAAGGACTGGGACGCCGCCACCGTCCGCTGGGCGCTGATGTACCCGGACGCGTACGAGGTCGGGCTGCCCAACCAGGGCGTCATGATCCTCTACGAGGTGCTCAACGAGCAGCCCGACGTGCTCGCCGAACGCACCTACGCGATCTGGCCGGACCTCGAGGCGCTGATGCGGGAGCACGACGTTCCCCAGTTCACCGTCGACGGGCACCGTCCGGTCGGCGCGTTCGACCTGCTCGGTGTCAGCTTCGCCACCGAGCTCGGGTACACCAACCTGCTCTCCGCCCTCGACCTTGCCGGCATCCCGTTGCACGCCGCCGACCGCACCGATGATCACCCGATCGTGCTCGCCGGCGGTCACGCCGCGTTCAACCCGGAGCCCGTCGCCGACTTCCTCGACGCCGCCGTCCTCGGTGACGGCGAGGAGGCCGTCCTGGAGATCACCGACCTGGTCCGGGCCTGGAAGAACGAGGGCTGCCCGGGTGGCCGGGACGAGATCCTCACCCGCCTCGCCGAGACCGGCAGCGTCTACGTCCCCCGCTTCTACGACGTCGGCTACCTCGACGACGGCGGCCTCGCCTTCGTCCGGCCCAACCGCGAGCGGGTCCCCGAGCGGGTCGCCAAGCGCACCACCATGGACCTCGACGCCTGGCCGTACCCGAAGCAGCCGCTGGTCCCGCTCGCGGAGAGCGTGCACGAGCGGATGAGCGTCGAGATCTTCCGCGGCTGCACCCGCGGCTGCCGGTTCTGCCAGGCCGGCATGATCACCCGTCCGGTGCGCGAACGCTCGATCGAGGGAATCGGCGAGATGGTTCGGCGCGGCCTTGACGCGAGCGGCTTCGAGGAGGTCGGCCTGCTGTCGCTCTCCAGCGCGGACCACTCCGAGATCGCCGAGGTCACCAAGGGCCTCGCCGACCGCTACGAGGGCACCAACACCGGCCTGTCGCTGCCGTCCACCCGGGTGGACGCGTTCAACATCGACCTGGCCAACGAGCTGTCCCGCAACGGCCGCCGCTCCGGGCTCACCTTCGCCCCCGAGGGCGGCAGCGAGCGGATCCGCCGCGTGATCAACAAGATGGTGTCCGAGGAGGACCTGATCCGCACGGTCAGCGCCGCCTACGCGGGCGGCTGGCGCCAGGTCAAGCTGTACTTCATGTGCGGCCTGCCCACCGAGACCGACGACGACGTCCTGCAGATCGCCGCCATGGCCAAGGAGGTCATCCGCGCGGGCCGGCAGGCCAGCGGCCGCAAGGACATCCGCTGCACGGTCTCGATCGGCGGGTTCGTGCCCAAGCCGCACACCCCGTTCCAGTGGGCCGCCCAGTGCGACCCGGACACCGTGGACGACCGGCTGCGCAAGCTCCGCGAGGCGGTCAACTCCGACCGCAACCTCGGCCGCAACATCGGCATGCGCTACCACGACGGCAAGCCCAGCCTGATCGAGGGCCTGCTCTCCCGCGGCGACCGCCGCGTCGGCCGGGTCATCGAGCGGGTCTGGCGCGACGGCGGCCGGTTCGACGGCTGGAGCGAACACTTCTCCTACGACCGCTGGACCGCCGCCGCGGCCGCCGAGCTGGAGCCGCTCGGCGTCAGCCTCGCCTGGTTCACCACGCGGGAGCGCACCGAGGAGGAGATCCTGCCCTGGGACCACCTGGACTCCGGCCTGGACAAGGCCTGGCTCTGGGACGACTGGCAGGACGCCCTCGACGGGCGGGAGCTCGAGGACTGCCGCTGGACCCCGTGCTTCGACTGCGGCGTCTGCCCCGCCATGGGCACCGACATCGAGATCGGCCCCACCGGTCGCAAGCTGCTACCGCTCACCCCGGTCTGAGGCGCCGGAGTCCGAGTCCGACAGGCCGGGCTCCGGGTCGACGCCGACGTCGGAGGTCACCGCGGCCTCGGCGTCGACCACGCCGTGCCCGTAGAACCCGTTGTACTGCTCGTACCCCTCGCAGTAGGCGTCCTGCGCCCCGGTCCCGTCCAGGTCGTAGTCGGCCGGGCAGGCCACCTCGTCGGCCTGCTCGGTCAGCATCCGCGTCAACGCCCGCGGTGAGGCGCCCGGGTGCTCCCCGGCCAGCAGCGCGGCCACCCCGCTCACGTGCGGCGCGGCCATCGACGTGCCGCACAGCCGCTCGTACCCGTCCGGCACCGTCGACAGCACGCACCCGTCCTCGGACTCGGCGGCCGACTCCGAGTCGGACGGCACCACGTCCTTCGGCTCCCCGCCGGGCGCCGCCACGTCGATCACCCCGAGGCCGTAGGAGCTGTAGCCGGACTTCAGCTCGTCCGCGCCGACCGCCGACACCGCGACCACGCCCCGCAGCCCCGCCGGCAGCACCGTGCAGTTCGCGTCCAGCGTGCGGGACTGGTCCGTGCGCCCCTCGGGGTCGGACAGGTCCGCGCCCTCGTTGGTCGCCGCGGCCACGGTCAGCACGCCCTGCTGCGTGGCGTAGTCCACGGCCCGCCGCACCGCCTCGAACACGACGTGCTCGCTGTCCCGGTTGCAGGTCATCAGCCACGGGTCGACGAAGTAGCTGTTGTTGGTCACCGCCATCTTGTTCGCGCTGGCCCACATCAACCCGCACACCGCGTACTCGGGGAAGATGAAGCCGTCGTCGTCGACGACCTTCACCGAGGCGACCCGCACGCCCGGTGCGACGCCGGCGGTGCCCCGCCCGTCGTCGGCCGCCGCGATCGTGCCCGCGACGTGCGTGCCGTGCGGCG
>DATABL010000304.1:0-4756 GCA_036259595.1 Actinophytocola sp.
CCGGGTCGGTGGACCTGGTGCCGTCGGCCGCGTAGCAGGCGTCGACGGCGCCGGCCGGGCGGTTGTTCACGACCTTCTCCGCTGCCGGCGTGTACGACGTGTCGGCCTCGATCGCGGTCAGCCACTGGTCCATCAGACGCAGCGCCTCGGCGGCGACCGCGGCCGGGCTCGCCGGGCCGGTTCCGGTCCGGGTCGTGACCATGATGACGTGGTTGGCCGCCGAGCCGTGGGCGGCGACGAGCCGCGCCCGCATGGTGTGGCTGCGCACGCTGTCGTGCGGGTCGGGAATGTCGTCGAAGTAGGCGCGGTAGTCGATGATCGGGATCGTGTCGAGGTTCGTGCCGGTGTTGACGCGGCCCGTCCGGTAGGCGGTGCCGATGGCGTCGGGGTCGCCGACCGTGCGGGTGGGGATCAGCTCGCCGTCGATGTCGTAGCCGCCGGCGCGCTCGTTGAGGTCCACGAACTGCTCGGCGCTGATCACCCCCGCGGCGAACGCGTCCAGGCCGTACTGCACGCCGACGTTGTCCAGCGGCCGCCGCGCGAAGCCGGTCGCCGGGTCGCGGCCGTACACGTTGACCGCGTTGTCCTGATAGGTGCAGCGGGCGCCGGTGGGGTTGGTCGACGGGTGGTAGACGAGGTCGCGCGGCACGGACGAGCTGCATCCGGTGTAGGTGGGCTCCGGGCCCGCGGTGGCGCGGAAGGCCCGTCCCCAGTCGCCGCTGTACGGGGTCGTGCAGTGCTCGGCCGACCCCCAGCCGGCGACCGCGGCCCGCTGGGCCGTGGTCCACGGTTGGGTCGAGGTGTCGAACGCCCGGTTCAGCAGCGCGCAGTCCGATGTGGACGTCAGCTGGACGAGGGTGTCGGGGAAGCTGTCGCTCGGCAGGATGCCGTCGAGCAGGCCCGGGTAGTTCTGGGCGATCAGGTGCTGCTGCATCGACCCACCGGACCCGCCGAAGCCGATCGTGTGCCGGGGCACGCCGTACTGCTCGACGAACCGCTCCTTGACCATCATGGTCGTCTCGGCCGAGATGACGTCGTTGCAGTTGTTGTTGAAGACGGTCAGGCTGGAGACGGCGACCGCGTAGCCCCGCGCCAGCCAGGCGTCGTTGAGCGGACCGGGCGTGGTCGTGATCGGACCCATCGGCGGCGGGAAGACCTCCGCCTTGCCGCCCTGGTGGTACCCGGCCCGGCAACCGCCGTGGTAGCTGTAGATCAGCCGGTCGTTCCAGCCCACCGGCCGGGTCAGCGGGCCGGGAGCCGGGTCGGTGACGGGGTCGTGCAACACCGCCAGCTGGTAGATCCCCCGGTTGATGGTGCCGGTCTCGAGGCGGACGACGTAGTTCACGGTGCGGCCGTCGCTGGTCGTGGTGCGCGCCAGGTCGGCGGGCCGGGCGCGGGGGTCGGGCAGCGGCTTGAACCAGCCGTCGGTGGACCAGTAGACGTAGTCCACCCGGGTCGGTGCGGAGCAGTCGACGTCCAGCGGCGGGCCCAGCGAGGCCCCGACCACGGGCACCCGGAACTCCCCCGTCTCACACACGAACGGGTGCTGGTGCGGACCGGAGAAGACCGGCCCGCTGATCGGGTGGTTCACCACGGCGACCGACGCCTTCAGCCGTTCCCTGCCGAAACCGCCGACCCGGGCGACGAGGGTGCTGGAGCCGACCGCGAGCCCGTCGACGAGCCCGACGAGCGAGTTGCCGGCCGGACGGAACACACCCGTCACGTCCCGCCCGCCGGCCGTCACCGTGACCTGGCCCGGCGCGACGTGTCGCGGCAGGTGCACCCGCACGAGAACGTCGCCCCCGGTCACCATGTCGGCCCGGGTCGACAACACCTGAACCCGGAACCGCGCTCCCACGAAGTCGGCCTCGGCGGTCACCCCCACCAACGGCGACAGCAGGCACACAGCCAGCAGACCGACGACCAACCGGGCAACGAAGGCCATTTTCGCTCCAGCGAGAACCGGGTCCATTCACCGAGCCCGGTCCCCGCGGCGAGCGCGAAGATCGTGTCACGCGACGAGCCGTGCGCCAATCGCCCATTCAGCCCAGAACCCTTGCCCTACCGGGAATCCACGCAGAGCCGGCGGCCGGCCGGCTGGTGGCCGACGCCCGATCGGCTTGCGCTCCGGCTTCACGCCAGCACGTCGGTCAGCGATGGCGGACCGTGATCAGAGCGATGTCGTCGGCGGTCCGCTCGGCGCCGACCATGGCGGCCATGATGCGGGCGCACGCCGACTCCGGCGCCATGGCGTGCACGGTCCCCCGCAGCTTCTCCAAGCTGTCGTCCAGGTCCACGCCTCGGCGCTCGACCAGGCCGTCGGTGTAGAGGGCGAGCAGTGCGCCGGACGGCACCTCGATGCTGACACCGCGGCGACCGGTGACGGCCAGGTTGTAGCCGACGGGCGGACCGACGGGTGCCTCGACGAACTCGGTCCGCTGCCCGGGCGCCGCGATGACCGGGGGCAGGTGTCCGGCCAGGGCGAGGTCCACGTGACCGGTTCCCATGTCGAGGACCGCGTAGGCGACGGTCGCCATGGTGCGGCGCTCGAAGTGGCTGGCCTTGCGGTCGAGCTTGCCCAGCACCTCCGCGGGGTCGTCGAACTCCAGCGCGTAGGCACGCAGGGCACTGCGCAGGCGTCCCATCACGATCGCGGCCGCCAGCCCGTTGCCGGCCACGTCGCCGATCACCAGACCGAGGCGGTCGCCGGGCAGCTCGAAGACGTCGTACCAGTCGCCGCCGACACCGCTCTCGGCGCTGGGGGCGTACCGGGCGGCCAGCTCCCAGCCCGCGGTGGACGGCAGGCGGCTGGGCAGCAGACCCTCCTGCAGCATGGCGGCAGCGGCCCGCTCCGAGCGGGATCGGTGCACGTGCGCCGCCATCGCCAGGCGGTCGGCCACCAGCTGCAGCAGTTCCACGTCGTCGCCGCTGAACCGCCGCGGCGTGGTGCGGCCCATGTGCAGCACACCGACCAGGTCACCGTGCGCCACGATCGGCACGCCCAGCATGACCCGCAGGCCACGCTCCCACAACAAGTGGTTCGCGACCGTGGTCTCGTCGATCTGCTCGATCTGCACCGGCTCGCGGCGGTGGGCCACCCGCCCCGCGAAACCCGCACCCACCGGCACCCGCACGCCCTGGAGAACCTCCTCCTCCAGACCCACGGTCGCCTTGGCCACCAGCTGCGCTCCGGCCGGGTCGGCCAGCAGGACGGTGACGGTGTCGACCTCGAACAGGTCACGCACCCGCCAGAGCAGGACCTCGAAGAGCTTCTCCAGGTCGAGTTCCATCAGGGCGCTGTCGGTGACGGTCTCCATCACCCGCAGGCGCCGCTCGGCCAGCTCCGCGTTACCCATCAGCCCATCCCATCATTCCGACAGTCGCACGCCTGTCGGGCAGGGCGCAACCACAGAACGTAGCCACGACACGGAGCAGACGAGCGCGCAACAATAGCCTGCCGACGTACCGGAATCCAACGTGTGGCCCCCCACTACGAGTCCTCCATCGGCCTCGGCGGGAACGGGGCCTCGGATGTGGCGCTCTACTGGGAAGCTTCACCGTGCGTGACTTCTCGCAGGCCGACGGCTCTTCTCAACGGTGTCGGTGTGGGGCGGCCGGGTCAGTTCCGGGACGCCCGTTCGCGCAGCGGGGCTCCGACCTGGTGCAGGTGGCGGAGTGCCTGTGAGTAGGAGTCGAGCAGGCCGGTCTCCGCGTAGGGCACACCCAGCTCGGCGCAGTAGTCGCGCACGATCGGCTGCGCGCGGCGCAGTTGCGGGGACGGCATGCTGGGGAACAGGTGGTGCTCGATCTGGTAGTTCAGGCCGCCGAGCGCGTTGTCCACGAACCAGTTGCCGCGCACGTTGCGGGAGGTGAGCACCTGCCGGCGCAGGAAGTCCGGGCGGTCGTCGCCGGTCAGCGTGGGCATTCCCTTGTGGTTCGGGGCGAAGATCGAACCCATGTACACGCCCCACAGCGCCTGGTGGATGACCAGGAACAGCAGCGCCTTGCCCGGGGACAGCACCACGAACAGCGCGCCGAGGTAGCCGGCGAAGTGCGCGAACAGCAGCGCGGCCTCCAGGCCACGCCGCTTGACCATCGGGTTCCACAGCGCGCGCACGCTGGAGACGTGCAGGTTCAGGCCCTCCAACGTGAGCAGCGGGAAGAACAGGTACGCCTGCCAGCGCCCGATGAAGCTCGGGATCCCGCGGCTGGCCCGCGCCTGGCCGTCCGACCACACGAGGATGTCCGGCGCGACGTCCGGGTCCAGCTCCTCGTGGTTGGGGTTGGCGTGGTGCCTGGTGTGCTTGTCCATCCACCAGCCGTAGCTCATCCCGACGCCCAGGTTGCCCGCGACGAGGCCGGCGGCCTCCGTGGCCCTCCGGGTGCGGAACACCTGCCGGTGCGCGAGGTCGTGCGAGACCAGCGCGACCTGCCCGAACAACACGGCGAAGAACACCGCGACGAGCAACTGCCACCAGGAGTCCCCCAGCGCGACGAAGCCCACCAGCCCACCGAGGTAGCACCCGGCGAGCAGACCTGTCCGCACCGCGTAGTACCCGGGCCGTCGGTCCAACAGCCCGGCGTCCTTGATGCGTCGGGCGAGCCGCGAGAAGTCGCTACCGGTCGACGAGGGAGCCGACGGAGCGGTATCGGTTGTCATAACCCCCACTGTCCAGCACGGGAAGCCCGCGTGGGTATCCAGGTGGCACCCGGCCCGGTACGGGGGGCAACCCCATTGTGCCCGGGTCAGCGACGG
>DATABL010000305.1:0-4603 GCA_036259595.1 Actinophytocola sp.
GCCGGTCGACGTGCGCCCGGGCGACTACCTGGCCTACCCGGGCGACGTCGACCACGTCTTCGAGGCGCTCGAACCCGGCACCGTCGCGGTGCTGCTGTCCGAGCACGTCTGACTCACCAGCCGCGGTCGGCCAGCCGGTGCGGCTCCGGGATGTCGTCGACGTTGATGCCGACCATGGCCTCGCCCAGGCCGCGGGACACCTTCGCGAGCATGTCCGGGTCGTCGTGGAACGTGGTGGCCTTGACGATCGCGTCGGCGCGCCGGGCCGGGTCGCCGGACTTGAAGATGCCGGAGCCGACGAACACGCCCTCCGCGCCCAGCTGCATCATCATCGCCGCGTCCGCCGGGGTGGCGATCCCGCCCGCGGTGAACAGCACGACCGGCAGCTTGCCGCGGGTGGCGACCTCCCTGACCAGCTCGTAGGGCGCCTGCAGCTCCTTGGCCGCGACGAACAGCTCGTCCTCGGGCAGCGAGGTCAGCTTCTTGATCTCGGCGCGGATCCTGCGCATGTGGGTGGTCGCGTTGGACACGTCGCCGGTGCCGGCCTCGCCCTTGGAGCGGATCATTGCCGCGCCCTCGGTGATCCGGCGCAGCGCCTCGCCCAGGTTCGTCGCGCCGCACACGAACGGCACGGTGAACTGCCACTTGTCGATGTGGTTGGCGTAGTCGGCCGGGGTGAGCACCTCGGACTCGTCGACGTAGTCCACGCCGAGGGCCTGCAGCACCCGCGCCTCGACGAAGTGGCCGATGCGGGCCTTGGCCATCACCGGGATGGACACGGCCTCGATGATCCCGTCGATGAGGTCCGGGTCGCTCATCCGGGCGACGCCGCCCTGCGCGCGGATGTCGGCGGGCACCCGCTCCAGCGCCATCACCGCGACCGCGCCGGCGTCCTCGGCGATCTTGGCCTGCTCGGCGGTGACCACGTCCATGATCACGCCGCCCTTGAGCATCTCCGCCATGCCGCGCTTGACCCGCGCGGTGCCCGTCTCCGGCTGGGTGGTCGAAACGTCGGTCACCGTCGTTCCCTTCTGCTCGTGGAATGTCCCCGACAGCCAGTGTATGAGGACGTGGCCCTCTACTCCGTGCCAATTCCGGGGTATCTCGGCAGGCCACTTGCTGTGCGTAACCGACGCATCGACGCGGGCGGACCGGACTGGTAGACAGGTGTGAGTTCCAACACGTTTCCGCTCGGGCAGACAGCGTCGTCGGACCGAAAGGGTGAGTGGCATGGCGAGCAAGCACGTGGACAACGGTGGCGGCGGAGCCGCGGTCGCTGTGGACGACCCCGCCAAGGTGCGGAACATCGTTCTCGTCGGGCCGTCCGGCTCCGGGAAGACCACGCTCACCGAGGGCCTGCTCGCCGCGGCCGGGGTGATCGGCAGGGCCGGCACGGTCACCGACGGCACCACGGTCTGCGACCACGACCCGGCCGCGCAGCGCCAGCAGCGCTCGGTCGGCCTGTCGGTCGCGCCGCTGGTGCACGACGACGTCAAGATCAACCTGATCGACACCCCCGGTTACGCGGACTTCGTCGGCGAGGTGCGGGCCGGGCTGCGTGCCGCCGACGCGGCGCTGTTCGTGGTGTGCGCCGCCGAGGGCGTCGACCCGGCGACCACGGCGCTGTGGGCCGAGTGCGCGGCGGTCGGCATGCCGCGTGCCGTGGTGATCGCCCGGCTGGATCACCAGCGCGCGGACTTCGCCGCGGAGCTGGCCGCCTGCCAGGAGGCGTTCGGCGCCGGCGTGCTGCCGCTGTACCTGCCGGCGACCGGGAAGCCGGGCCTGCTGGGGCTGCTGACCCGCCGGTTCTTCGACTACACCGACGGCTACCCGCCGAAGGTCGCCGAGCCGGACGAGGACGACCTCCTGGCGATCGACGACGCACGCAACGAGCTGATCGAGGGCGTCATCGCCGAGAGCGAGGACGAGACCCTCATGAACCGCTACCTCGAGGGCGAGGAGATCGACCAGGCCACCCTGATCAACGATCTGGAGACAGCCGTCGCGCGCGGGGCGTTCCACCCGGTCATCCCGGTCTGCGCCACCACCGGTGTGGGTATCGCCGAGCTGCTCGAGGCGCTGACCCGCGCGTTCCCGTCCCCCCTCGAGCACGCGGTGCCGAACGTGACCGACGTGCACGGCGCCGGCTCGACGTCGGTGTCGGCCGACCCGGACGGTCCGCTGGTGGCGGAGGTCGTCCGCACCGCCGTCGACTCCTACGTCGGCCGGGTGTCGCTGATCCGGGTGTTCTCCGGCACCCTGCGGCCCGAACGGCCGGTGCACATCTCCGGCCACGGCATGGCCGACCGCGGCCACGAGGACCACGACGCCGACGAGCGGGTCGCGCACATCTACTCCCCGCTCGGCTCGAACCTGCGGGAGGTGGCGCACTGCGTGGCCGGCGACATCTGCGCGCTCACCAAGCTGGGCTCCGCGGAGACCGGCGACACGGTGTCCAGCCCGGACAAGCCGCTGCTGATGCGACCGTGGACGATGCCCGAGCCGCTGCTGCCGGTGGCGGTGGTGGCCAAGACCCGCAGCGACGAGGACGCCCTGTCCCGCAACCTCGCCCGGCTCGTCGCCGGCGACCCGACGCTGCGGCTGGAGCGCAACGCCGAGACCCACCAGCTGGTGCTGTGGTGCATGGGCGAGGCGCACGCCGACGTGGTGCTGGCCCGGTTGCGGGCCGGCGGCGCCGACGTGGACACCGAGCCGGTGAAGGTGGCGCTGCGGGAGACGTTCGCCGGGAAGGCGCGCGGGAAGGGACGGCACGTCAAGCAGTCCGGCGGGCACGGGCAGTACGCCGTGTGCGACATCGACGTGGAGCCGCTGCCGGTGGGGTCCGGGTTCGAGTTCGTGGACAAGGTCGTCGGCGGGTCGGTGCCGTCACAGTTCATCGGCTCGGTGGAGAAGGGCGTGCGGGCGCAGCTGGAGAAGGGCCTGGCCAACGGCTACCCGGTGGTCGACATCCGGGTGACGCTGTTCGACGGCAAGGCGCACAGCGTCGACTCCTCCGACGCGGCGTTCCAGCTGGCCGGCTCGCTCGGGTTGAAGGACGCGGCGGCCAACGGCCGGATCTCCCTGCTGGAGCCCGTCGACGAGGTCACCGTCCGGCTGCCGGACGACCACCTGGGCACGGTGCTCGGCGACCTGTCCGGCCGCCGCGGCCGGGTGCTCGGCACGGAGGCGGACGAGACCCCGGGGTACAGCCTGGTCCGCGCGGAGGTCCCGGCCACGTGCCTGCTCCGCTACGCCATCGACCTGCGCTCGATGACCTCCGGCTCGGCGACGTTCACCCGCGCCTTCACCCGGTACGACCCGCTCCCCGACTCCCTCGCCGCCCAGGTCACCTGACCGGGCGGACCGTGCCGTCCCAGGTGGTGCGCAGCAGGTCCGGCAGGAGCGTGGGGAGCTGCACCGGGTACACCGTCTCCTCGGTGTGCCGCAGCTCCTCCGCGGTCCACCAGCGGTGGCCGTCGACGGTGGAGTTCTCCACGTCGGTGAAGCCGGAGGTGTCGATCCGGATCTCCACCTCGTCGCCGTTGCCGGACAGGTCGGCCAGGAAGAACCACTCCTCGCCGTCGTAGGTGCGGCCGTCGAAGCTGAACACCACCCGCCGGCGCCACATCGGCCCGACCAGGTCCTGCTCGGTGAGCCGGATCCCGGTCTCCTCCGCCAGCTCGCGCAGCGCCGCCGTGCGCAGGTCCTCGCCCTGCTCGACCCCACCGCCGACGGTGAACCACCACCGGGTGTCCGGCCGACCCGGGTCGTGGCCGTTGAACAGCAGTACCCGACGCTCCCGGTCGAGCAGCAGCACCCGCGCCGACGGCCGGGGCAGCGGCGCGCCGTTCTCCCCGGACAGCGACGGCTCGACGATCTCGAAGTACTCCGGCTGCGGCGCGGTGCCCGCGAGTTTGAGCCACCGCACCAGCCGGCGCCGGCGCTGCCCCAGCGTGTCGCGCACGGCGTCGTTGTGCACCCGCCGCGCGATCACCACCCGCTGCTCGGCGTCCAGCAGCTCCGCCGCGAGCGCGAGCGGCAGCCGGCCCCGGTCGACGGCCGCGAGCTGCAGCGACAGCGCGTTCTCCGCCTCCTCGCGCTCGGCGCGCGGCATGCCCTCGGCGCGCTCGGCGACCGCGCGCAGCTTGTCCGCGCCGACCTTGTCGGTACCGGCGTCCAGCGCGGTGGCCGCCGCCACGGCGCGCGCCACCACGGCCCGCCGCGCCAGGGCCGCGTCCAGCGCCGCCCACGCCGCGTCGGTCCGCACGTGCAGCCGGTCGAGCCGGTTCGCGGTGGCCGCCAGCCACAGCCCCAGCACCAGGGCCACCACGACCCCGACCGCTACCAGCGTGACGACTAGACCCATATCCCCATCACCCAGATTCGACCACGTGCCGCGGATCCGCGGCGATCGCCTGCTCGTACACTCGGACCACCTGGCCGGCCACCACCGGCCAGTCGAAACCCCCGACCCGCCGCCGCGCTGACCGAGGCGTTGCGGTCGCTGCTGACGGACGACGGCAGGCGGGGCGCGGTGGCGGCTGAGGGGCATCGGCGCGTGGCGGGGTACGACTGGTCGGTGGTGGCCAACGAGGTGTTGCGG
>DATABL010000306.1:0-31855 GCA_036259595.1 Actinophytocola sp.
GCACCGGGCCCGGGGGTGTGGTCGGGCCCGGTGCGCGTTCCGGGGGCCTCAGCGCGCCATGGCGGTGGCCAGGCTGCGAGGGCGCATGTCGGTCCAGTTCTTGCCCACGTACTCCAGGGACGCCTCGCGGGTGGCCGCCTCCTGCGCGACCGTCCAGCCCGCCGGGACCTCGGCGAACGACGGCCACAGCGAGTGCTGACCCTCGGCGTTGACCAGGACCAGGTAGGTGCCCTCTGGGTTCTCGAACGGGTTGGTGCTCATGGGTCGTTCCTCCCTCACTCGGTGCGCAGCCGGGTGGCCAGCTCGGCGCCGATCCGGGCCAGCTGCGCGGGTTGGGTCATGTCGTTGTGCCTGCTCGGCACGTCGATCCGGGTGATCGCGCCGTGCACGTGGCCCGTCCAGCGCCGCTCCATCCCCGGTTCGGTCTCGTCCTCGGTGGCCACGAACAGCAGCACGTCCGAGGTGATGCTCCTGGGCACGAAGTCCCGTGCCAGTGCGGTGTTGTTGGCGAAGACCCGGTACAGGGCGGACAGCTCACGCTCGGTCAGCTCCCCGAGGATGCCGCCCTGTTCTCGCAGCATCGCCGCGATCGCGGCCCGGTCCAGCTCGCCGGTGCCGACGACGGTCTTGTCGTAGCCGGCCAACTCGATCAGCGCCTCGTACAGCTCGCGCTCGTCGATCTCCCGGCCGCCGGTACGTTCGGCCGCCGACTTCGGGTACGAGTCGAGCATCGCGAGCAGCTCGACGCGCTTGCCCGCGGCCTCCAGCTGGGCGACCATCTCGTGGGCCACCATGCCGCCGAACGACCAGCCGAGGATCCGGTACGGCCCGTGCGGCTGCACCGCGCGGATCTCGGCCACGTACCGGGCCGCGACCTCGGCGATGTCCCTGGGCAGCGGCTCGTCCGCGGCCAGGCCCGCCGACTGCACGCCGTAGATCGGCACCGCCGGATCCAGGTGCCTGATCAGGCCCGCGTAGGACCAGCTGAACCCGCTCGCCGGGTGCACGCAGAACAGCGGGCGTTGCGCACCACCGCGCCGCAGTGGCAGCAGCACGTCGAACGCACCGGCGTCCGGTGCACCGCCGTCGAGGCGGGTCGCCAGCTCGGCCACCGTCGGTGCCTCGAACAGCGTGCGGATCGCGAGGTCCGCGCCCATTGTGGCCCGCACCCTGGTGATCAGCTTCGTGGCCAGCAGCGAGTGCCCGCCCAGGTCGAAGAACCCGTCGTCGATGCCGACCCGGTCCAGCCCCAGCACCTCGGCGAACAGCAGGCACAGGGTCTGCTCCCGCTGGTTGCGCGGGCCGCGGCCCGCGGTCGTGGTCGCGGACGGCGCGGGCAGCCTGCCCCGGTTGAGCTTGCCGTTGGGGGTCAGCGGCAGCTCGTCGATCACCACGACCGCGTTCGGCACCATGTACTCCGGCAGCGCGGCGGCCACGTGGGCCCGCAGCTCCGCCGGGTCGGGGGTCCGCCCCTGCTCCGGGGTGACGTAGCCGACGAGCCGCTGGTCGCCGGGGGTGTCCTCGCGGACGCTCACCGCGCCGCGGGCCACGTCCGGGTGCCCGGCCAGCACCGCCTCGACCTCGCCGAGCTCGATGCGGAACCCGCGCAGCTTCACCTGGTCGTCGACGCGGCGCAGGAACGACAGCGTGCCGTCGGTGTTCCACCGCACCACGTCACCGGTCCGGTACATCCGCTCGCCGGGGGCGCCGAACGGGTTGGCCACGAACTTCGTCGAGGTCAGCTCCGGCCGGTTCAGGTAACCGCGGGCCAGACCGCCACCGGCGACGTACAGCTCGCCGGGGCTGCCCGGCGGGACCAGCCGCAGCCGGTCGTCGAGCACGTACAGGCGGGTGTTGGCCAGCGGTTTGCCGATCGGCAGCGGGCCGGGCGGGATGGTCTGACCCGGCTCGATCCGGTACTCGGTGCAGTTGACCGTGGTCTCGGTGGGGCCGTACATGTTCAGCACGGTCACGTCGGGGTGGGTCGCCCGCCACCGGTCGACCAGCTCGCCGAGCAGCAGCTCACCGCCGAGTAGCAGCTCGGTGTCCGGCGAGTACTCGGCGGGCAGCGCGTCCAGCAGCGGCAGGTGGCTCGGGGTCGCCTTGACGAAGTTCGCGGGCCGCTGCCGCAGCCGGGCCACCAGATCGGCGTCCGCCTCCTCGAACGAGGCGATCCGGACCGTCCCGCCCGCGACCAGCGGCACGAACATCGCCGTCACCGTCAGGTCGAACGAGATCGGCGAGTGCAGCAGCGCCACACCGCGCACGCCCCGGTAGTCGCCGCGCGCGAAGGTCAGGTAGTCGACCAGCGCCCGGTGCTCGATCACCACGCCCTTGGGCCGCCCGGTGGAGCCGGACGTGTAGATCACGTACGCGGGGTGGTGCGGGCGCACCGGCCGCAACGCGACCGTGTTCGCGGTGACCGGGTCGTCGTCCTGTGTGACCAGGTCCCGTGCCAGCACCCTGGGCACCCGTGCCGGCGGCAGTGTCCTGCCCACCTCCTCGTCGGTGACCAGCAGCGCGGGCCGGGTGTCGGCCAGCATGAACTCGATGCGGTCGGCGGGGTAGGCGGGGTCGACCGGCACGTAGGCCGCACCGGACTTGAGCACCCCGAGCAGCGTCACCACCAGGTCGATCGAGCGCGGCAGGGACACCGCCACGAACCGCTCCGGGCCGACCCCGCGGGCCAGCAGCGCACCCGCGACCAGGTCGGCGCGGCGGTCCAGCTCGGCGTAGGTCAGCTCGACCGGGCCGTCGGCGACCGCGACCGCGTCCGGGGTGCGGCGGGCCTGCTCGGCGAACAGGACCGGCGCCACCGCCTTCGGCACCTCGGTCGCGGTGGCGTTCCACTCCACCAGCATGGTCGCCCGCTCGGCGGCGTCGACCAGCTCGGCGTCGCCGAGCGGCCGCGCCGGGTCGGCGGCCACCGCGTGTAGCAGCCGGACCAGCCGGGCACCGATCCGCGCCACCGAGTCCCGGTCGAACAGGTCGGTGCGGAACTCCAGCACACCGCCGAGACCGGCGGGGGTGCCGTCCGCGGCGCGCCGCTCGCCCAGCTTCACCGACAGGTCCACCTTGGCCCCGCCGGTGGTCGCGGGCACCGGCTTGATCTTCAGGCCGGGCAGGTCGAACCCGATGGCGTCGTGGTTCTGGAACGACAGCACCACCTGGAACAGCGGGTGCCGCGACAGCGACCGCGGCGGGTTGAGCTCCTCCACCAGCCGCTCGAACGGCACGTCCTGGTTGGCGAACGCGGCCAGGTTGGTCTCCCGGACCCTGGTCAGCAGGTCGAGGAAGCTCGGGTCGCCGCTCGTGTCGGTGCGCAGCACCAGCGTGTTGACGAAGAAGCCGACCAGCTCGTCGAGTGCCTCGTTGGTGCGGCCCGCGACCGGGGAACCGATGGGGATGTCGGTGCCCGCGCCGAGCCGGGACAGCAGCGCGGCCAGGCCGGCCTGCACGACCATCGCGAGGCTCACCGACTGCTCGCCGGCCAGCTCCTCCAGCCGGGCGTGCAGGTCCGCGCCGATCTCCAGGTCCACCGTGTCGCCGACGAAGTCGGACACGGCGGGCCGCGGCCGGTCGGTCGGCAGCTCGATGCCCTCGGGCAACCCGGCGAGCGCCTCGCGCCAGTACGCCAGCTGGGTGGCGATCGGACTGTCCGCGTCCTCGGACTCGTCGCCGAGCACCTCGCGCTGCCACAGGGTGTAGTCCGCGTACTGCACCGGCAGCGGTGTCCACTGTGGAGCCTGTCCCGCCAGGCGCGCCGTGTAGGCGGCGGCCAGGTCGGCGGCCAGCGGCCGGGCCGAACCGCCGTCGCTCGCGATGTGGTGCATCACGAGGATCAGCACGTGCTCGGTCCGGGACAGGGACAGCAGCGTGCCGCGCACCGGCAGCTCACGGGCCAGGTCGAACCCGCTCCGGGTGGCCCTGGTGATCTCCCGCGCCACCTCGCCGGGCGTGGTGAGCACGACCTGTAGCCGCGGCACGGCCAGGTCGGCGTCGACGATCTTCTGGAACGGCTCGCCGTCCTCCTCGCCGAACAGCGTGCGCAGGCTCTCGTGCCTGCCCGCCACGTCGGTCAGCGCCGCACGCAGCGCCCCGTCGTCCAGCTCACCGGACAGGTGCAGCACGACCGGGATGTTGTAGGTGCCCGCGGACGTCTCGAGCCGATTGAGGAACCACATCCGCCGCTGCGCGAAGGACAGCGGGATCCGCTCCGGCCGGGGCATCGGCTCCAGCGCCTTGCGCTGGGGCTCACCCACCCCCTCCGCGTCGAGCCGCCCGGCGAGTGCCGCCACGGTCGGCGTGTCGAACACCGCGCGTACCGGCAGGTCGACACCGAACACCGCGCGCACCCGGTTCACCAGGCGCGTCGCGAGCAGCGAGTGCCCGCCCAGCTCGAAGAAGTCATCTCCGGCGCCGACCCCCGGCACGCCGAGCACCTCGGCGTAGATGGAGCACAGGATGCTCTCGGTGGGGGTGCTCGGCTCCCGGCCCGCGCCACCCGCGCCGAACTCCGGTGCCGGCAGCGCCTTGCGGTCGACCTTGCCGTTGCGGGTCAGCGGCAGCTCCGAAAGTCCGATGAGGACGGACGGCACCATGGCGTCTGGCAGCAGCACGGACAGCTCCTCGCGGGCGGTCTTCGGGTCGGCGGTGCCGACGAAGTAGCCGACGAGCCGTTTCTGGCCTGCCGGGTCGGGGTGCACGACGACGACGGCGTCGGAAACCCCGGGCAGGCAACGGACACCGGCCTCGACCTCGCCCAGCTCGATGCGCTGGCCGCGGATCTTGACCTGGTGGTCGACCCGGCCGAGGAACTCCAGCTGGCCGTCCGCGCGGTAGCGGACCCGGTCGCCGGTGCGGTACAGACGGGCGCCGGGGGTGTCGGTGAACGGGTCGGGCACGAACGCCCGCGCGGTCTTCACCGGGTCGCCGAGATAGCCGTGGCCCACGCCTGCGCCGCCGACGCACAGCTCACCGACCACACCGATCGGCACCGGCGTCAGCAGGTCGTCCAGCACGTACAGCTGGGTGTTGCGCACCGCACGGCCGATCGGGACCCGGCCGCCGAGATCGGCGTCCGAGGTGAGCACGGCGTGCGTGACGTCGTCGGAGCATTCGGTCGGACCGTAGGCGTTGACCAGCGGCACGTTCGGGAACCGCGCGAACCAGCGGCGGCACACCGGTTCCGGCAGCGCCTCGCCGGTGACCATCAGCCAGCGCAGCTCGGTCAGCGCCGGGACCCGCGCGCCGCTGTCCCAGGCGTCGAGCGCGGTGCGCAGCAGCGACGGCACGACCTCGAGCATGGTGATCCGCTCGGCGACGACGCGGCCGAACAGCTCGGCCGGGTCGAGCGCGGTGTCGTCGCCGACGATCCGGGTGGTGCCGCCCGCCATCAGCGCGGCCAGCATCTGCCACACCGAGATGTCGAACGACAGCGGCGCGTTCTGCACGAGGCTGTCCGCCGCGGTCAGCCGCAGGTCCTCGACCTTGGCCAGCAGGTGGTTGACCATGCCGCCGTGGTGCACCATCGCGCCCTTGGGCCTGCCGGTCGAACCGGACGTGAAGATCACGTACGCGAGGTCGTGCTGCCGGGCCCTCGGGGCGAGGAGCGGACCGGTTTCGGCGTCGAGCATGTCGGCGCCGAGCGTCATCACCTGCACACCGGTCCCCGCCTCGGCGGCCAACTCGGCCGCGTCCCGCACTCGTGCGGGCTCGGCGATCAGCCAGCGGGCCGCGCTGTCGCGCAGCAGCCCGACCTGCCGGGCCCTCGGTGCACGCGGGTCGAGCGGGGTGTAGGCCGCGCCCGCGCCGAGGATGCCGAGCAGTGCGGTCGGCACGACCGCGCCACGGTCGGCGAGCACCGCGGCGATCGCGCCGGGTCGTGCGCCGGTGACCGTGAGGGCGCGGGAGAGCGCGCTCGCCCGCCGCGCCAGCTGTGCGTAGGTCACGGTCTCCTGGTCGTCGACCAGCGCCACCGCGTGCGGCGTCGCCACGGCGAAGTGGTGCACCTGCTCGACCACACCCGCGATCTCGGTGGGCCGGTGCGTTGCGGTGAAGTCGACCAGTAGCCGGTGCCGTTCGTCGTCGGCGAGCACCGGCACGGCGGCGAGGTGCAGGCCAGGGTCGGCGACGACCGCGCGCAGCAGCCGCACGAACCGGTCGAGCAGGCCCTGTGCGGTGCTCGCGTCGAACAGTTCCGCGCTGTAGTCGAGGCGGCCCGCGATCCCGGCCTCCGCACCGCCCTCGGTGCGTTCGGTCAGGTCGACGGACAGGTCGAACTGCGCGGCGTGCACGCCCGCGGGCTCCACGGAGACGTCCATCCCGGGCAGCGCCAGCGTGGTGGTCGCGTTGTTCTGCAACACGAGCAGCACCTGGAACAGCGGGTTGCGGCCGGTGACCCGGGCGGGCTTGATGATCTCCACGAGCCGTTCGAACGGAAGGTCCTGGTTGGCGTAGGCGGCCAGGACGGTGTCGCGCACCCGGCGCAGCAGCTCGGTGAACGTGGGGTCGCCGCTCGTGTCGGTGCGCAGCACCAGCGTGTTGACGAAGAACCCGACCAGCTCGTCGAGCGCGTCGTCGGTGCGGCCCGCGATCGGGGAGCCGACCGGGATGTCGGTGCCGGCGCCGACCTTCGTCAGCAGCGCCGCGAGCGCGGCTTGGCACACCATGAACAGGCTGGTCCCGTTGTCCCTGGCGAGCGCGGTGAGCCCGGCGTGCAGGTCCGCGTCCAAGTCGAACATCAGGGTGCCGCCCGCGTAGGTCGGGTCGGTGGGACGCGGCCGGTCGGTCGGCAGCTCCAGCTCCTCCGGCAGGTCCGCGAGGGTGTCCCGCCAGAACTCCACCTGGCGCGAGATCGCCGAGTCCGGGTCGTCCTCGGCGCCCATGGCGTCGCGCTGCCAGAGGCTGTAGTCGGCGTACTGCACCGGCAGTTCGGTCCACTCCGGCGGGTCGCCGCCGAGGCGGGCCGTGTAGGCCTCGCCGAAGTCGCGTGCCATCGGGGCCATCGACCAGCCGTCGGCCGCGATGTGGTGCAGCACCAGCAGGAGCAGGTACTCGCGGTCACCGGTCTGGAACAAGGTGGCGCGCATCGGCGGGTCGACCGCCAGGTCGAAGCCCGCGCCGACCTCGGCGTGCACCGCGGCCCGCAGGTCGGCCTCCGCGATCGTCACGTGTCGCACCGCCGGGGTGGCGAGGTCCGCGTCGAGCACCCGCTGCACGGGCTCGCCGTCGACCTCCGGGTAGATCGTGCGCAGCACCTCGTGCCGCTCCAGCACGTCCCGCAGCGCCGCCCGCAGCGCCTCACGGTTCACCTCACCGCGCAGCCGCAGCCCGATCGGGATCTTGTACGGCGACGCGTCGCCCTCGAAGCGGTTGAGGAACCACAGCCTGCGCTGGCCGTAGGAGGCGGGCACCAGCTCGGGCCGCTCGTAGCGGACCAGCGGGGTGCGGGCCTGCGCGGCACCGGCGAGCTGCTCCACGAGTGCCGCGACGGTCGGCGCCTCGAACAGCGCCCGGATCGGCAGTTCGGCGCCGAGCGTGGCGCGGATCTTGCTGACCAGGCGGGTGGCGAGCAGCGAGTGCCCGCCCAGAGCGAAGAACCCGTCGTCGATGCCGACCTCCGGCACGCCGAGCACCTCGGCGAACAGACCGCACAGGATCTCCTCCTGCGGGGTGCGCGGCTTGCGGGACGTGGTGGCCGCGGTGAGGTCGGGTGCGGGCAGGGCCTTGCGGTCCAGCTTGTCGTTGGCGGTCAGCGGGAGCGTGTCGAGCACGACGAACGCCGAGGGCACCATGTACTCGGGCAGCTCGGTGGCGCAGTGCGCGCGCAGCACGGCTGTGTCGACCGGCCCGCTGGGGTCGCTGTCGACCACGTACGCGACGAGCCGCTTGTCGCCCGGCCGGTCCTCGCGGACGATCACCGCGACCTGCCCGACGCCGGGCAGTCCGGCGATGGCGGCCTCGATCTCACCCAGCTCGATCCGGAACCCGCGGATCTTGACCTGCTCGTCGACCCGGCCGACGAACTCCAGCACGGCCTGCTCGTCCGGATGGGTCCGCACCCAGCGGACCACGTCACCGGTGCGGTACATGCGGTCACCGTCCGGTCCGTACGGGTCGGTGACGAACCGCTCGGCGGTCAGCTCCGGCCGGTCCAGGTAGCCGCGGGCCACACCGGCGCCCGCGATGTACAGCTCGCCGGTGACCCCCGGCGGGGCCAGGCGCATCCGCTCGTCGAGCACGTACACCCGCATGTTGTCCAACGGCTTACCGATGGGCACGGTCGAGCCGATCGAGGTGTCCGCGGTCATCAGGTGGTGGGTGGCGAACGTCGTGGTCTCGGTCGGGCCGTAGCCGTCGCCGACCACCAGGTCCGGGTTGACCGACAGCACCTTGCGCACCAGCGCCGGCGGCACGACGTCACCGCCGGACCACACCTCGCGCACGCCTGCGAAGCACTCGGGGGAGTCCTCGGCCAGCAGCCGGAACAGGCCCGCGGTCAGCCAGAGCCCGGTGATCCGGCCCTCGACGATGACCCTGGCCAGCTCGGTCAGGTCCAGCTCACCGGCCGGGGCGACGACCAGCTGCCGCCCGGTGAGCAGCGGCACCCACAGCTCGTAGGTCGACGCGTCGAAGGCGTGCGGGGAGTGCAGCAGCACCCGGTCCTGGTTCTCGCCGTCCCACGCCCGGTCGAACGCCAGGCTGAGCACGTCGTAGTGGGTGACCGCGACGCCCTTCGGCTCGCCCGTGGACCCCGACGTGTACATGACGTAGGCCAGGTTGGCCGGGTGGGCGAGCACCTCCGGGTCGGTGTCCGGCTCGGTGTCCACGGTGGAGTCGGCGTCGACCGCGAGGACACAGGCGTCGTGGGTCAGCTCCCGGCCGATGTTGGCCCGGTCGGTGAGCAGCACCGCGGCGCGGGTCCGCGCCAGCACGTGCTCCAGCCGCGAGTCGGGGCTGCGGCCGTCCAGCGGGACGTACGCGGCACCGGCCTTGAGGATCGCCAGCGTGGACACGACCAGCTCGACACCGCGCTCCTGCAGGATCGCGACCTTGTCCTCGGGACGCACCCCGAGCCGCAGCAGCCGATGCGCGAGCCGGTTGGCCCGTGCGTCCAGCTCGCGGTAGGTCACCTCGACCGCACCGGCCACCAGCGCGACGGCGTCCGGCGCGGACGCGGCCTGGCGGGCGAACCGTTCGTGCACCGAACCCTTGGTTGCCGGCACCTCGCGCACGGTGCCGTTCCAGTGCGACAGCAGCAGTTCGTGC
The DNA here is from genome assembly GCA_036259595.1 of Actinophytocola sp. Classification (GTDB taxonomy): domain Bacteria; phylum Actinomycetota; class Actinomycetes; order Mycobacteriales; family Pseudonocardiaceae; genus Actinophytocola. The sequence goes on from DATABL010000306.1 coordinate 9,271, forward strand.
TCGTCGGGCAGCAGCACGTCGAGCCTGCCGACGGGCCGCTCCGGCGCGGTGACCACCAGGTTCAGCAGGCCGAGCAGCCGCTGGGCGAACCGGTCGACCTCGGCCGCGCCGAACACGTCCGGCCGGTAGGTCATGGTCAGTTCCAGCTCGCGGCCGGGCATCGCCACCAGGGTCAGCGGGTAGTGCGTGGCGTCGTCGATCGTGACGCCGCCGATCGTGAGACCCGGTACGGGCAGCCGGTCGGGGTCCAGCGGGTAGTTCTCGAACACGGTCAGCGTGTCGAACAGCTCGCCGGTGCCGACCATCCGCTGGATGTCGGTGAGTCCGACGTAGGAGTGCTCCGCCGTTTCGAGCTGGCTGTGCTGCAGGCGGGTGAGCAGCTCACCGAGCTGCTCGTGCGGGTCGAGCCGCACCCGGACGGGCAGTGTGTTGATGAACAGCCCGATCATGGTCTCCACACCGGGCAGCTCGGGCGGGCGGCCGGAGGTGGTGGCACCGAACACGACGTCGGAGCGGCCGGTCAGGCCCGCGAGCAGCAGCCCCCATGCGGCCTGCACGACAGTGTTGACGGTGGCGCCGTGCCTGCGGGCGGCGGTGCGGAGCGCGGAGGTCAGTGCCTCGGGCACCCGGATCACGTGCCGGTCGGGGGTGACCGGCGTGGTCGGCACGTCGCCGCCCGCGAGGAGGGTCGGCTCGGACACGCCGTCGAGCGCCGTCCGCCACGCGAGGTCCGCGGTGGCCCGGTCCTGGCGGGTGCACCAGACGAGGTAGTCCCGGTACGGCGTGACCGGCGGCAGCGTCTCGCCCGCGTACCCGGCGAACAGCTCCCGCGCGAGCAGCGGCATCGACCAGCCGTCGAACAGGATGTGGTGGTTGGTCAGCACCAGCGTGTACGTCTCGGGTGCGGTCCGCACGAGCAGGAACCGCAGCAGCGGCGGCGCGGCCAGGTCGAACCGGCGAGCCTTCTCCTCGGCGAGCGCCTCGGCCAGCGCGCCCTCGGGTGCGCCGGTGAGGTCGATCTCGCGCCACGGCAGCGTCACCTCGGGCGGCACGAACGCGACCGGCCTGGTCAGCCCGTCGACCCAGAACCCGGTGCGCAGCCCGGCCTGGCGGGCCAGCACCGCCTCGGCGGCGGCGCGCAGCCTGCCCGCGTCCACCGGTCCGGTGAGGTCGACGGCGAGCTGCACGGTGTAGACGTCCGGTGCCTGGGTGTCGAACCCGGCGTGGAACAGCAGACCTTCCTGCAGCGGGGACAGCGGCAGCAGGTCCGACCCGGCGGGCACGGCGACCGTCACGGTGTCCACTTCAGACTGATCGAGTGTGACGAGGGAGAAGTCGGCCGGGCTGTGCCCGCCCGCCCCCGCCGTCGCGGTGTGCGTGACCAGTGCCCGCAGGGCGGTGAACCAGCCTTCCGCCAGCTCGCGCACGTCGTCGTCGGAGAACAGGTCACCCGGCCATGCCCAGGCGGCGTGCAGGGTGGGACCTGCCTGCCCGTCCCTGGTCAGCGCGGTGACCTCCAGCGCGTGCGGCACGGCGGTCTCGCCCGCCATGCCGCCGCCGAGCGTCGCGGCCTCCGCGGCGGGCGCGAAGTCCGCGTCCGTGCCCGCGTCGGCGAACCGGCCCAGGTAGTTGAAGCCGATCTGCGGGGTCGCGAGCCCGGCGAGCAGCGGGCTGGTCTGCAGGTTCAGGTGCCGCAGCAGGCCGTAGCCGATGCCGTGGTCCGGCAGTGCGCGCAGCTGCTCCTTCACCCGCTTGAGCGCCGTACCCGCCGCGGGGCCGCCGAGGGCCGCATCGTCGACGTCGACTGTGCCCAGGTCCAGGCGTACCGGGTACATGCTGGTGAACCAGCCGACCGTGCGGGACAGGTCCTCCCCGTCGAGCTCGTGGCGGCCGTGGCTCTCCAGGTGCAGTAACGACGTGTGGTCGGTGTGCCCCCGCGCGGCGCGCCAGCGGGCCAGCGCGACCGCGAACCCGGTGAGCAGCACGTCGTTGACCTCGCCGTGGAAGGCCGAGGGCACGCTGGTGAGCAGTGCCTCGGTCACCTCGGCAGGCAGCGCGAGCTCGATGGTCCTCGCGGTGGCGACGGTGTCGCGGGCCGGGTCGAGCGGGCGCGGTGCGATCGGCTCCGCCGGGCGCAGGACCTCGGTCCACCGCGCGATCTCGGCGAGCCGGCCCGGATCCTGGGCGAGTGCGCCGAGCCGCTCGGCCCAGTGACGCAGCGGGGTGCCGACCGGCGGCAGCTCGACGGGCCTGCCCGCCGCCACCGCACGCCACGCGGCGGCCAGGTCGGGCAGCAGGATCCGCCAGGACACGCCGTCCACCGCGAGGTGGTGCACCGCGAGCAGCAGCCTGCCGGGCTCGGTGCCCGCGTCGAACCAGGTCGCGGCCACCATGACCCCGTTGTCCGGGTCGAGCCGCTCGCCGATGGCCCCGGCCTCCCGCTCGACCAGCTCGCGCAGGTCCACGGTCGCGTCCACAGTGGACAGCGCTGCGGAGGCGCTGCCGCGCGGGCCGACCTCCAGGCCCCACACGGGCCCGGTGCGGGTCAGCTTCAGGCGCAGCGCGTCGTGGCGGTCCAGCAGTGCCGCCAGCACGGCCGCGACACCCTCGCGGCCGAGCCCGGCCGGGGTGCGCACGAGCATCGACTGGTGGAACGCGCCGACCGGGCTGCCCTGCCCACGCAGCCAGTGCACGATCGGGGTGAGCGGCACCGGGCCGACACCGGCGTCCAGGTCCTCCGGCGTCTGCGAGACCGCGGGCGCCGGCGCGGCCTTGGCCGCCAGGGCCGCGGGGGTGCGCAGGCTGAAAATGTCCTTGGGGGTCAGCACGAAACCCGCCTTGCGGGCGCGGCTGACCAGCTGGATGGAGACGATCGAGTCGCCGCCGAGGTCGAAGAAGCTGTCCTCGACCCCGACCTTCGGCACACCGAGCACGTCGGCGAACAGCTCGGTCATGGTCTGCTCGGCGTCCGTCGCCGGTTCGCGGCCGGTCACCGTGAGCTCCGGCGCGGGCAGGGCGTTGCGGTCGAGCTTGCTGCCGTTGGCGGTCAGCGGCAACGCGTCGAGCGTGACGTAGGCGGCCGGGCACATGTAGTCCGGCAGCGCGGCGGCCACGTGCTCGCGCAGTACCGCGTGGTCGAGCGCACCGGCGGCAGAGCCGACGACGTAGGCGACCAGCCGCTTGGCACCCGTGTCCGCGCGGACGGTCACCGCGACCTGCTCGACGCCGTCGCGGGCCAGCAGCACGGACTCGATCTCACCCAGCTCGATCCGGAAACCGCGGATCTTGACCTGGTCGTCGGCGCGGCCGTGGAAGGTCAGGCCGCCGTCGTGCCAGGACACCAGGTCGCCGGTGCGGTACATCCGGGAGCCGGGCGCGCCGAACGGGTTCGCCACGAAGCGTTCCGCGGTCAGCTCCGGCCTGCCGAGGTAGCCACGGGCCAGGCCCTCACCGGTGAGGTACAGCTCGCCGGGACGGCCGGGCGGCACCGGGCGCAGGGCCGAGTCGAGCACGTAGACCTGGGTGTTCCACAGGGGAGTGCCGATAGGTGGGGTACCGGAGCCGGGGGCCAGCGGACCGCTGGTCGTGGCGACCACAGTGGACTCGGTGGGGCCGTAGGCGTTGACCATGCGCCGTCCCGCGGCCCAGCGGTCGACCAGCTCGGCGGAACTGGCGTCGCCACCGACGATCAGCGACCGGAACTCCGGCAGGTCCAGCGGTGGCAGGCTCGCCAGCGCGGCCGGCGGGATCAGCGCGTGCGTGATCCGCTGCCCCGCGAGGGTGTCCGCCAGGATCTCGCCCGCGAGCGGCAGCCGGTCGGGCACCACGAGCGCGGCGCCGGACCGGAACGCGAGGCACAGCTCCAGCACCGACGCGTCGAAACTGGGGGAGGAGTACTGGAGCACGCGGGCGTCGGCCGCACCCGCGAAGCGGTCCAGCTCGGACTCGGCGAACGCCGCGATGCCGCGGTGGGTCACCACGACGCCCTTGGGCACCCCGGTCGAGCCGGAGGTGTAGATGACGTAGGCGGGGTGGTCGAACCGCAGGGTAGCGGTCCGGTCGGCGTCGGTCAGGTCCGTGCCGTCCACAGTGGAGTGCGACGGGTCCGGCGCGTCGACGATCAGGCGCGGGCACCCGGTGTCCGGCACCTCGGCACCCGCTGCGGTCAGCATCAGCGCCGGGGCGGCGTCGGTGAGGGTGAACGCGATCCGGTCGGCCGGGTAGTCGGGGTCGATGGGCAGGTAGGCGCCACCCGCCTTGGTGATCGCGAGCGCCGCGACGACCAGCTCGACCGAGCGGGGCAGCACCATGGCCACCAGCCGCTCCGGGCCCACCCCGTGCGCCACCAGCGCGCGGGCGAGCCGGTTGGCCCGCTCGTTCACCTCGGCGTAGGTCAGCGTCACCGCGCCGTGCATCAGGCAGGGGGCCTCGGGGGTGGCGGCGGCGGTCGCCTCGAACATGGCGGGGAACGTCACCGGGGCGATGTCGGCCGCGGTGGCGTTCCAGTCGGTGAGCACCCGCGCCCGTTCCGCGTCGGACAGCAGGTCCACGGTGGACAGGGGGACGTCCGGCGTCGCGACGATCGTGTGCAGCGCGGTGGTGAGCCGGTCGAGCAACGTGCGTGCGGTGTGCTCGTCGAACAGGTCCGTGCGGTAGTCCAGGCGCAGCGTCAGCCCGTCACCCGGCAGCACGACCAGGGTGAGCGGGTAGTGCGTGTTGTCGCGGCCGACGATGTCGGTGACCGTGAGCCCGGTGCCGGGCAGCGCCAGCGCGGCCGGGTCCAGCGGGTAGTTCTCGAACACGGTCAGCGTGTCGAACAGCTCGCCCGCGTCGGCGAGCTTCTGGATGTCCGACAGCCGGGAGTACTGGTGCTCGACCGTCTCCGCCTGCTGCCTGCCGAGCGCGGCGACGGCCTCGGCCAGGGTCGCGGCCGGGTCGAGCCGCAGCCGCACCGGCACGGTGTTGATGAACAGTCCGACCATGGTCTCGACCCCGGCCAGCTCCGGCGGGCGGCCGGACACGGTCGAGCCGAACACCACGTCGTCGCGGCCGGTGTGGTGGCCGAGCACGAGGCCCCACGCCGCCTGCACCACGGTCGAGACCGTGGTCCGCTGGGCCCGGCCCGCCGCGGCGAGTTTCCCGGTCAGTTCCGCATCGCAGTGCGCGGTGACCGTCGCCGGGCGGACCGGGGTGCGGGCCGGGTCGGCGGGTGCCACCAGGGTGGGGGCGGCCACTCCGGCGAGCACCCGCCGCCAGGCCTGCTCGGCGGCGGCGCTGTCCTGGGCGGACAGCCAGGCGAGGTAGTCGCGGTAGGGGGTGACCCGCGGCAGCCTCGTGGCGTCGGCGTCGTGTGCGTAGAGCGTGAACAGTTCACGCACCAGCACCGGCAGCGACCAGCCGTCGAGCAGGATGTGGTGGTTGGTCACGATCAACCGGTGGTGCCGGTCTCCCAGCCGTAGCACGGAGAACCGCAGCAGTGGGGGGCGCGCGAGGTCGAACCGCGTGGTCCGGTCGGTGTCCGCGATCGCGGCGGCCGCGGCCGCCGGGTCGGGTGCATCCGCGACGTCGACGACCGAGAGCGGGGTCGGCACCGACGTCGGGACTACCTGTACCGTCTTGCTCGTTTTCGTCTGGCGGAAGGAGGCCCGCAGGTTCGCGTGCCGGTCCAGCAGCGCGGCGACCGACCGCGTCAGCAGGTCCGTGTCCAGCTCGCCCGCGAGGTCGAAGGAGAACTGCACCGTGTAGACGTCGGTGTCGTCCTCGTCGAACATGCTGTGGAACAGCAGGCCTTCCTGCAGCGGGGACAGCGGCAGTACGTCGGCCACCCGCGACTGAGGCTGGGGTTCGCTCCGCACGCCCCGCGAAGGCGTGCTCGGTGCCATCGGTTCGTTCGCAAGCTCAGTCACTGGGTCAACTCCCACTCTGCGGTCAGCTCGTCCTCGAAGGACTCGATGTCCTCCTGGCTGAGCGCGACAAGGTTCAGGTCGGACGGGGTGAACCCGCCCACGTCGGTGCCCCGGGCGTGCGTGGCGAGCGTGGCGAGCGCGGCACGCCAGCGCTCGGCGAGTGCGCGGACCCGCTCCCGCGTCAGCACGCCCGTCGGGTACAGCCAGGTGGCGGACAGCGTGGGACCGTCCGGGCCGTCCTGGGTGACGGCGGTGATCTCCAGGCTGTGCGGCAGCCGCATGTGGTCACCCGCACCGCCGCCCATGCCCGCCGCCGGTGCCCAGTCGGCGGGTTCGGCGGGGGCACCGAGCCTGCCGAGGTAGTTGAAGCCGATCTGCGGCCGCGGGTAGCCGGCCAGGACGGCGGCGGTCGTCGGCTCGAGGTGGCGCAGCACGCCGAACCCGAGACCGGCGTCGGGCAGCGCGCGCAACGCTTCCTTGACGTTCTTGAGCGCGGAGCCCGCGGCGGGCCCGCCGGTCCAGGCCTCTGGCCCGGCCGGGTCGAGCCGCACCGGGTAGGACGTGGTGAACCAGCCGACCGTGCGGGACAGGTCGGTGCCGGGCAGGTCGGCCCTGCCGTGCCCCTCGACGTCCACGGCGGTACCGCCCACGGCCATCACGAGCGCGGTGAGCAGGACGTCCTGCATGCTCGCGTGGTAGGCGGCGGGCAGGTCGGCCAGCAGCACCTCGGTGTCGGCCGCGGACAGCTCGACGGACACGGTCGCCGCGGTGGCGGCGGTGTCGACGGCGGGGTCCAGTGGCCGGTCGCCCAGGAGCGGTTCTGGGTGCCGGAGCTGCTCGGTCCACAGTTCCAGCTCGCTCGCCCGTGCTCCCGCCTGTGCGGCCAGCAGCGCGCCCCACGAGCGGTAGGAGGTGCCGACCGGGGCGAGGTCCTCGCCCCGCCAGGTGGCGGCCAGGTCCTCGGTGATGATCCGCCAGGACACGCCGTCCACCACCAGGTGGTGCAGCACGACCAGCAGGCGGCCCGGCCGGTCGGGACCGGCGTCGAGCCAGGCGAACCGGCACATGTCGCCGGTCTCCGGGTCGATTTCGGCACGTGCCGCCGTGGCCTGTTCCGCGAGCACCCCGGCCATTCCCTCGTGGTCCACTGTGGACACATCGATCTTGGTGACCGCGGCTGGCACGCTGCCGCGCTCGCCGATCGTCGTCCGCCAGCCCGCGTCGTCGCGGTGCACCCGCATACGCAGCGCGTCGTGGTGGTCGAGCAGCGTCGCGACCATCGCGGTCAGCCGGTCGGCGGTCAGCCGGGCCGGGGTCGTGAGCACCATCGACTGGTGGAAGCCCGCGACGTCGGCCGGGTGCGCCCCGCCCTCGTCGAGCAGCCAGTGCGCGATCGGGGCCGGCACCAGCTCGCCGATCCCGGCGTCGTGGGCCTCGGTGACCTGGTCGTCCAGGAGTTGCGCTACCGCGGCGAGGTCGGCTACCGAGCGGCGCTCGAAGACCTCCCGGGGCGTGATCCGCACACCGGCTTGCCTGGCCCGGCTGACCAGCTGGATCGACATGATCGAGTCGCCGCCCAGGTCGAAGAAGCTGTCGTCGGCGCCGACGTGCGCCAGCCCGAGCACCTCGGCGAACAGCCCGGCGAGCAACGTCTCCGCCTGGGTCTCCGCGGCCCGGCCGCCGGCACGGACGGCGAAGTCGGGGGCGGGCAGGGCCTTGCGGTCCAGCTTCCCGTTCGGCGTCAACGGCAGCTCGGTCACTGGCACGAACGCCGAGGGCACCATGTGCTCCGGCAGCGTGGCCGCGGCGAAGGCACGCAGCTCTTCCACAGTGGACGTGCCGACCACGTACGCCACGAGCCGCTTGGTGCCCCGGTCCTCGCGGGCGATCACCGCGACCGCACGCACACCGTCGTGGTCGGCCAGCACGTTCTCGATTTCGCCCAGCTCGATGCGCAGACCGCGGATCTTGACCTGGTCGTCGGCGCGGCCGAGGTACTCCAGCGCGCCGTCGGCACGCCAGCGGGCGATGTCGCCGGTGCGGTACATCCGGTCGCTCGGCTCGCCGTAGGGATCGGCGACGAACCGCTCCGCGGTCAGCTCCGGCCGGTTGAGGTAGCCGATCGCGAGCTGGTCGCCCGCGATGTAGAGCTCCCCGGCCACGCCGACCGGCGCCGCACGGAAACCGCCGTCCAGCACGTACATCCTGGTGTTCCACACCGCCCGTCCGATGGGGACGGTGGGCTGGCCAGGCCGGCACGGCCAGTAGGTCACGTCGACCGAGGCCTCCGTGGGCCCGTACAGGTTGTGCAGCTCCACCTCGAGCGTGTCCAGCAGCCGGTTCGCCAGTTCCGCGGACAGCGCCTCACCGGAGCAGATCACCCGGCGCAGCCCCCGGCAGGCGCCCTCGGGCAGCGCTCGCACGAACGCGTGCAGCATCGACGGTACGAAGTGGACGGTGGTGACGTGGGCCCGGTCGATCAGGCCTGCCAGGTACAGCGGGTCCTTGTGCCCCTCGGGCTTCGCGACCACGAGGCAGGCGCCCACCTGCAGCGGCCAGAAGAACTCCCACACCGACACGTCGAACCCGGACGGGGTCTTCTGCAGCACCCGGTCGGACTCGTCGAGCCGGTAGGTGTGCTGCATCCAGCGCAGGCGGTTGACGATGCCCTTGTGCGGCACCACGACGCCCTTCGGGCGCCCTGTCGACCCGGACGTGTAGATCACGTAGGCGGGATGGTGCTCGGTCAGCGGCCCGCCGCGCTCGGCGTCGGTGAGGGGCGCGGGGGAGTAGCCGTCCATGTCCGCTCCGAGGACCAGGCGCGGCGTGCCCGTCGCAGGCAGCACGGTGTCCTCGGTGGTGATCAGCAGGGCGGGGGCGGCGTCGGTGAGCATGAACTCGATTCGGTCGGCCGGGTAGTCCGGGTCGACCGGGAGGTAGGCCGCGCCCGCCTTGTGCACCGCGTACATCGCGACCAGCAGGTCGAGCGACCTCGGCACCGCGAGCGCCACCACGGCACCCGGTGCGACGCCGCGCTCGACGAGGTGGCGGGCCATCCGGTTGGCGGCGGCGTCGAGCTGCGCGTAGGTCAGCACGTGCTTGTCGAAGACGACGGCCACGTTGTCCGGGGTGCGCTCGACCTGGCCCGCGAACAGCGCGGGCAGGGTGGTCGGCGCGACCGGGTAGGCGGTGTCGTTGAAACCGCGCAGCACCTGGTGGCGCTCGGCCGCCGACAGCACGTCGATCGAGCGGACCGGGGTGCCGGGGTCGGCGGCGAACGCCGCGAGGACCCTGCGCAGCCGGTGCAGGACCAGCGCGGCCGCCGCCTCGTCGAACACGTCCTGCTGGTAGTCCAGTCGCAGCTCGACGCGCTCGCCACCGGTGATCACCAGCGTCAGCGGGTAGTGCGTGGCGTCGGTGCCGCCGACACCGGTGACCGCGAGACCGTCACCGCCGCGCAACACGTCCGGGTCCAGCGGGTAGTTCTCGAAAACGGTCAGTGTGTCGAACAGCTCGTCCATGCCGACGGCGCGCTGGATGTCGACGAGCCCGAGGTGCTGGTGCGCGATCAGCTCCGCCTGCGTGGCCTGCAACCGGGTGAGCATCCCGGTGACCGGCTCGTCGCGGCCCGCGCTCACCCGGACCGGCACGGTGTTGATGAACAGCCCCACCATGGTCTCGACGCCGGGCAAGTCCGCGGGCCTGCCGGAGACGGTGGCGCCGAAGCAGACGTCGGTGCGGCCGGTGAGCTTGCCGAGCAGGACACCCCAGGCGCCCTGCACGACGGTGTTCATGGTCAGCCCGGCCGTGCGCGCCAGCTCGGTCAGCGCGGCGGTCTCCTCGGCGGTCAGCGCCTCGGTGACGCGGCCGGGTGGTTCCGTATGCGGGGTCCGGCCGGACGGCGCGAGCAGCGTGGGCTCCTCGATCCCGGTCAGCGCGGCGGTCCACACCCGCTCGGCCTCGCCGCGGTCGCGGCCGGTGAGCCAGCGCAGGTAGTCCCGGTAGTGGGCGGGAGCGGGCAGGGGCCTGTCCGCGTACAGGTCGAACAGCTCCTGCGCGAGGATCGGCATGGACCAGCCGTCGATCAGGATGTGGTGGAAGGTCGCGACGAGCAGCGACCGCTCACCACCCAGCCGGATCAGCGTCATCCGCAGCAGGGGCGGCCGCGCCAGGTCGAAGCGCGTCGCGCGGTCCCGCGCCAGCACCGCGTCCACGTCATCCGCGGTGTGCACGCAGGACAGCTCGGTGAACGGGACCTCCGGCACGCTGCCGGCCGGCAGCACCTGGACCCCGGCCTTCGGGAACGCGGCGAGCAGGTTGGGGTGGCGGCGGGTCAGCTCGCGCGTCGCGGCCAGCAGCCGGGGCACGTCGACCTCGCCGTCCAGGTCGAACGTGAACTGCACGGTGTAGACGTCCGCGCCGTCCTCGTCGAACAGGGCGTGGAAGCGCAGCCCGCGCTGAAGCGGGGTGAGCGGCAGGACGTCGATGCGCGGGCCGTACTCGTCGGCCAGGGCGGTGACCGCGGCCTGGTCCAGCTCGACCAGCGGGAAGTCCGACGGGGTGAGCCCGTCCGCCGCGTCGGCGGACTCGGCGTGCGCGGCCAGCGCCGCGAGCGCGGTCAGCCAGCCGTCGACCAGTTCGTCGAGCGCGTCGTCGGACAGCACACCACCGGCGGCGGTGACGGTGGCGACCACCCGGTCGTCCGCGGTGGCGTGGACGTTGACCTCGACCGCGTGCGCGAGCCGGGTCTCCGGGTCGGCGCCGGGCACCGGCAGCTCGGGCGCGAAGGCCCAGTCGGTCGTGCCGGTGTCGATCCGGCCGAGGTAGTTGAACCCGAGATGCGGGGTGCGGGCCAGTGCCGTGCCGCCGTCGTTCAGGTAGCGCAACACCCCGAAACCGGCGCCGTTGCCGGGCAGCTCGGCCAGGGTCTGCTTGACGCGCCGCAGCACGTCGACCGGGCCGCCGGTGACGTCGAAGCCGACCGGGAACAGGCTCGTGAACCAGCCGACGGTGCGGGACAGGTCCGCGTCCGCCACCAGCTCCTCGCGGCCGTGGCCCTCGACGTCGACCAGGAGGGCGCCCGCGGGCCGGTGCTGCTCGACGGCCAGTGCCAGCGCGGTCAGCAGCACCTCCCGGGGGCCGGTGTGGAAGGCGTCGGGCACCGACCGCAGCACCGCGGTGGACAGCGCGTCGGGCAGGGTCAAGGTGCGTTCCCGCGCGGTGCCCACGGTGTCGGTGACCGGGTCGAACGCGCGGACGCCGAGGCAGGGGTCCGGGGTGGCGAGGTGTGCCGCCCAGGTCGCCAGCTCGTGCCTGCGGTCCACGGTGGACAGTTCGGTCGCCCAGCGGCGCAACGAGGTGCCGATCGGCACGAGGTCCGCACCGCGCCAGGCCCGCGCCAGGTCGTCGGCGAGGATCCGCCAGGACACGCCGTCCACCAGCAGGTGGTGCGCCACGAGCAGCAGCCTGCCCGGCGCGTCGCCCGCGTCGAACCACACGGCCCGCAGCAGCACGCCCTCCTCGGGGAACAGGTCCTGCCAGGCCGCCGCGGCGTGCTCGGCGAGCACGGTGTCGAGGTCGCCGATGACCTCGACCCGGCTCAGCAGTTCGGCCGCGGGCACGCTGCCGACGGGGGCGATCGACAGGCCCCACTCCGCCCGCTCGGCCTGCACGGTGACGCGCAGGCGCAGACCGTCGTGGTGGTCGAGCAGCGACTGCAATGCCGCGACGAGCCGTTCCTCGTCCGCCCCGGCGGGCGTGTTCAGCAGCACCGCCTGGTGCACACTGTCGATGGGGCCGCCGCGCTCGCGCAGCCAGTGCATGATCGGGGTGAGCGGCAGGTCGCCGACACCGTCCACGCTGTGGACGGTCGCCCGCGACTCGGGGGCGGTCTCCTCGGCCACGGCGGCGAGCCGGGCCGGGGTCTTGGCCTCGAACACCTGCCGGGGCGTGAGCAACAGGCCCGCCCGGCGCGCGCGGCTCACCAGCTGGATGGCCACGATGCTGTCGCCGCCGAGGTCGAAGAAGCTGTCCTCGGCGCCGATCCCGGTCACGCCGAGCACGGACTCGAACAGCCCGCACAGGACTTCCTCGCGCTCGGTGTCCGCCGCGCGGCTCTCGCCGGTCGCCATGTACTCCGGCGCGGGCAGCGCCCTGCGGTCCAGCTTGCCGTTGGGGTTGAGCGGCAGGCGGTCCAGCACCACGAACGCGGCGGGCATCATGTACTCGGGCAGTGCGGCCGCCACGTGCGCCCGCAGTGCCGCGGTGTCCACAGCCGACCCTTCGGTGCCGACGATGTAGGCCACCAGCTGCCGCACCCCGGGCTGGTCCTCGCGGGCCACGACCGCGACCTGCGCGACCCGCGGCCTGCTCGCGAGCACCGCCTCGATCTCGCCCAGCTCGATCCGGAAGCCGCGGATCTTGACCTGGTCGTCGGCGCGACCCAGGTACTCGATGTCGCCGTCGTCCTTCCAGCGCACCAGGTCACCGGTGCGGTACATCCGCTCGCCCGGCGCGCCGTACGGGTCGGCGACGAAGCGCTCCGCGGTCAGCTCAGGGCGGTTCAGGTAGCCGCGGGCCAGGCCGGTGCCCGCGAGGTACAGCTCACCGGTCGCGCCGGGCGGCACCGGCCGCAGCGCGGCGTCGAGCACGTAGGCGCGGGTGTTCTCCAGTGGCGCGCCGATCGGCGGCGCCACCTCGACCGGCCTGTCGGCGTACCAGGCCGTCGCGTACACGGTCGCCTCGGTCGGGCCGTAGATGTTGGACAGGCGGCCACGGGGCACCGCGTCCTGGATCTGCCGGGCCACCGGCAGCGAGAGACCCTCGCCCGCTAGCACCACGTCGCCCGCGTCCACCGCGGCCTGGTCGTGCGCCAGCAGCTGCGCGAGCGCCGACGGGACGGCGCTGACCAGCGTGCCCGACCAGCCGTCCGGCCGCTCGGCCAGCGCCAGCAGGTCCCGGATCAGCTCGACGGCGCCGCCGCAGCACAGCGGCGCGAACAGCTCGAAGACCGACACGTCGAAGTTGAGCGAGGTCGCGGCGAGCACCCGGGACAGCCGCGCGGGCCCGAAGTCGGTGACCGCCCAGTGCACGAGGTCGGCGACCGCGGCGTGCGTGACGACCACGCCCTTGGGGCGGCCGGTCGAGCCGGACGTGTAGATGACGTAGGCGGCGTGGTCGCGGGTCAGCGGCGCGCGCCGTTCGGTGTTGGCCAGCGGGCCCGCAGGCGTGCGCGGGTGCGTGTCGTCGAGTGCGAGCCACGGGATGCCGGTCTCCGGCAGCACCCCGGACACCTCGGCGCTGGTCAGCCCGAGCACCGGGTCGGCGTCGTCGAGCATCAGCGCGATCCGGTCGGCCGGGTAGCCGGGGTCGACCGGCAGGTAGGCGCTGCCCGCCTTGAGCACCGCGAGCAGCGCGACCATCAGGTGCTCGGTGCGTGGCAGGCACACCGCGACGAACCGCTCCGGGCCCGCGCCGTGCTCGACGAGCACCCGCGCGAGCCGTTCGGCGCGGTCGTGCAGCTCGCCGTAGGTCAGCTCGGTGCCGCCCGCGACGACGGCGACCGCGCCGGGGGTCGCGGCGGCCTGGGCCTCCAGCAGGTCGACCAGGGTCAGCGCGGGGGTCGGCGCCGCGGTGTCGTTCCAGGTCTCCAGCACCCGGGTCAGCTCGGCGCCGGTGGCGATCGCGAGCCCGGCGAGCGGGGTCGCGGGGTCGTGGCGGGCCAGTGTGCGGATCAGGTCGGCGAACCGCTCCGCGAGCGCGGTGAGCGCGGCGTCGTCGTAGCGTTCCGGGTTGGCGTCGAGCACCAGGTCCAGCCCGCCGTCCTGGCAGCGCGCGTCGATCACCAGCGAGAGGTCGTCGACCGGGCCGCCCGCCAGGTTGGTGACGGTGCCGCCCGCTCCCGCGAAGTCGAGCGTGTAGCCGCCGAGCACCATGTTCACGTGCGGCCCGATCAGGCGGGCGTCGTCGGTGACGAGCCCGCGGTCGCGGCGCAGGTCCTCGTACCGGTACCGCTGGTGGCGCACCGCGGCGCGCAGCTGCCCGCCGGTGTGTGACAGCAGCTCGCCGATGGTCTGTGCCACCGGCAGCCGCAGCCGCAGCGGCACGATGTTCGACGCCATGCCGGGCACGTCCCGGGTGTGCCTGCCTGGCCGGGCGGCCACCGGCATACCGAGCACGACGTCGCCGGTGCCGGTCAGTCGGGCCAGGCACAGGGCGAGCGCGGCCACCGGCACGGCGGGCCAGCTGATCTCGGCGTCCCGCGCCAGCGCGCGGATCGCGGCGACCTCGTCCGCGCCGAGGTGGGTGGTGTGCTTGGTGAGCGAGGCAGGCATACCGGGCTGGCCCTCGCCGAGGGTGACGGGGTTGGGCGCGTCCGCCAGCTCGGTCGCCCAGTAGTCGCGGTCGGCGGTGAAGTCGTCGCCCGTGCGGTAGGCGGACTCGGCGTCCACCAGCAGGCGCAGCGGCGCGAGCGGGGACTCGCCGGGGTCGGTGCCGGTGGCGAACGCGGTGTAGACCGCGGCCACCCGCTGCTCGATCAGCGACATGCCCAGCCCGTCGAGCACTGCGTGGTGGTAGCGCTGGAACCAGATGACGCGACCCGGCGCGAGGTGCAGCAGCGCGAACGCGAACGGCACCCCGGCGGCGGGGTCGACCGGCTGCGACTGCGCGCGGCGCATCCAGTCGGTTGCGGCGGCACGGGGGTCGGCCTGGGCGGTCATGTCCACAACGGACAATTGCCAGTCTACTTCGGACTGGACGACCTGTGAGGCGGCCCCGTCGGCCTCCACGATCCGCACCCGGAGCGCGTCGGCCTCCGCCACCACCTGGCGCAGCGCGCGCTCGAACGTCGGCGGGTCAACGGTTCCCGCGATCTCGACATACTCGGCGATCGTGTAGATCGGGTTGGCGGGGTCGAGCCGCTGGGCGTACCAGACCCCGGCCTGCGCCTGCGTCAGGGGCAGCGTGTTGGGCACCATCGTTCACATCACCTTCACTGGGGTCGGGGTTGTGCCGACTGCCGAGAGTTTGTGTAGTGGGGTGTCCTGCGGCAACCGGCTTGCAGTTAGCTGCACGACCAGGTGATCACCTTGCACGTCAACGGGTCCGGGCCCGCAGGATGCTGCAATGCGCTAGGCCCCACGCCGTGCTGCTGGTTTTCTCGCCTCGGACCAAAAGGTATCCACCCGGCCAACGACTCGAGGTGTGTCAAGTGGACGTCGCTATCCACGCGGAAGGGCTCCGCAAACGCTATGGCGTGCACGAGGCGCTACGTGGCGTCGACCTCGCCGTGCCGACCGGCACGGTCCTGGGGGTGCTCGGACCCAACGGTGCGGGCAAGACCACCACGGTCCGCATCCTTGCCACCCTGCTGAACGCCGACGCGGGGCACGCGCGGGTCGCGGGCTTCGACGTGGCCGCCAACCCCCGTGAGGTGCGCGGGCGCATCGGGCTCACCGGCCAGTACGCCGCGGTGGACGAGCGGCTGACCGGCCGGGAGAACCTGCGCCTCATCGGCACACTGCACCACCTCGGCAGGCGCACCGCGCGCACCGTCGCCGACGACCTGCTCGACCGCTTCGACCTCGTCGCCGCCGCGGACCGGCCGGTGAAGGGCTACTCCGGCGGCATGCGCAGACGCCTCGACCTGGCCGCGAGCCTGGTCGCCCGCCCCGAGGTGCTCTTCCTCGACGAGCCCACCACGGGCCTGGACCCGACGAGCCGCAACCTGCTCTGGCAGACCGTGCGCGACCTGGTCGGCAGCGGTGTCACCGTCCTGCTCACCACCCAGTACCTGGAGGAGGCCGACCAGCTCGCCGACCGGATCGCGGTCATCGACACCGGCCGCGTGATCGCCGAGGGCACCGCGGACGAGCTCAAGCGCCGTGTCGGCGGCGAGCGCCTCGAGGTCCGGCTGGCTTCCCCCGCCGACGCCAGGACCGCTGTCAAGACGCTGAACTGGATCGGCGCGGCCGCCGTCTCCGAGGACCGGCTCACGGTCACGGTCGTGCTGCCCCCCGGTATGCACGCCATCGCCGAGGCCGCCGCCGCGCTCGCCAAGACCCACATCCAGGTCGACGACTTCGGTGTGCGCCGCCCGTCGCTCGACGACGTCTTCCTGACCCTCACCGGCCAGGGCACCCAGGTACAGCAGGGGAGGGCAGCGTGACCGCGCACGCCCCCGTCGCCGGGTCCCCGCTGGTCAACGCCGTCAGCGACACCTCGGCCCTGTTCGGCCGGCACCTGCGGCACCTGGTCCGGATGCCGGAGAAGCTGCTGTCGGTCACCCTGATGCCGGTCGCCTACGTCGCGCTGTTCGGCGTGCTGTTCGGCAGCGCCATGCAGGTGCCGGGCGGCAACTACCAGGACTACCTGATGGCAGGCATCCTGGCCCAGACCATGCTCACCAACGTCTCGGCCACCGCGCTGGGCGTCGCCACCGACCTGGGCAACGGGCTGGTCGACCGCTTCCGGTCGTTGCCCATGTCGCACGCCGCGGTGCTGCTCGCCCGCACCGGCTCCAACATGGTGCTCGCCACCCTGTCCATCGTGGTCATGTCGGCGGTCGGGTACCTCATCGGCTGGCGCCTGGACAACGGCGTCGGCCCCGCACTCGGCGGCTTCGGCCTGTTGCTGCTGCTCGGCTTCACGATGTCGTGGCTCGGTGCGCTGCTCGGGCTGGTGCTGCGGGACGTGGAGGCGATCAACTCGGTCGCGTTCCTGATCGTGCTGCCGCTGACGTTCCTGTCCAACGCCTTCATCCCGCTCAGCGGGCTGCCCGCCTGGCTGCGCGCGGTGTGCGACTGGAACCCGCTGTCCGCGGTCGTGACCGCGTGCCGCCAGCTGTTCGGCAACGTGACCGGGCCGCTGAACGACTCGTTCCCCAGTCGCCACCCGCTTGCGATGTCGCTCGTGCTCACCAGCGTGCTGCTGCTGGTCGTGGTGCCGCTCGCGGTCCGCGCCTACCGGCGCGCGGTGACGCGCTGACCTGGAGCCCCGGATGCCCATCCACACCACGGCACACATCGCCCGGCCCGCGACGGCGAGCTCCCCGCTGTCCGGGTTCCTCACCGCGAGCGCCGAGCTGCTCGCCCAGGAGGACCCACAGCTGCACGGCGCGGTCTGCGCCGAGCACGCAGGCCAGGAGTCCACGCTCTCGCTGATGGCCGACACCGGTGCCGTCGACCCGTCCGTGCTCGCCTGCATGGCGGGGGTGGCCCGGTCGGCCGACGAACTGGCCGGTGCCGCGCGGGCCGCCATCGAGCACCTGGCCGCCGACCGGGCCCGGGAGGTCTTCCACGCCGGGTACGCCAACGTCCTGCCCGCCTCACCGGGTGCCGCGCTGGCCGGTGTGCTGGCCACGGTGCGCGCCGAGGAGGTCCTCGACCTGCGTGTCGCGCCCGACCCTGCCGTGCAGCTGCGCGACGACGAGGTCGCGGAGCTGGCCCGCCAGTCCCGCCCGTCGGCCATCGTCTGCGGGGGCCGCGACGCCCCGGCCGGGATCGACCACGCCCGCCTGCGGGCGGTCGCCGACGAGGTCGGCGCGGTGCTGGTCGCGGACGTCACCGCGATCGCGGGCCTGGTCGCCACCGGCCTGGCCGACAGTCCCGTGCCGCACGCGCACGTCACCGTCGCGGGCACCCACCACCAGCTGTTCGGCCCGCACGGCGCGGTGGTGCTCACCCCCGGCCACGACGCGCTCGCCGAGGCCATCGCGGGCACGCTGACCTGGTCCTGGCCCGGCGCGGGCAGCCTGCCCTCGATCGCGGGCAAGGCGCGGGCGCTGCACCTGGCCCGCGCCGAGCCGTTCCGCGAGACGCTCCTGCGCACCCGCAGATGCGCGGCCCAGCTCGCCGCCGAGCTGTCCGTCATGGGACATCCGGTGCGGGGCGAGGAGCTCGCGAACCACGTCGTGCTAGTCGCGCTGCCGGAGCGGTACCCCGACGCGGACCCGGTGGTCCGCGGGCTGCGCACGGTGAACCTGACCACCGCGCCCGCGCCGCCGGGACCGGTCACCACCGGTCCCGCGCTGCGGCTGGGGACCGCGACGCTCGCCCAGCGCCACTTCGGGGTGAGCGAGGCCCGCCAGGTCGCCGAGCTGCTCGACTCCGTGCTGGGCGCCACCCGGCGCGACGGCAGCGTCGACGAGTTCGTCCGGCTCTCCGCGTACGACTCGGTGCGCAGGCTGCTCTCGCAGTTCCCGTTGCCGTGCTACGTGCCCGTCACCCAGTGGGAGGACGACAGATGACCACCAACCCGCTCTTACGCGGCATCGACCGGATCCGCCGGTCGATGCCGGAGACACCGGTGGTGCGCCTGGAGCACGACGTGCTGGACCTCCACGCCAAGCTGGAGTTCACCAACCCCAACGGCAGCTCGAAGGACCGCTCCGCCTACTGGATGCTCAAGCAGGCGGTGGAGCGCGGTGAGATCACCGAGCGGACCACCGTCGTCGAGTCCTCGTCGGGGAACCTCGCGGTGTCCATGGCGTCGCTGTGCCGGTCGCTCGGCGTGCCGTTCGTGCCGGTGATCGACCCGAACTGCAACGCGGTCACCGAGGCGTACCTGCGCTCGGTCTGCGACCGGGTGGAGAAGGTCACCGAACGCGACCCCACCGGTGGGTACCTGTCCACCCGCCTCAAGCGGGTCGACACCCTGTGCACCGAGATCGACTCGGCCTACTGGCCCAACCAGTACGCCAACACCGACGCACTGCTGGGCCACTACCGGCTCACGGGCGGCGAGTTCGTCCGGACGTTCCGCAAGCTCGACTACGTCTTCGTCGGCACCGGCACCGGCGGCACCATCGGCGGCCTGTCGCTGCGGCTGAAGGAGGCCTACCCGGGCATCCGGGTGATCGCGGTGGACGCCGAGGGCTCGGTGATCTTCGGCGGACCGCCCAAGACCCGGCGCATCCCCGGGCTCGGTTCGAGCATCACCCCGCCGCTGTTCGACCACGCCCTGATCGACGACGTGGTCACCGTGCCGGAACGGGACACCGTTGCGGGCTGCCACCAGCTGCTGCGCGGGCACGGGATCTACGCGGGCGGCTCCTCCGGCACTGTCTACACCGCGATCAACAGCTACTTCGCCGGCTACCGGGGCCAGACTCCGACCGTGGCGTTCCTGTGCGCCGACCGGGGCACCGCCTACGCCGACACCGTCTACGACGCGGCCTGGGCGGCTCAGCTGTCCGAAGAGCACTCACCGGCCGCGCTCGGCGCCGAACTGCACGTCGTGCACGCGTGACCGCACCAGAAAGGAACGACATGTCTGAGTTGTCGCCACCGGCCGGGCTCCGGGTGATCGGTGCCGCCGAGGTGGCCAAGCAGGTGAGCACGGACCGGGCCGGGTGCCTGGCCGCCGTGCGGGACGCCTACCTGGCCCACGCGGCGGGCACCACGGTCAACCCGCACAGCAGCTTCCTGCGTTTCCCGGACCGGCCGCGCGACCGGATCATCTCGCTGCCCGGCTTCCTCGACAACGGCACCACGCAGCGGTCGGGCATCAAGTGGATCGCCAGCTACCCGGGCAACACCGACCACGGCTTCCCCCGCGCGTCGGCGGTGCAGGTGCTCAACGACCACGAGACCGGCTACCCGTACGCGGTGCTGGAGGCGTCGATCATCTCGGCGACCAGGACCGCCGCGTCGGCCGTGCTCGGCGCGGAGGCCCTGCTCGGCGGCCGCACCGCGGGCACCGTCGGGTTCGTCGGCACCGGGCTGATCGCCGACCACGTCCGGCGTTTCCTGCGCGACCTGGACTGGTCGATCGGGCAGTTCCGGCTGTTCGACACAGTGGGGGAGAACGCGGAGCGGTTCGGGCAGCGGCTGACTGAGGACGGCCCGGCGGGCACCGTCACGGTCGTCGACGACGTGGCGGCCGCGTTCGCGGGCGCCGACCTCGTGGTGCTGGCGACGGTCGCGGGCACGCCCCACATCCACGACCTCGCGGTGCTCGACAACGCGCCGGTGGTGCTGCACCTGTCGCTGCGTGACCTCGCTCCGGAGCTGATCCTTGCGGCGACCAACGTCACCGACGACGTCGACCATGCGGTACGCGAACGTACCTCGCTCCACCTCGCCGAACAGCAGACCGGGGACCGGGCGTTCGTGCACGGCACGATCAGCGACGTCCTGCGCGGCGACCTGGTGCCGCCGCCCGGCCGCGCGACCATCTTCTCCCCGTTCGGCCTGGGCGTGCTGGACCTCGCGGTCGCCGGCTGGGTGCACGACCGGGTGCGCGAGTCCGGCGGCGGGGTGGTCGTGCCGGGCTTCTTCGACGGCGTCTCGACCGACCAGTGAGGTGATCGGCATGTCACAGCGGAAAACCGTTCTTCTGTACAAAGTGGTCATCAACGACGAGGAGCAGTACTCGACCTGGCTCGCGAGCAGGCCGGCCCCCGCGGGCTGGCACGAGACCGGCCACAGTGGAACCGAGGAGGAGTGCCTGGAGCACATCGGCCGGGTGTGGTCGGAGATCCTGCCGCGCAGCGGGCGGTCGGCCTGAGGGCGATCGGGCCCGTTACCTACGCGTCACCGGGACGTCAACGTTGACATCCCCGGTTCTCACCCTTTCCTACGCGATCGATGCTAGCTTGACGGCGAAGTGGGCTGACCGAGGCGACGCGAGCCGTCCTCGGTGGCCCGTCGGGGCACTGTTCGTTGGGATGCTATGGGGCACGATGTCAACTGGGCGGATGACATCAGCGCTGACGTGGCGGAGCTCGGGCCGGGGCTGGCCGAGCTCTACCAGGCGCTGCTAGACGAACCCGCCACCGCCGCTGAATGCGGCAGTCGCGTCGGCACGTCACAGGCCTGTGTGGAACGAGATCTGTGCAGGCTGGCCGAGCTGCGCCTCGTGCGCCGCGTGGTCGACGACCCCGAACGCTGGGAGGCGCTCGCGCCGGACTCGGCGATCGCCGAGTTGGTCGCGCCGATGCAGACGCGGGTGCACGAGCTGACCACGCTCACCGAGCACGTCCGCGCGTCCATCGGCAAGCTCAGCCCGCTCTACCGCGCGGCGTACCGCAAACAGTTCGCGCAGTCCAGCACCGAGGTGCTGCGCACGAGCGACGAGGTGCGCAGGCGGTTGCGGGACCTCTCGGTGCAGGCGCGGGACGCCGTGATCGCGGTCCACCCGACCATGGCGCCGGTCGCGGCGCTGCGGGACGGGCTGGACCTCGACCGGATGCTGCTCCAGCGCGGTGTAGAGTACAACGTCGTGTGGCCGCACTCGGCGCGCAGACAGGCCGAGTCGGTCGACTACATGCGACTGATCATGGACCTCGGCGCGCAGGTGCGCACCGCGGCCGTGCCGCCAGTGCGGATGATCGTGCTGGACCGCGCGGTCGCGCTGATCCCGTTGCCCGCCGAGGAAGGCGAGGGCGCGGCGATCGTGCGCGACCCGGTGGTGCTCGCCTTCATGGTGCGCATCTTCGAGCACGTCTGGGAACACGCGCGGCCGGTCGACGACATCGCCTACGACGACGTCGTCTTCTCGGAGATCGAGCTCGCGATCCTGAACGATCTCGCGGGCGGCCGCACCGACGAGGCGATCGCGCGGCGGCTGGGCATCTCCACCAGGACGTTGCGGCGCTACCTGTCGACGCTGTTCGAGCGGTTCAGAGTGGAAACCCGGTTCCAGCTGGGCATCGCCGCCATGCGCGCCGGTCTGCTGAGCGGTTGAGTCGCAAACATTCCTAACTGTTCCCTTACGATTCCGGCTGCGCGCGGTGATCACACGCGGGCCGATTCGCACCCAGGGTGTCCACGTTGCGGCCGCAATCTTTTCTGGCCGTGTCGTGACACCCACTGACCTGATTCGGACAGGCCCGAACCGTGGTCTGGACGGAACTTTCCTGGCGTACTTGTCGTCACAGCAAGGCAGCCACAAGCATTCTCATAAAGGGGTGTGTCACAAATGGACAGTCTGACGATATTATTCTTATCCGGCGCGCTGATCACCACGTGCGGCTTGTTCTGGCCCTGAGGCGGGCGAGGAGAAGCCATGATGACCGAAGCGCCTGCACACAGGTCCCTGCCCGTCGACATCGCCGATCTCGGCGCGGTGATCGAGCGGCTGCTCGTCGGCGTCCGGCAGGAGGTGATGTTCCTCGTGCCGTACTACGCCAGGACGGCACTCGAGTTCTCCACGACGCTGGTGACCGAGCTGCTGCGCCGCGGTGGTCGGCTGCGCCTGGTGCTGCAGACCGACGTCGCCTCGGTGCCCGAGGTCGTCGAGTACACCGCGTGGCTCGGCACACGGAACGTCGTGCCACGTTTACTCGACCATGTACCCGTCCGCGCGCTCACGATCGACCAGTCCATCGGCATGGTCTTCGAGGGCCCGACCCACCGGATGATGTACACGCCGTCGGCGGTGCGCTCCCTGTGCCGCTTCACCGAGCTGCTCTGGGACCGGGCCACCCCGACGCCGGAGTCGGTGGCGAGCCTGCCGACACCGCGGGTGGAGCGGATCCTGCGGCTGCTCGCCGGCGGTCTCACCGACGAGGCGGTGGCCCGCAAGATCGGGGTCAGCGTCCGTACGGTGCGCAACGACATCGCGTCCTCGATGAGCGAGATGTCCGCGCAGAGCCGGTTCCAGGCCGGGGTGCATGCCGCACAGCTCGGCCTCGTGTGAACACACGAAGAGAAAGGGGAGCCGGGCCATGTGACCCG
>DATABL010000307.1:0-5608 GCA_036259595.1 Actinophytocola sp.
GGCGCAGGCGGACCGGGCGGAGCCGAGGTCGACGATCGACTGGCAGCCGTGCCCGGATGCCGAGGAGGTCGACTGCGCGACCATCCCCGTGCCGCTGGACTGGGACGACCCGGACGGGCCGACCATCGACATCGGGCTCGCCCGGCGCGAGGCGACCGACCCGCAAGCCCGGCTCGGCTCGATCCTGATGGACCCGGGCGGACCGGGCGGCTCGGGTGTCGCCTCGGTGATGCGCCGCAACCCGCTCACCCCTGAGGCCGCCGCGCGGTTCGACGTGGTCGGCTTCGACCCGCGCGGCATCAACACCAGCACCCGCCTGCTCTGCGACGCCGAGCTGTCCGGCCGCGCGCTGGACGCCCGGCACCCCACCAGCCAGGCCGAGTTCGACCAGCTGGTGCGCCTGAACGAGCAGCTGCACGACAGCTGCCGGGAGCACTCCGGCGCGCTCGTCGACCACGTCGACAACCTGCACACCGTCGAGGACATGGAGGCCATCCGCGTCGCCCTCGGCGAGGGGAAGCTCAACTACCTCGGCTACTCCTACGGGTCGCTGATGGGCCAGCAGTACGCCGAGCGGTACCCACACCGCATCCGCGCCATGGTCCTCGACGGCAACATGGACCACAGCCTGCGCAGCGCCTGGGAGTTCATGCGCACCGAGACCGAGCCGGTGGAGCGGAACTTCCTCGAGTTCGCCGACTGGTGCGACACGACCCCCGCCTGCGCCCTGCACGGACAGGACACCAGGGCCGTCTACGCCGACCTGCGCGAGCGGGCCAAGGCCGGCGACCTGACCGACCCGGCGACCGGTCAGCCGGTCGACTTCTACACGCTGTCCCGGATCGCCTTCGGGGTGAACACCCCCGCCGTCTGGGGCGACGTCGCGGCGAGCCTCGCGGCCCTGCGCGACGGCACCGGCACCATCTCCCCGCAGGTCACCGCCGCGGTCGCCGAGGCGGTCAACAACCCGTACCCGCCGATCTGGTGCAGCGACTGGAAGTACCCGGTGGTGAACTACGCGCACTACGCCCTCCTGCGCGCACTGTTGGCGAAGAAGTTCCCGAACATCCAGTGGACGCCCTACGTCGACCACGCCATGACCTGCGCCGGCCAGCCCGTGCCGACCACCAACCCGCAGCGACGCCTGGACATCGACGACGCCCCGCCGCTGGTGATGATCGGCAACGTGCACGACCCGGCGACGGTCTACCGGTGGAACGTGACCGCCGCCCGGCAGAGCGGCGCGCACCTGATCACCTACGAGGGCTGGGGTCACACCGCGTACGGCGACGGTGGCCCGAGCGAGTGCGTCAACGACGCCGTGGAGGCCTACCTGATCGAGCTGACCGTGCCCGAGCGCGGCCTGTCCTGCCCGGCGACCGAGGAACCCGCCGTCGCCGGCGCGCGGGTCACGCGGGCACCCGACGTGGGCCCGTACCGAGCGGGCTGACCCGATCGGCGCCCGGCCTCACGCGGTCGAGGTCGGGCGCCACTCCTCGTGCCAGTCGGGGTGGGCGTCGTAGACCGCGGCGACGAGCCCGAGCACGTCGCCGTCGGCGCCCGCGCCGGCCTCCCGGCGGATGAGCTCCGCCTTCTCCGGGAACGGGACCGGCACGCGCTCCTCCGGCGTCTCGACCGGGTCGGCGGCGATCAGCAGCCCGGCGCCGTCGTCGGTGCGCATGACGCGGATGCGGCCGCGCCGCTCGGCCACGTCGATCAGCGGCAGCTCGCCGGCCGCGAAGCGGCTCTCGTCCTCGGCGAGCCGGTCCAGGACGAAGGTGTTGAGCTGGGTCATCACGTCACCTCTCAGGTGTGGCGGAGGATGGCGCCGACGCCGCCGGCGAGCTCCAGTGCCGGCTCGTCGCCGGTGGCCGCCACGATCTCCGCGCCGGAGGCGAGGGCCGCGGCCGGGAGCGCCTCGTCGGCGCGGGCGTCGAGCCGTTCGGAGACGCCGATCCGGTGCAGGTCGGCCCGGTCGGTGGCGACCATCGTGGGGTCGGTGCCCGCCCACACGGTCGCGTCGCCGACGGCCCGCGCGTCGACCAGCAGCACCTCCACGTTGGCCTCGCGCAGGGCCGCGGTCGTGGCGGCCAGGCCCTGCACGGCCAGCCCGTGGCCGCCGCCCGCGCGGAACCGCTCCAGCACCCGGTCCTGCTCGACGCGGCGCTGCTCGGCGAGCAGGTCGGCCACGTCGCGCTCGACGGTGTCGTGGGTCGGGTCGGCCACCCGCGAGTGCTCGATCTCGGCGACGATCTCCCGGCACTCGGCGGGCAGCGCCTCGCGCAGCCGTGTCCTGGCCTCCGGATCGCCGGCGAGCGCCAGCAGTTGGGCGTCGGTGTTCCGGACCTGCCGGGCCACCTCCTCGGCCACCTCGCCGATGTTGTGCTTGACGGTCTCCTCGGTGTGGCGCTGGACGTTGCGGTGGGCCATCCCGGCGCCCCGCACCTTGTGCACGGGGTGCTCCCGGCCCTCGACGTCCTCGGTGTGCGTGCTGCCGTCGGCCCGCACGGCCCGCACCTCGGCACCGGTCCGGTCGACGCTCACCACCACGTACGGCACGTCGCGGCGGCTCCAGTCGGCCAGGGGCAGCAGGTAGGGCAGTGCCGACACCCGCACCACCGGCTGGGCCGGCGGCGCGGGCAGGTACTCGTCGACGAGCACCGCGTCGCCGGCGGCGACGAGCAGGCGGCCGGCGCGGCCCGCGGGTGGGGCCCGGTCGAGCGCGTCCTCGAGCGCGCCGAGGGTCGGGTCGGGGGTGTCCCGTTCGGTGAGCTCCTCGCGCACGGCCCGCCACCGCAGTTCGGTGACCTTGGCCGCGTCCTCGGTGTCGTGGGAGGCGTCGAGGTGGACGGAGGCGAACGGGCCCCGGTGGTCCAGGGTCTTGCGCAAAGCGGTCAGGTTCATGTCTGGCGCATACCCCGCTGTCGTTCGGGTAATCGGGTCGCGGACCCGAACCCAGGAGGGACGACCGTGACCACCACGAAGCACCAGGACCTCGTCGACGCCATCGTCGCCGACCACCGCGAGTTCGAGGCGGTGTTCGACGAGATCGAGGCCAGCGGGGACGCGCGCATGCGCCGCGAGCTCGTCGAACACGTGATCGCCGAGCTGGTCCGCCACTCCGTCGCCGAGGAGGAGTACCTCTACCCGACCGCGCGCAAGGTGCTGCCGGACGGTGACAAGATCGCCGACCACGAGCTCGAGGAGCACGCCGAGGCCGAGCAGGTGATGAAGGAGATCGAGAACACCGACGCCACCGACCCGAAGTTCACCGAGCGGGTCGACACGCTCATCGCCGACATCCGCCACCACCTCAAGGACGAGGAGGAGGACCTGCTGCCGAAGCTGCGCAAGGCCTGCAGCCAGCAGGACCTGCGCGACCTGGGCGAGAAGTTCGAGCGGGCCAAGCGGATGGCGCCGACCCGGCCGCACCCGTCGGCCCCGGACAAGCCCCCGGCGAACAAGATCCTCGGCCCGGGCGTCGGCCTGATCGACAAGATGCGCGACGCACTCACCAAGCGGAACACCTGACATGACCACGACCCCGTTCGAGCCACACCGGGACGCCGGCGACCAGGACATCCCGGCCGCCGACCCCGGCCGCGGCGCCCCGGAACCCGCGCCCGGCTTCGGGCCGGAGGGCGTGGAGCCCGACCCGCGCGAGCACGCGGAACGCCGCGAGCCCGCCGACAACCCCGAACCGGCCGAACCGCCGGACTGACCCGCACGGGAGGCCGCGTGTCCCGAGGACCGGAGATCGATCGCGAGACGGCGGAGAGCGAGCTGGAGGACGACGACTTCGCCGGCGAGCACACCAAGCCGACCTACGCCGACGACCCCGCGCCCGACCCACCGGACGAGTCGGTGCCCGAGGACCGCGGCGGCGCCGGCGGAATGGACACCGACCAGGACTGAGATCATGTGCCCTCGTGCACCCCGATCTGTCTCCCGACCTGTGCGCGCGGTTGCGCGAGGCGTTCCTGACCGCCGGCTACACCGCGGCCGGAGTCGTCGACGTCCTCGGCGCGCAGGCCCACGCCGCGCTCGGCCGGGGCGAGCCGGAGCCCGCCCGCCGCGCCTCGCGCGACGCCGGTGACCTCGGCACGCTGATCCGCCTGTTCCTGCTCGGCGACACCGAGCCGGAGCCGGCGGTGCGGGCCGCGCTCGGACCGGTCGCCCTGGCCGACGCGCTCGCGAACGAGATCGTCACCCCGGACGGCCGCGCCGGCCTGGACATCCGCCCGTACCAGGACGACTGGTGGGTGGTCGCCGACCTCGACTCCGACCAGCGCGGCGCCGCGGTCGGCGAGGACCACGTGCTCGGCGTCGGGCACGCCTCGGTCAACCTCGCCCGCGCCACCGCCCGCCGCCCGGTCGGCTCGCTGCTCGACCTCGGCACCGGCTGCGGGGTCCAGGCGCTGCACGCGAGCACGCACGCGAGCCGGCTCACCGCCACCGACCTGTCCCCGCGGGCGCTCGCCCTGGCCCGGGGCACGTTCGGGCTCAACGAGCTGGACGTCGAGCTGCTACGCGGCGAGTGGTTCGACCCGGTCGCGGGCCGGCGGTTCGACCAGGTGGTGTGCAACCCGCCGTTCGTGGTCGGCCCGCCGCGGGTGGACTACGTCTACCGCGACTCCGGCCTGGCCGGCGACGGCGCCAGCGCGCTGGTCGTGCGGCGGATGCCCGAGCACCTCACCGAGGGCGGCGTCGGCCAGCTGCTCGCGTCCTGGCTGCACCGCCGCGGCGAGGACTGGGGCGAGCGGGTCGCGTCCTGGCTGCCGCCCGGCGTGGACGCCTGGTTCGTCCAGCGCGACGTCGCCGACCCGGCCCTGTACGTGGGGACGTGGCTGCGGGACGCCGGCATCGACCCGCGCTCGGCGGAGGGCCAGGAGAAGGCGTCGGCCTGGCTGGACTGGTTCGCCGCCGACGCGGTCGAGGGCGTCGGCTTCGGCTACGTCACCCTGCGCCGCACGGACGAGGCCGACACCGAGGTCGTGTGCGAGGACCTGCGGCACGCCTACGACGATCCGCTGGGCCCGGAGACGTCCCGGTGGCTGGACAACGTCGCCTGGCTGCGCGCGCACGGCGACGAGCTCCTGGCGACCCGCTTCACCGTGCCGCCGACCGTGGTGTTGGAGGAGGTGTCCGCGCCCGGGGAGGACGGCTGGGCGGCGGTCGTGCGCCGGCTGCACCGCACCGACGGCCCCGGCTGGCAGCACGAGGTCGACGAGGCGACCACGCGGCTGCTCGCCGGCTGTCGCGGCGCGCTGCCGCTGGCGGACCTGCTGGCGCTGCTGGGCCTGGCCTACGGCGAGATCGACCCGGCGTCGGCGCTGTCGACCGTCCGCGACCTCGTGCGGCACGGGATGCTGGCACCGGCCTGACACCGGCGGCAACTTCCGGACAGCACGGTGCCGATCACCCCGCGCACGCGCTATACGTCGGGGTGACGCGACCGACGCCCGGAAGGAGACGCATCATGCGCAACCGCGGCTGGTGAGCTCAGGCGTCGTCGCGTCACCCCGACGTATAGCGCGTGCGCGGGGTGATCGGCACCGTGCTGTCCGGAAGTTGCCGCCGGTGTCAGGCCGGTGCCAGCATCCCGTGC
>DATABL010000308.1:0-14464 GCA_036259595.1 Actinophytocola sp.
TCGAACTCTCCGGCGACCGGTCGTTCCGGCACACCCGCCGGCTGCGCGGCCCGGTCCTCACCCCCGCCACCGACGGCACCGGGCAGCTGCGGCTCGACCACCTGCCGCCGGGCCGCGAGGTGCACTACCGGGTCGTCGCCGGCGTCGCCGACCGTCTCGCGGGCCAGGTAGTTCTCGACGTCGAACAGGTTTCCGTTGGCCCGCCGGACCACGTTGAGCAGCGTGGTCATCTGGGCCACCTCCTCGACCTGCTCCTTGAGGAACCACTGCATGAACTGCTCGCCCTTGTAGTCGTCCTCGTCGCGGGCGGTCTTGGCGAGGCGGATGATCTCGTCGGTGACCTCCTTCTCCTGCGTGAGCGCCAGCTCGATCAGGTCCGCGGCGGCGGCGAAGTCGTTGCGCACCTCGTTGACACCCGGAATGGCGACCGGCAGGTCGTTGTCGAGCAGGTACTGCACGATCATCATCGCGTGGTTCCGCTCCTCCAGCGACTGCCGGTAGAAGTGCTTGGCGAGCCGGGGCAGGTCCTGCCCGTCGAACCACACCGCCAGGGCCACGTACTGCTGCGATGCCGTGAACTCGTGCCGCACCTGCTCGGCCAGCATCGCGTTGAACTTCGAAAGATTGCGCGTCTTCGACATGAATTCAATAATACCCGAGAACAGTTCCGCGTGCTATTTCCCGCAATTTAGGCAAGCCTTGCTGAATTCAATTCAGGTAAGGCGTTCCTAATTGGGCGGATCTGCGGTACGTTCCGTCCTGTCTGTTCGTAATTGACCAACTACGCAGCAGGGAGGGAAGCACATGGCAGTCTTGCGTCGGTCCGCGCTGGTCGCCCTCGCGACCGGTGCGCTCCTGCTGACCGGCGGAGGCACCGCGGGCGCGGACAGCGAGCGGTGCACCTCGGGCAGCGGTTGTGCCGGCCGGGTCACCTTCCAGTCCTACGGGGAGGTGTTCCGGGTCTACGACCAGGACCCTGACGGCCACTCCGCGGTCGCCCTGTACTGGCTGCCGGACGGCTCCGGGCCGCACCTGGTCTGGAACTCGAACGGCAACGGCACGTCGGTCACCGCGAACCTCGAGTTCGCCGAGGGCAGCTGGGTCACCTACCGCGCCTGCCTCGGCGAGTACGGCCCCCGGGAGATCCTGCGGAACACCTGCGGCCCGACCATCACCGACCTCGCCTGAGGAGGCCCGGCATGACCAAGCTGAACCGACGGCTGTTCATCGTCTCCGGCCTCGCCGCCGCGGGCGCGGTCGCCGTACCCAACCTCGCCGGCGCCGCCTCGTCCGGCCCGCGGGTCGCCGCCGCCGGCGACCCGTTCGGACTCGGCGTCGCGTCCGGCGAGCCCCGCTCCGACGGCATGGTCCTGTGGACCCGCCTCGCGTCCCGGCCACTGGACGTCGGCGGCGGCATGGGCAGCCGCACCGTCGCCGTCGAGTGGGAGGTCGCCACCGACGAGGCGTTCGGCAACGTCGTCGCGAGCGGCACCGAGCAGGCGGTCCCCGGTGAGGGGCACAGCGTGCACGCCGAACCGCGCGGCCTGGCGGCTGGCGCGGAGTTCTTCTACCGCTTCCGCGCCGACGGCTTCATCTCGCCGGTCGGCCGCACCCGCAGCGCGCCCGCGGCCGGCTCGACACCCTCCAGTGTCAAGTTCACGATGGCGTCCTGCCAGCACTTCGAGGAGGGCTGGTACCACGCGCATCACTTCATGGCCCAGGACGACCCGGACCTGGTCCTGTTCCTCGGCGACTACATGTACGAGAAGCAGTCCGGTCGGGACGACACCGTCCGCGGCTACGTCGACTTCGACGAGGTGAACAACCTCGACGAGTACCGGCTGCGCTACGCCCAGACCAAGCTCGACCCCGGCCTGAAGGCCGCGCACGCGGCGGCGCCGTGGCTGGTGGTGTTCGACGACCACGAGCTCGCGAACAACTGGTGGGGCAGCGGATCGGGTTGGCCGGCGACCCGCAAGCAGGCGTCGTTCCAGGCGTACTGGGAGAACATGCCGCTGCCGAAGGCGATGAAGCCGACCTCCCCGGCGATCCCGCTGTACCGCCGGTTCCAGTGGGGCACCCTCGCCCGCTTCCACATGATGGACACCCGGCAGTACCGCTGGAAGCAGGCCCCGAACGGCGACTGCTCGGAGATCCGCCGCGACGACCGCACGCTGACCGGGGCCGCGCAGGAGCAGTGGCTGCTCGACGGGCTCGCCCAGGGCGGCAGTCGCTGGGACCTGTTGGGACAGCAGGTGTTCTTCGCCTCGCGGGACGACGACGGCTCGTCGTCCACCTGCGACCTCAGCGAGGACGCGTGGGACGGCTACCAGGCGTCCCGGCAGCGGATCACCCAGGGCTGGGTCGACCGGCAGGTGCGCAACCCGGTGGTGCTCACCGGCGACGTGCACCGGCACTGGGCGAACTCGTTGCGGCTCAACTACTTCGACACCGACTCGCCGTACGTCGGAGCGGAGCTGGTGACGTCGTCGGTCACCTCCGGCGGCAACCCGGGGTCCAGCGACCCGCCGCCGGACTACGTGGACAACGGGCCGCACCTGAACTACGTCGGCAACCAGCGCGGGTACGTCCGGGTGACGGCGAACGCCTCGCGGCTGTCGGCGGAGTTCATGCGGCTGTCGTCGATCTCCGAACCCGACCCGGCGCGGGTCTCGCGCGCGGTGCACCGGCGGTTCACCGTGCTGGACGGCGAACCGGGCGTGCGGGAGGGGTAAACGCGTTGCGACCCGGGTGCCGGCCGTCGACCATGTGGTCATGGCCGGCACCCTCGTCTTCCCCGACGACGTCCCGACCCTCGCCGACGGCGAGGTCACCCTGCGCGCCCACGAGCCGTCCGATGTGGACGCCATGGTGGAGCAGTGCACGGACCCGCTGAGCGTCCGCTGGACGACGGTTCCGGTGCCGTTCTCCCGCGACGACGCCGTGCACTTCGCGACGAAGATCGTGCCCGCCGGCTGGACCGACGGCACCGAGCTGGCGTTCGCCGTCGAGGCCCCGCACTCCGACGGGACACGGCGCTTCGGCGGCACGGTGAGCCTGCGGATCCGCGGCGACGACGTCGCGGAGGTCGCCTTCGGCCTGCACCCCGGCGTGCGCGGGCGCGGGGTGGCCGCCACCGCTGTTCGGCTGCTCGTCGGCTGGGGCTTCGAGACGCAGGGTCTGCGGGTGGTGACCTGGTACGCCGAGGTCGGCAACTGGGCGTCCCGCCGGGTCGCGTGGGCGTGCGGCTTCGGCGTCGACGGGATGGTCCCCGGCCTGCTGCTCCAACGCGGCGATCGCAAGGACGGCTGGGTCGGCTCGGTGCGCGCCGGCGAGCAGCTGTCGCCGCGGCACGACTGGCTCGTCCCGCCGGTGCTGGAGACCGAGCGGCTGCGGCTGCGCCCGTTCGCCGCCACCGACGCCGACCGCTTCGCCGAGGGGTTTCTCGACGAGCGGAGCCGCCACTTCGGCGGCCGGGTGCGCGAGATCCGCGAGTTGCGGACCGGTGAGCAGGCACTGCACCGGGCGTGGGAGGCGGGTGCCCGCGGCGAACGGTACGACTGGGCCGTCGCCGATCGGGAGACCGACCGGCTCGTCGGCTACATCCAGCTGTT
This sequence comes from Actinophytocola sp., assembly GCA_036259595.1. Classification (GTDB taxonomy): domain Bacteria; phylum Actinomycetota; class Actinomycetes; order Mycobacteriales; family Pseudonocardiaceae; genus Actinophytocola. Next base: position 3,615 of record DATABL010000308.1, read on the forward strand.
CGACCTGGGCGGCCCGGACGACACCGCGGTCCGGGCGGGCTACACGACCCACCCGGACTCCCGCGGCAGGGGCTACCTGACCGAGGCACTGACCGCGATGACCGAGTGGAGCCTGCGCCCGACCGCCGACGGCGGCCTCGGCAAGCGCCGCGTCTCCCTGTCCACGGCGGCGAGCAACACCGCGTCCCGGTACGCCGCCGAACGCGCCGGCTACACGCACATCGCCACCGAGCCCGCCGCCTTCCCCGTCGGCGAGACCGACTTCGACGACCTGGCCGTCTACCACCGCCTCGCCCCGCCTGACCTGTAGGGCGTTCGCCGGACATCACGGCGGTCGCGGTCGTCCTAGCGTGATCGCCGTGAACACCCTTACCGAACGGATCCGCCGACTGCTCACCGTGCTGGGCGCGGCAGCGGCACTGCTGGCCCTCGCGGGCTGTGGCGACGACGAGCCGCCCAAGCCCCCCGACCTGCCCGACATGGACACGCCCACCCTGGAACGGCTCGACCCGGACGCGCCCTGACGGATCAGAGTGCGGCGCGGGTGATCGGGCAGGACATGCAGCGCGGGCCACCCCGGCCGCTGCCCAGCTCGGAGCCGCGGATGCGCAGCACCTCGACGCCCGCGGCCTCGAGCCGCTCGTTGGTCTCCACGTTCCGCTCGTAGGCCACCACCACGCCCGGCGCGACCGCGAGCGTGTTGTTCCCGTCGTCCCACTGTTCGCGTTCCGCGGTGACCGGGTCGAGGCCGGTGTCGATCACCCGCAGCCGCTCGATGCCCATCGCCTCGGCGGCGGCGTCCAGGAAGGGCACCGGCCCGGACACCGCGACGCCACCGCCGTGGGAACCGTCCGGGCCGGGGCGCAGCGGGTAGGCGACCAGCGTGTCGCGGACCGCCGGGTACATCACCACGGCTTCCCGGTCGACCATCGTGCACACGGTGTCCAGGTGCATCGTCGCCCGGTCCTGCACGATCGGCACCGCCAGCACCGTGTGCGCGAGCCCGTCGGCGAACACCGACCGGGCGAGCGACTCCGCGCCCGCCGGCGTGGTCCGCTCGCCCACGCCGATCGCCAGCACCCCGGGCGCCAGCAGCAGCACGTCGCCGCCCTCGACCGGCGCCGAGTGCGCCCCGTACGCGCGGCCGGCGGCCCGGAACCGCGGGTGGTAGGCGTAGATCAGGTCCAGCAGCGCGGTCTCCCGGTCGCGCGCCGGCATGGCCAGCGACGCGATCGCCACCCGGTTCCCGATCCACACCGACGAGTCGCGGGTGAACAGCAGGTTCGGCAGCGGGTCGACGACGAAGTCGTGCGGGTGGTGCATCCGGCGCACCAGCGACGCGCCCTCCGCGGCCGGCAGCTCCTCGAACGTCATGCCGGCGGTCAGCACGTCCGCCAGCGCGGCGCTGTCCAGCGAGGACAGGTGCGAGCCGAGCGCGTCGGCCAGCTCGTGCCCGACCCGGCGGCGGTCCACCGCGGTGTCGGCGGCCGCGGCGTGCGCCCGCTCGTCGGTCAGCGCGGTCACCAGCGCGTCGGCCAGCAGCATCACCTCGACGTCCCGGGACACGAGCGTCTCGGCGAACGCGTCGTGCTCCTCCTGGGCCCGGTCGACCCACGGGATGCTGTCGAACAGAAGCTGGTCGTTGTTGCGCGGGGTCAGCCGCTTGAGCTCGGCGCCGGGCCGGTGCAGCAGGACCGCGCGCAGCGGCCCCACCTCGCTGTCCACCCTGGGAGCCGGCAGGTCGTGCGCGGCCAGGTCGGAGGCTGGTTGTGCGGTCACCCGGCGAGCGTACCTAGAGCTCCGGCAGCGCCGGCCGGTCCTCGGTCAGCAGCGGGGACAGCAGGTCGCCGTGCTCGTCGATCCGGGTGAGCACGGCGTCGGTGGTGAAGACCAGGTCGCCCGGGTGACGGCAGGACTCCACCTCGGCCCAGGTGATCGGGGTCGACACGGTCGGGGCCGCGCGGCCGCGCAGCGAGTACGGGGCGACCGTGGTCTTGTACCGGTTGTTCTGGCTCCAGTCGATGAACACCTTGCGCGGCCGCAGGTCCTTCGCCATCCGGGCGACGACGAGCTTCGGGTCCTCGCGCGCCAGGTGCTCGGCGACCGCCTTCGCGTACTCCGACGTGCGCTCCACCGCGCTGGTGGTGATCGGCGCGTAGAGCTGCATGCCCTTGGAGCCGCTGGTCTTCGCGACGGCGTCCAGGCCGTGGTCGGCGAGCACCTCCCGCAGCCGCAGCGCGACCCGGCAGCACTCGACGATCGTCGCCGGCGGGCCGGGGTCGAGGTCGAACACCAGCAGGTCCGGGGTGCGCCGCTCGCCGTCCGCGTCGACGGTCCACTGGGGGATGTGCAGCTCCAGGGCGGCCATGTTGGCCGACCACACCAGTGACGGCAGGTCGGTGAGCACCACGAAGTCCAGCGTCTCGTAGCCGCGGGTGCTGCCCGGCGTCTCCACCCGGACCTTGCGCATCCAGTCCGGCGCGTGCCGGGCGGTGTTCTTCTCGTAGAACGGCTGCCCGGTCACCCCGTCCGGCCAGCGGCGCAGCGTCACCGGGCGGTCGCGCAGGTGGGGGAGCAGCACGGGGGCGACCCGGCTGTAGTAGTCGATCACCCGGGCCTTGCTGAACCCGGCCTCCGGGTAGAGCATCTTGTCCAGGTTCGACAGCCGCAGCCGCCGGCCCTCGACCTCCACCAGCACGTTCTGCGGCTGGGGCTCCGGCGGCTCCTCGACCACCACCGGCGGCTCCTCGGGTTCGGCGTCCGGCAGGGGCTCGGGCTCCAGGTCCGCCCGGTCCTTGTCCGAGCGCAGGCCCCGCCAGGACGGCGCCCGCAGCCGCCCGTCCGGCGTCCAGTTGCGGAACTCCACCTCGCCGACGACCTCCGGGGTCACCCAGGTCGCGCCCTTCGCCCGGTCGCGCGGCACCTCGTCGGCGAACGGCGAGCCGTCCCGCACCAGCGGGGTGAGCCGCTCCAGCAGGGCGTCGAGCGCGTCGTCGGTGAAGCCGGTGCCGACCTGGCCGACGTAGCGGACGCCGCCGTCGGTCGGCACGCCCAGCATCAGCGAGCCGATCATCCCGGAGCGCCGGCCCTCGCCCGGCCGCCAGCCGCCGATGAGCACCTCGAGCGTGAGCACCTCGGTGATCTTCACCCAGTCGGCGGACCGCCGGCCGGGGTAGTACCGCGACGACCGGCGCTTGGCGATCACGCCTTCCAGCTCCTGCTCGTGCGCGGTCTCCACCACGGCGGGCCCGTCGCCGACGAAGCTCGGCGAGGTGTTCCAGTGCGGCCCGCGCAGCTCCAGCTCCTCCAGCAGCTCACGCCGCCGCGTGTAGGGCAGGTCCAGGCACGAGCGCCCGTCGAGGTGCAGCACGTCGAACACCAGGTAGGTGACCGGCACGCTGTTGGCCAGGTTGCGTGCCTGCCGGTCGTTCTGCACGTGCATGCGTTGCTGGAGCGCGGGGAAGCTCGGCCGCCCGTCGACGAGCGCGACGATCTCGCCGTCCAGCCACACCTGGGTCGAGCCGAGCTCCTCGCCGAGCAGCCGCAGCTCCGGGTAGGTGACGGTGATGTCGTTGCCCTTGCGGGAGTGCAGCACCAGCCGACCGCCCTCGACGCGGGCGAGCGCGCGCACCCCGTCCCACTTGAACTCGTAGGCCCAGTCCGCCGGGTCGTCGGCGGTCGGCAGCGTGCCCGGCGAGGCCAGCATCGGCTCGACCAGCTCGGGCAGCCGCGCGAACCCCGGATCCAGCGGTGGTTCGGAGCGGCGGACCATCCAGTCCCGGCCCTCGCGGCCGCTGCGGAAGAACGTGTACCGGCCCTGGGCGCGCTCGCCGTGGAAGACGACCGCGACCTCGCGGTCGGACCACTTGAGGGTCTCGTACCGGCCCCGGTCCCAGATGAACATGCGGCCGCCGCCGTACTCACCCTTCGGGATCTCCCCGGAGAAGGTGGCGTACTCCATCGGGTGATCCTCGGTGTGCACGGCGAGCCGGATGTCGCCCGGCACGTCCGGCAGGCCCTTCGGCACCGCCCACGACACCAGCACCCCGTCGCGTTCGAGCCGCACGTCCCAGTGCAGCCGGGTGGCGTGGTGCTCCTGGATGACGAAGGTGTCGTCGTTGCCGGTCGGCAGGGCGCCCTCGACCGGCACGGGCTCCGGGGTGCGTCCCGGATCGCGCTTCCTGCGGTACTCGTCGAGGTCGCCCATCGGGACCCATTCTGCCCGCTACGGCAGCCAGGAGACGGTTCCGCGCAGCAGCGCGTACCCGACGAACGCGACCACGTCGATGAGCGTGTGCGCGAGCACGAGCGGCCAGAGCCGGTTGGTGCGCTGCCAGTACCGCCCGTAGACCAGCCCCATGACCACGTTCCCGACGAACCCCCCGAACCCCTGGTACAGGTGGTATGACCCGCGCACCACGGCCGCGACGACCAGCGAGGCGTTCTCGTGCAGCCCGAGCTGGCGCAACCGCGTGATCACGTACCCGACGACCAGCACCTCCTCGGCCCACGCGTTCGCCGCCGCCGCGACCGTCAGCACGATCGGCCGCCACCAGCTGTCGTCCAGGGTCGAGGGCAGCACCGTCAGGTTCGCTCCGACCGCGCGGGCGAGGAAGTAGAACCCGAGGCCCGGGATCCCGATCAGCGCGGCGAGCCCCGCCCCGGCCAGCGCGTCCCGCCCCCGCCGCCGCCGGTCCAGTCCGATCTCCCGCAGCCGCGTCCCGCTCCGCCACAGCAGGTAGACCCCCAACGCCCCCCACGCGAACAACTGGGCGGCGCCGAGCAGCTGCCGCAACAGGTCGAGCAGCCCGAGCTCGGCCTGCGGCACGTTGATCGCGACCTGCTGCTCGGCCAACGGCTCCGGCCGCAGCAGGGCGTCGAGCAGCGAGAGCAGACTCCGCAACCCGGCCAGCCCCAGCGTCACGGTGAACACGATCACCAGCTCGACGACGATCGCCCGCCGCTCGCGTGGGTCGGCGACCGGGGTGGTCGGCCGTTCGGGTGCCAACCAGGCTCGCAACGAGATCACGGCGGCACGCTACCCGGAGTCGTAGGGTGGACGAGTGCCGAGAATCGCCACCGCCGACCGCGTGGACCGCGCGGCCATGGAGGAGTTCGTCCGCCCCCGCCACCACGCCGTCCTGACCACCACCCGCACCGACGGCAGTCCGCAGCTGTCCCCGGTCACCTGCGGCCTGGACCCCGAGGGCCGCCTGGTCGTCGCGACCTATCCCCAACGCGCCAAGACCCGCAACGCCCGCCGCGTCCCGGCGGTCTCCGCCCTGGTCCTGTCCGACGACTTCGACGGCCCCTGGGTCCAGCTCGACGGCACCGCCGAGGTCCTGGACCTCCCCGAGGCGGTCGAGCCCCTGGTCGACTACTTCCGCGTGATCTCCGGCGAACACCCCGACTGGGACGAGTACCGCGAGGCCATGCGCCGCCAGGGCAAGTGCCTGATCCGCGTCACCATCACCCGCTGGGGCCCCATCGCCACCGGCGGCTTCCCACCCGAGCTGGCCTGACCCGGCGCTACTCGGCCGAGTGCCGGCCCGGGCTCATCGCCAGGAACGGGCAGCCGACCATGCGCCGCAGCTCGACCGACAGCTCCCGCTGCGTCCTGATCGGCCGCTCGAACGCCAGCCGCACGTCGTGGTCGCCGTCGATCGTCTCGACCCGGAGTCGCAGGCCCAGCCGGTCCAGGCCGAGCGGGCGCAGGTGACCGCCCCGCAACTCGTCCGGCAGGTGCCGGCGCAGCGTGTGCAGGACCTCGGTGTGCGACAGCTCCAGGTGCCGCAGCCAGCCCGCCTCCTGGTGGCAGAACGGGTCCTGCTCGGCCGCGGCGAAACGTGCCGGTGTCAGCGGGTGCGTGCCGTCCGCGTCGGCCACGACCAGCGACAGCGGCTCCACCGACAGCAGCGTCGCGCCGTGGCCGAGGTCGAGCAGGCGTGGGTCGGGCTTCTCGGCCGCGAGCTCCACCGCCCGCTCCCGCGCGGCCGGCTCGGGCAGCGCCACCAACCGGCCGGTGATCCACAGCAGCCCCCGCGCCGGTTCGCGCAGCGGCACCGGGGCCAGGTCGACCAGCTCGACCACGGTCACCTCGCCGGCCAGCGGGTGCCCGTCGGGCAGCAGCACCGTCACCGACGCGTCCGGGTGCACGTGGTGCAGCAGCGGCGCGACCCGCTCCTGCTGGCCCCCGGCGTCGGCCGGTGCCAGCAGGGTCGCGGGTCCACGCGCGGCGATGGTCCTGGCGCGCTCGTCGGCGCCGGGGATCGGCGGTCGGTCCGTCACATCACTTAGGCTAACCTAAGTTCCTCAACACGTGAACAGGCAGAGCTGGTAGTTCGCTCGATAGGTCGTCGCGGTGGACGGGGCGACGATGTTGTGGCTGCGTGCCCCGCCGTCCGACCAGTTCGCGAACCGGAACTGCAGGCCCAGCAGCAGCCGCTGCGGGGTCGGCGCGACGATCGAGTTGTTCGACCCCACGATCAGCGTCCGGGTGAACGGCGCCGTCTCGGTCACCGTGCCGACCGTCAACTCGGCGCCGCTCGGGCTGGACGTGAACGTCAGCTCCACCGTCCGCGGGTCCAGCCGCACGGTCGACGAGCCGGTGTTGCCGTCCGAGTCGGTCGCGGTCAGCGTCAGGTCCAGGTACGACGGGAACTCGTGGTCCGGCGCCACGAAGCTGCCGGACGCCACCCCGTCGAACGACCGCACGTTGTGCGCGTGGCAGCTCGTCGGCGACGTGCAGTGCTGCAGCGTCAGCTGCCAGTCCAGCGCCGACGCCGGCAGGTCGCCGTCCTGCGCGTCGCCCGCCCGGCCGGCGAACGGCACCGTCTGGCCGACCGCCCACCGCAACGCCGTGGTCGGGTCGTCGATCGTGACCACCGGGTCCTGGCTCGGCGGGTCGCCGACCGTGACCCGCACGGTGTCGGTGTCGGTCAGCCCGCCCTCGTCGGTCACCCGCAGGCCCACGTCGACGGCCTGCTGGCTCACGTACGTCCACTGCGGCTCCGGTGACGTCGAGTCGTCGTAGGCGCCGTCGCCGTCGAGGTCCCAGGCGTAGGTGAGGGTGTCGCCCGCGTCCGGGTCCGACGAGCCGAGGCCGCTGAAGGTCACCGGGAGCGGGGCCGCGCCGGAGGCCGGGTCGGCGGTGGCGACCGCGGTCGGCGCGTGGTTGGTGCCGGTCGGGTAGCTCACCCGGCGCAGCTGGCCCGCGCCGAGCGCGACGTAGTACAGGTCGCCGCCCGGTCCGGTCAGCACCTGCACCGGGATGTTCACCCCGGTCACGAACGGCACGATGCTGCCCGGGTCGGGCAGCCCGTTCGCGCCGGTCTGCATCGCCCAGATGCAGCCGCGGGAGCTGTCGGAGAAGAACAGCGCGCCGTCGTAGGCGGCCGGGTAGCTGCTGTCGGACTCGAACGCGATGCCGCTGACCGACGAGCCGCCGGTCGGGCAGCCGTCGCCGGGTGCGACCTGGTCGGCGTGCCGGTAGGCGTGGTACGGCCCGGTCTGCCCGGCGCCGGAGTACAGCGACTCGCAGACGTTCAGGTTCGGACCGTCGTACCCGGACTGCCGGCCGGTGCCCTCGTAGCAGGGCCAGCCGAAGTTCTCCGCCACGCCGTCGTTGGCGTCGGTGATCCGGTTGATCTCCTCCCACACGTTCCACCCGACGTCGCCGGCCCAGATCTCGTCGGTGCCGGGGCGGAAGGCGAAGCGGAACTGGTTGCGCATGCCGTAGGCGATCACCCGGCGCGCGTTCGGGTCGGGGTTGCCGGCGAACGGGTTGCCGGGCATGGCGGCACCGGTGTCCGGGTCGATCCGGCTGATCGTGCCGTCCAGCGTCACCGGCTCGCCGGCCGGCCGGCGCACCGACTGCGACCGCAGCGCGCCGCCCTTGGCGTCCGGCGGCGACAGGTTCACCCCGGCCGGGCTCGGCGGGTCGGCGCACGGGTTGCCGCGCTGGCCCCAGTCGGCGAAGTTGAAGCTCGCGCCGTCGCCGCCGCCCACGTAGAGGGCGCCGTCCGGGCCGAAGGTCACGGTGCCGATCGAGTGGCTGGGGTACTGCTGGCACCAGTCGGTGAGCAGCACCTGCTCCGGGCCGGTGGCCACGCCGTTCGGGGCGATCGTCAGCCGGGACAGCCGGCCGGTGACCACGCAGCCGTCCTCGGTCGCGCCCGGCGGGCTCGGGCAGGCGTCACCCCAGCGGGGCGCGGTGCCGCCCGGCACGGCGTCGTAGGTGTAGAGCACGTACAGGTACGGCCGGGTGGGGAACTGGGGGTCGATCGCCAGGCCGAGCAGGCCGCGGTCCCAGAAGTCCTGCACCTGGGTGCGCAGGTCGGCGGTGAGCGTGGGCGTGGTGTCCGCGATCGAGTCGAACGTCTTGATCAGGCCGCTCTTCTCGGTGACGAACAGCCGGCCGTTGGGCGCGAACGCCGCGTTGGTCGGGCTCGACAGGCCGCTGATCACCGCCGTGTCGGTGAACCCGGGCGGGATCGCCGCGGCGGCGGTGGTGGTGGACACCGTGGTGGTGACGACCCCCGCGGTCAGGCAGACCGCGAGCAGCCCGGCTAGGCGGGCGAGGCGTGGACGTGCGGAACGACGGCGTAGGCGCAACGGACGACCCCAATCCTGAAATGCCACCCGATCGGGCGAACTGTCCGGAGCATCGGTGTGGAGGAGTGGGCCGTTTCACGAGAAACCTTCGGTTATGACATTCGCGTGGGTTCACCCGTTCGGGCCGCGCCCCGACCAGGACCACGCGTAGGCCGGGTCCTCGCAGTCGGCGGCCGCCTCGCCGAGGTCGAGCGGGCGGAACGTGTCGACCATGACCGCGGTCTCGTCGAACCGCTCCGCGCCCAGCGACGCCTCCGCCGCGCCCGGCTGCGGGCCGTGGGTGAACCCGGACGGGTGCAACGACAGCGAGCCCAGCCCGATCCCGGAGCCCTTGCGCGCCTCGTAGTCGCCGCCGACGTAGAACATCAGCTCGTCGGAGTCGACGTTGGCGTGGTTGTAGGGCACCGGGACCGCGAGCGGGTGGTAGTCGACCTTGCGCGGGCAGAACGAGCAGACCACGAAGTTCGGCCCCTCGAACGTCTGGTGCACCGGCGGCGGCTGGTGCACGCGGCCGGTGATCGGCTCGAAGTCGCGGATGTTGAACACCCACGGGTACAGGCAGCCGTCCCAGCCGACCACGTCGAACGGGTGGTTGGCGTAGGTCATCCGGGTCAGCCCGGCGCGGTGGCGGACGAGCACCGGCACGTCGGTACCGTCCGCGAGCAGCGGCTCGCCCGGCCCGCGCAGGTCGCGCTCGCAGTACGGGGAGTGCTCGAGGAACTGGCCCTTGGTCGACAGGTAGCGCTTCGGCGGGCCGATGTGCCCGGTCGCCTCCAGGACGTAGAGCCGTGCCTCGCCGTGCGGGAGCACCCGGTAGGTCGTCGAGGTGGGGACCACCAGGTAGTCACCCTCGGCGACGTCCAGGGCTCCGTACACCGTCTCGACGGTCGCCGAGCCGGTCTGCACGTACAACAGCTCGTCACCGGCGGCGTTGCGGTACAGCGGGCTCGGCGCGGTCGCGACGGCGAAGGCGATGGTCACGTCGTTGTTGCCGAACAGCGTGCGCCGGCCGGTGACCGCGTCGGCCGCGCCGTTCGCCTTGAGGTCCTGGCTGCGGAAGTGCCGGGGCTTGAGCGGGTGGTTGGGCGTCAGCGCGCCGCGGTGGTCCGGCACGATCTCGGCGTTCACGATCGCGGTCGGCAGGTGGCGGTGGTAGAGCAGGGCCGAGTCGGAGGAGAAACCCTCCACGCCCATGAGCTCCTCGGCGTACAGCCCGCCCTCCGGAGAGCGGAACTGGGTGTGCCGCTTTCGGGGGATCTCTCCGACGCTGCGGTAGTAAGGCATCGCCCCTCCGAAGTGTCCGCATGTCGAACGTCTTTGTTCAGTTGCCGATACGCTACTAGCGTGTCAGCCGTGTCAAGCGCCGCACCCGTGCCCCCGCAAGGTCAACGCGATGTCCCGCCGCTCCTCGCGAGGCTCGTCGACGACGCCGCCCTGTTCCCGCCGGGCAACGCCACCATGCCCGACGCGATAAGGCTGCACCTGGACGGCAGAACCAACGACCGGTCCGATCTGGTCGGGTTGTTCCTGTGTCCGGCGTCGCGGCTGCCGGAGCTGATCACCGACCTGATCAAGGTGAGACCACCGCGACCGGTGGAGCTCTCGCTGGTCATCGACACCGGGCTGGGCGGCGTGCCGAAGGCGCTGTCCATCGTGGAGTCGCGCGCGGAGCTGCTGGCGCTGCGGATGGTCGAGATGCCCGCCCCGTCCGACGTGGACGAGGTGTGGCTGGAGCGGGTCTCCGAGTTCGTCCCCGAGGACGTGATCCGGGTGATCGAGCCGCGGCGCGGGGGAGCGGAGTGGCTCCACGGCATCGAGCGGGTCATCGAGCACGGCAGCTGGCCCAAGCTCCGCTGCGGCGGGCTGTCCGGGGAGAACTTCCCGAGCATCGCGGAGGTCGCCGACTTCCTGTCGGTGATCAACGCCGGCAACGCGTCGTTCAAGGCCACCGCCGGCCTGCACAACGCCGTCCGGCACACCGACGCCGAGACCGGCTTCACCCACCACGGGTTCCTGAACCTGCTGGTCGCCACCGCCCGGGTGCACGCGACCGGCGGCGTCGGCCCGGAGGTGCACGAGGCCCTGGAGGCCACCGACGGCAAGGCGCTGGCCGCGGAGGCCCAGGCACTGACCGAGGACGAGCAGCTGGCCGTGCGCGCGATGTTCGCCTCGTACGGCTCGTGCTCGCTGACCGACCCGGTGACCGACCTCGAGGAACTCAACCTGCTATGACCTGG
>DATABL010000309.1:0-11088 GCA_036259595.1 Actinophytocola sp.
CCCCCCCCCCCCCCCACGGCACCGCGGCCAACGCCGCGGCCAGCGCGGTCGACAACAGCAAAGCTCTGACACGCATGGGTTTTCCCTTCCGTCCGGCGAGGCTGGCCTCACCGAGGCGATGGACGCGCCGACGGCCGGGTCAACCGCGACGTCGGAGCGGGGCGATGGTGCGGGGAGACGCACGATTGAACGCTCAAGTTAACGTTACCGGTAACGTTCATTCGTACGCTACTTGCGCCGTCGCGACAGCGTCAAGGGCGGCCGGCCTCGGTACCGGTTCAGTCCGAAGTGGTCTTTGACAGGCTGGCGATCGGGAGTTAACGTTCACGGCACTTCAGTTAGCGCTCACGTGAACGTTCATCCCCGTGTTGCGCCCCATCTCCACAGGAGCTGACACCCTTGGGTAGTCCCACGACCGACGCGAACCTGGCCGCACACCTGCGCCGGGCGATGCTGGACGCGGACCCGGCGCTCTCGCGCTACAACCCGCTCTCCCGCATCCTCGTGTTCGACAAGTTCGACACCGGCACGCACGGCTGGACCGAGCTGATCGGAAACCATGACGGCGAGGGCAACCTCGACACCGTCGACGACCACATGCGCGACTTCCGGCCGCCGCAGCTGAGCTCGTGCACGTTCTTCGACGTCGGCACGCACGGCGCGATGACCGGCAACTACGCACTCAAGGTCGCCACCCGGCCGCTGACCGGCCACACCGCCGTGGCCATCCGCCGGCTCACGATGGCCAAGAAGGGCCGGGTGCAGTTCGAGACCTACTTCACCTACAAGGCCGAGGCCGCGTCCGCGGAGAACCAGGCGGCGTCCCAGGCCGGCGCGGGTGACTGGGACGGCAACATCCATCCCTCCGAACAGCAGTTCGGCGCGTTCACCGTGGCCACCGACATCTGCGACGACCGCGGCGAGCGCTACCACACCGTGGTGCGCTACCAGAACACCGACCTGGACAACCGGTTCACCCGGCGCTGGATGTACCCGGTGGTGCCCGAGCCGACCCCGCGTGAGCACCTGGAGGGCAAGGCGAAGCTGGGCGCCACCGACGACTTCACCGCGCCGAACCCGCAGGACTGGCGCTCGATCGGCGAGCCGCAGTCCTTCTGCTACAACGAGGTGCCGACCAAGGTCAACTGGCACTACCTGCGCTGGGTGATCGACACTGAGGCGCGGAAGAACATCGAGCTGCAGGTCAACGACCGCGTGTACGACATGCGCGACGTTCCCGTGCCGGTGTACGAGGAGCGCTACGACTCGCTGGACAACCTCCTCAACTTCTACGTCAGTGCCCGTACCCACACCGGGGTCCGCAACTTCCTGTTCCTGGACTCGGTTCTCGTCTCGGTGGATTGGTAGGTCCTCATGCGACAGTCGCAAGCGGCGGTGCTCGAGCGTTACCGCGTCCTGGACGGGGAGTTCGCCACCGAGCCGTACGAAACAGGGTGGGCCACCGAGGCACGATGGTTCGTGCGCGTACTCGAGTCGTCCACACCGGACACCAAACTGGTGCTCACCACGCAGGTGTCCCCGGACGGGCTGCACTGGTGCGACGCCGAGTGCCCGCCGCAGGTGGCGGCGGGGGAAGGAATGGTCTCGTGGCCCGTGCGCGAGTTCGGGCAGTGGCTACGGATCCGCGGATCCGTGGTGGGGGCCGACCAGTCGGCGAAGGTGCTGATCTACCTCACGCTCAAGAGCTGAGCATTGGAGAGACACATGGTGACCAGTTACGACCGGCGTAGTTTCCTCAAGATCAGCGGCATGGGCCTGGCCGGCGCCTACCTGGCTGCCTGCAGCGTCGGCGGCGGCGACCAGGCCGGCGCGGAGGCGGCGCTGCGGGCGGCGTTCGTCCAGCCGATCAACGACCTCGACCCGCACGGTCCGTCCAGCGTGGACGAGGCGACGCTGCTCGCCGGCCGGCTGATCTACGACACGCTGGTCCGCCGCAACGGCGAGGAGCTCGTGCCGGCGGTGGCCGCGTCGTGGGAGCAGCCGGACGAGAACACGTGGGTGTTCACGCTGCGCGACGACGTGACGTTCCACGACGGCACCAAGCTGACCGCGCGGGACGTCAAGGCTTCGCTGGAGCGGGTGAAGGACGCCAACACCGCGCAGTCCGCGCTGTGGACCACGGTGACCTCGGTCGAGGCCACCGACGACACCACCCTGCGGATCGCCACAGAGCGGCCGCTCGGCACGATGCTGGTCAACCTGACGCTGATGTTCATCCTGCCCGCGGCCAAGATGAGCACCGAGGGGTTCTTCGCCAAGCCCGTCGGCAGCGGACCGTTCAAGGTCGAGTCGTTCACCCCGGCCGACGAGCTCGCGCTGACCGCGGTCGACCACTGGAGCGGCCGGTCGAAGCTCGAACAGGTCACCCTGCCGTACCTGCCGGAGACCTCCAGCCAGATCACCGCGCTGCGCACCGGCGACCTGGACGTCCTGTGGCCGGTTCCGCCGGACCAGCTGCGCGAGCTGACCGGCGTCGACGGGATCACGCTGGAGACCGTGCCCAGCTACGTCTACTACTTCAACTGGTTCAACTGCGGGCGGCCACCGTTCGACGACCCCCGCGTGCGCCGGGCGATGTGGCGGGCCGTGGACGTCGCCGGGATCGTGCGGGACCTCTTCGGCGACGGCGCCGAGGTGATGACCGCGCCGATCCCGTCGACCGCGTTCGGCCATGCCGAACAGGAGCCGTACCCCCACGACCCGGACGCGGCGAAGCGTGACCTCGCGGACGCGGGACTCGGTGACGGCTTCCGCACCTCGCTGATGTGGTTCAGCGAGACCGGCCCGCTGGCCGACGGGCTCGCGCAGGCGATGATCTCCGAGTGGGCGAAGATCGGCGTCACGGTCGAGCCGCAGAGCCTGGAGAAGGCGGAGTGGCTGCGGCGGCTCAACGCCAAGGAGTTCGACATGGACCTGCAGACCAACACGGTGACCACGGGCGACGCCGACTTCACCCTCGGCCGGCTCTACGACTCGTCGGCCGACCGGATGGGCTACCGCAACGCCGAGCTCGACAAGATCCTGCGCCAGGCGCACGAGAACTCCGACCAGGACACCCGAGACGACCTCTACGCCCAGGCCTGCAAGATCATCTGGGAGGACGCCGTGGGTATCTTCCCCGCCGCACTGATCAGTACCTACGGTCTGCGCAGCACGGTGCGGGGCTTCGAACCGGTGCCGAGCAACCAGCCGGACCTGCGCGGCGTGACCGTCGGGTCGTAAGCGGGACGAGGGAGGACACACATGGCCGATTCTCGGCGGGTGACACTCAAGGACATCGCGAAGTCGCTCGGCGTGTCCGTGAACACCGTCTCGCGGGCCCTGACCGGGAAGGACAGCGTCGGCGAGGCGACCAGGGCACGGATCAAGGCCGAGGCCGAGCGCCTCGGCTACGTGCCCAACCCGATGGCGCGCTCCCTCGTGCTCGGCTCGGCGATGACCATCGGCCTGGTCATCACCAACCCGTCGAACCCGTTCTACGCCAGGCTGATCAGCGCGATCGAGCACCGCGCCCGCGGGTACGGGTACTCGCTCATGCTGCTGGTCACCGAGGAGAGCCCGGACGGCGACCAGGTCGCGGCGCAGACCCTGCTGCGGTGGGGGGTGGACGGCGCGCTGGTCGTGCCGGCGGTGCAGGGCGACGGCGAGCACTGGGAAGGGCTCGCCGACGCCGGCATCCCGCTGGTCTGCCTCAACCGCGACCTTCCCGGGCTGGGTCTGGACTGCATCGGCGTCGACTACGAACAGGGCGCCTACGCGGCCACGCGGCACCTCGTCGACGCGGGCGCGCGGACGCTGTGCCTGATGGAGGAGGACCTGCCGATCTCGCCGGTCGCCGACCGCATCGCCGGCTTCCTGCGCGCGCTGACCGACTCCGGCCTCACCGCCGGCCGGGAGCGGGTGCTCTCGGTACCCACCCGGCGCCGCGAGTCCCTCGCGCTGCCGTGGGAGCCGGCCGACGCCTACCGGCTCGCGCAGGACATCGTGCGCGACGACCGGTTACCGGACGCGATCATCGTCGGCAACGACTACTTCGCCCTCGGGGTCTACCGGGCGCTGACCGAGGCCGGCCTGCGGGTGGGTGCGGACGTGCTGGTCGGGGGGTTCGGCGACCATCCGTTCGCGGCGTACCTGAACCCGCCCCTGACCACCGTCGCGCTGCCCGCGACGGACATCGGCACGACGGCTGTCGACCTGCTGCTGCGGCGGATGAGAGGACAGGACGACGATGGCCGGGCGGACAAGCGACGGCTCCCCGCCGAGCTCGTGGTGCGGGCGTCGAGCCGGCACGACGAACAGGCGCGAGTGACATGATCATCTACCTGGTGCGCCGACTGGGGCAGGCCGTGCTCCTGATCTTCGGCGCCATCACCATCGTGTTCCTGGTGCTGCGGGTCATCCCCGGCGACCCCGCCGCGCTGATCCTCGGCAGTCAGGCCTCGCCGGACGAGCTCGCCGCCAAGCGCGTGGAGATGGGCCTCGGCGATCCCCTGTTCGTCCAGTACGTGCGGCACCTCGGCGAGGTCCTGCTGCTGGACTTCGGCGAGTCGTGGCGGCTGGGCGGCGACGCGTTCGCCGCGGTGCTCGACCGCCTGCCCGCCACGATCACGCTCGCCGGCTACGCGTTCGTGCTCACCCTGCTGCTCGGCTTCCCCCTCGGCGTGCACGCCGCGCGGCACAAGGGAAGGCTGGCCGACCGGGCGGTGTCGTACTTCTCCCTCGCCGGCCAGGCGCTGCCGGCGTTCTGGGTCGGCATCATGCTCGTGCTGATCTTCTCCAGGACTCTGGACCTGCTGCCCGCCACCGCGGACGGCTCGCCGCTCGCGCTGGTGCTGCCCGCGTTCACGCTCGCGCTGCCGTTCCTCGGCTGGCTCGCCCGGCTGGTGCGCAACGGCACGCTGGAGGAGCTGGGCAAGGACTACGTGCGCACGGCGAGGTCCAAGGGCCTGACCGAGCGGGTCGTGTTCAACATCCACGTGCTGCGCAACACGCTCACCCCGGTCGTCACCGTGCTCGGGCTGGTGGTCGGCCACTTCATCGCCGACGCGGTGATCGTCGAGCAGGTCTTCGCCTGGCCGGGCATCGGCTCGCTGCTGATCGAGTCGATCCAGAACCGGGACTACGCGGTCGCCGAGGCGGCGATCATCCTGGTCGCGCTGTTCTACATCGGACTGAACCTGGTGGTCGACCTGCTCTACTTCGCGCTCGACCCCCGAGTGACGCTGGAGAACGTATGACGTCCACGCCATCCGTGCTGCGCCGGTACGGCCTCGGCCCGGTCCTGGCCGCGACCGTGCTCGCACTGTTCGTGCTGGTCGCGGTGATCGGCCCGGTGCTGGTGCCCTACGACGGCGTGGCCACCAGGGTCGGCGACCGGCTGCTGCCCCCGTTCAGCACCGCCTCCGACGGCGCCTTCGCCCTGCTCGGCACCGACCAGAACGGCCGGGACGTGCTGGCCCAGGTGATCGCCGGTTCGCGGGTGTCGCTGCTGGTGGGGGTCACCGTGGTCGTCGTCGGCGGGCTGGTCGGCCTGGTGCTCGGGTTGCTCGCCGGCTACTACGGCGGCTGGCTCGACGCGGTGATCTCCCGGGTCGGCGACATGCAGCTCGCGTTTCCCAGCATCCTGCTCGCGATCCTGCTCGCCGGGGCGCTCGGCCCGAGCCTCACCAACGTGATCGTCGCGCTCGCCGTGACCCGCTGGGTGATCTTCGCGCGGGTGGTGCGCGGCTCGGCGCTGACCACCCGCGGCCGCGAGTTCGTCGAGTCCGCGCGGGTCATGGGCGCGAGCGACCTGCGGATCGTCGTGCGCTACATCCTGCCGTCGTGCGTGCAGCCGCTGTTGGTGGCCGCGACCGTCCAGGTGGGGCTGACAATGGTCGCCGAGGCGGCGCTGAGCTTCCTCGGCCTCGGCGTCCCGGTGGACCAGGCCTCGTGGGGGTCGACGATCGCCAACGGCCGCGACTACCTGGCCAGCGCGTGGTGGATCGCCGCCGTCCCCGGCATCGCGCTGACCCTCGTGGTCGTCTGCGTCGGCCTGCTCGGCGACGCGGCCAGGGACGAGTCCGATCCGTCCAGGGAGTTGGTGGCGCGATGAGCGCGTTGTTGGAGGTGTCCGGGCTCGCCGTGGCGTTCGGTGACCTGCGTGCGGTCCGGGGCGTGTCACTCACCGTCGAGAAAGGACGGACGCTGGCGGTCGTCGGCGAGTCGGGCAGCGGCAAGAGTGTCACCTCGCTGGCCGTGCTGGGGCTGCTGCCACCGCAGGCCAGGGTGGTCGAGGGCAGCGTCACCTTCGACGGGGTGAACCTGCTCGACCTCGGCGACGACGGCCTGCGCCGGCTGCGGGGCGAGGAGCTGGCGATGATCTTCCAGGACCCGCTGAGCGCGTTGAACCCGTCCCTGACCGTCGGCTACCAGATCGCCGAGATGTTCCGCCGGCGCCGCGGGATGTCCCGCGGGGCGGCGAACGAACGAGCCGTCGAGGCGATGGCAGAGGTCGGCATCCCGGACGCGGCCCGCCGCGCCGGCTCGCACCCGCACGAGTTCTCGGGCGGCATGCGCCAGCGGGTGGTGATCGCGATGGCGCTGGCGCTGGAGCCACGGCTGCTGATCGCCGACGAACCGACCACCGCGCTGGATGTGACCGTGCAGGCGCAGATCCTGCGACTACTGCGCGAACGGCAGCGGGCCGGCCTGGGGATGATCATCATCAGCCACGACCTCGGCGTGGTCGCCCGCACCGCGCAGACGGTGGTGGTGATGTACGCCGGGCGGGCGGTGGAGTCCGGGACCGTCGCCGAGGTCTACTCCGCGCCGGCCCACCCGTACACGCTCGGCCTGCTGGCCGCGAGCCCGTCCGCGCGGGCCGGCCGGCGCGAGATCCGACCCATCGACGGCAACCCACCGGACCTGGCCTCGCTGCCGAGCGGCTGCGCGTTCCACCCGCGCTGCCCGTTCGCCAGGCAGCGGTGCCGGACCGAGACGCCGCCCCTGCGCCGGCTCCCGTCGGGGCGGGCCAGCGCGTGCCACTTCGCGGAGGAGGTGCTCTCCCGTGCCGGAACCGTCCAACACGCCGGTGCTTGAGCTCGTCGACCTGGTCGCGGGATACCGGACGCGCCACGGCCTGCTCGGCCGGCGCGGCGAGGTCCGCGCGGTGGCCGGAGTGAACCTCGCCGTCGGCGCGGGTGAGACGGTGTGCCTGGTCGGCGAGTCGGGCTGCGGGAAGTCCACCGTGGCCAGAGCGGTGGTGAACCTGCTGACGCCGATCTCGGGCGAGGTCCGCTTCGCCGGCCGCTCGCTGGCCGACCTCGACCGCCGGGAGCTGCGCGCCATGCGGCGGGACGTGCAGCTGATCTTCCAGGACCCGTACGCGTCGCTCAACCCGCGGATGACCGTGCGCGAGCTGATCAGCGAGGCGTGGCGGATCCACCCCGGCATCGTCGCGCGCGAGCGGTGGGACGCCGAGGTCGGCGAGCTGCTCGAGCGGGTAGGACTCAACCCGGCCCACGCCGCGCGCTACCCGCACCAGTTCTCCGGCGGCCAGCGGCAGCGGATCTGCATCGCACGGGCCCTGTCGGTGCGGCCGCGGTTGATCGTGTGCGACGAGGCGGTCTCGGCACTGGACGTGTCGATCCAGGCCCAGATCCTGGCGCTGCTCGGCCGCCTGCGCGACGAGCTCGGGGTGGCGTACCTGTTCATCACCCACGATCTCGGCGTGGTGCGCCACTTCGCCGACCGGGTCGCGGTGATGCACCTGGGAACCATCGTGGAGAGCGGGGACACCGAGCAGATCTACTCCGCGCCGGCGCACCCGTACACCCAGGCACTGCTGTCGGCGGCACCGAGCGTGGACGACTGGCGGGACCGGGGCGGCGAGGAGATCGTGCTGTCCGGGGACGCCCCCTCACCGCTGCGCCCACCCACCGGCTGCCGGTTCCACACGCGCTGCTGGAAGGCCCAGGACCGCTGCCGCGGCGACGAGCCGGCACTCGTGCACCGCGGCACCGACCACCCCGTCGCCTGCCACTACGCCTCCACCGAAACCGGGTTGGAGAACGCCGACGTGGTCAGGTAGCCGACTCGCCCGTGCTGATGTCCTCACCGCTGCGCCAGAACTGCGCACGCCCACCGGCCGAACGTCATCGCCGCACACCGATCGACTGGCCGCGCAAGCCGTAAGGGACGCGGCAAGCCGAAGTTCTGACTGTCGTCCGGTGCAGCACGGACCTCGGGGATTCCGGCCGGTACGCCCGCACAGTCCGGGGTGGGTCTCGATACTCGACGCCGCCGAGCAGGCGGCGGTCGCCGGGTGCCCGCAGGGGTACGAGTGGACACACCGTCAACATGGTCGCGACAGGCGTGGTCGTGGCGGTGGCGTGACAGGCCCGGCATGCTGGCGGGTACTGGACATGGCTACAACCCGCCATCACAGAGCCGTTCCGCTGGCTCGCGATGTCCAGTAGGAACTGTCCCAAGAAGACAGATACATCTCCGCACTGGACAGACGCAAGGGAGACGAATGCGACGGCCATTGGCGATCGTGGCGGCCATCGCGGCCGTAGCGGTCGGGACGACCGTAGGGGCGACGAGCTCACCGGTATCGGCCGCTGCCCGGCACCAGCAGGAAGCACCGGCATCCGACACGGTGACCCTGTTGACCGGCGACGTGGTGACCGTCACGAATGGACCTGGAGGCGGCGCCCAGATCAACGTCGAGCCTGGGCCAGGGCGCGACGGGGTGCGGTTCTCGACCATGCGGCACGACGGGCAGTTGTCCGTCCTCCCGTCGGACGTCGAGGCCCTGGTCGTGGACGGTGGGCTGGATCCCCGGCTCTTCAACGTGACCCAGCTGATCGAGTGGGGGTACGGCGACGCGGAGGCGAGCGAGATTCCCCTGATCGTGCAGCAGGCGGACACGGGCCGGCGCATCGCAGCGACCGAGGCCGCCCGGCCGCTGGCGTCCTTGGGGATGACGGCGATGCGGGTTCCCAAGGACGAGGCCACCACCGCGTGGCGTGACCTGACCGGCCCGAGCACGCTCAGCAGCGGCGTCTCCCGCGTCTGGCTGGACGGCAAGGTCGAGGCGAGCCTCGACCGCAGCACCGCGCAGATCGGCGCGCCGGCCGCGTGGCGGCGGGGGTACGACGGCAGCGGGGTGACCGTCGCCGTCCTCGACACCGGGTACGACCCCGGCCATCCGGACATCAGGAACGCGGTCACCGTCGCGAAGAGCTTCACCGGCGCCGCCTCCGCAGCGGACGGGCACGGGCACGGCACCCACGTCGCGTCGATCATCGCGGGCTCGGGCGAAGCCTCCGGGGGCAGGTACCAGGGTGTCGCTCCGGGCGCCCGGCTCGCGGTCGGCAAGGTGCTCGACGACGGGGGCTTCGGGGCCGAGTCCTGGATTCTGCGAGGCATGGCGTGGGCCGCCACCGAGGCCGACGCGGACATCGTCAACATGAGCTTCGGCGGCCCGGACAGCCCCGGCATCGACCCGGTCGAGGAGGCCGTCAACCAGCTCACCGAGGAGACCGGGACGCTGTTCGTCGTGGCCGCGGGCAACGCGGGCGACCAGCCGGGCACCCTCAACTCGCCGGGCACCGCCGACGCCGCGCTGACCGTCGGGGCCGTCGACCGGTCCGACCAGCTCGCCTCCTTCTCGTCACGCGGCCCGGGCCAGGACGACAACGCGATCAAGCCGGACATCACCGCGCCAGGGGTGTCCAT
Source organism: Actinophytocola sp. (assembly GCA_036259595.1). Classification (GTDB taxonomy): domain Bacteria; phylum Actinomycetota; class Actinomycetes; order Mycobacteriales; family Pseudonocardiaceae; genus Actinophytocola. The sequence goes on from DATABL010000309.1 coordinate 9,745, forward strand.
CGTGGCGGCCCGCGCCGAGGGCACCAGCATGGGCCAGCCGGCCGACGAGAGCTACACGGCCGCCGGCGGCACGTCCATGGCGACCCCGCATGTCGCGGGGGCGGCGGCCGTACTCACACAGCGGTACGAGTCGCGGCGCGAGTCGTTGTCGCCGGACGAGCTGAAGGCCGCGCTCATGAGCACCGCGGAGCCAACCGAAGGCGCTGGCGTGTACGACCAGGGAACCGGCCGGGTCGACCTCGGCCGGGCCGTCCAGGGAGTCCGTTCGGACACCGGAAGCATCTCGGAGTTCCTGGAGTGGCCGCACGGCCCCCGGCAGCGAGTCACCCGGAAGATCACCTACCACAACGACACGAACCGGCCGGTCTTCCTGAGGTTCGGAACCGAACTGACCGGGGCGGACGGCCGGCGCGCCCCCGACGGACTGCTCGAGGTGCGGCGGCGACACGTGGTCGTGCCGCCGCGTCGCCATCGGGAGGTGCCGGTCACCATCCACGGCGACGTCCCGCCCGGCGCGTACACCGGGGCTCTCACCGCCACCTCACGCGACGGCCGGACCACGCTCCGCACCGCGATCGCCGTCACCGTGGACACCGAACGCTACAAGGTCACCGTCGACGTGATCGATCGCGACGGGAAGCCGTCGTCCACGAGCAACGTGGTCTCCTTCAACAACCTCGCCACCGGGGAGCTCGTGCAGGCACGCACCCACCAGGGGAGTGCGGTCCTACGGCTGCCACCCGGCGACTGGCACCTGCAGACCCAGCTCCTCACCCCGGGCGACGGGCCGAGCGCGATGACCATCGCTTCCGCCACCGTCAAGGTGGACGGAGCACCGCAGACGGTCACCGTCGACGCGCGGCGGGCCAAGCACCTCAAGGTCGACGTCGGTGAGCCGGATGCCGAGCACCGCGGCCACTGGATCGTCTACAAGTTCCGGGCCGGCGACAGCGACTTCAGCTACGGCTATCTCGGCTACAACTGGGACCAGGAAGCAGTCCCGGAGGAACTCCCGTACGTCATGCCGATCAAGCGCGACGGGCTCACGTTCTTCCACCAGTCGGTCTGGGTCAAGGCGAACACCGAACCGACCCCGTACGCCTACCAGGTGGTGCGGAACAACGCCGACGGCGTGCCCGCCGACCCGTCCGTTCTGGTCGACCGCGACGAAATGGCCAAGATCAGGGCTACCTACCGATCCGGCAACACCGACATCCCGTGGTACTCCTACCTGGGTATGGGGCCGCTCGTCCCGGGGCTGGACACCGCCACTCCGCAGTTCCACTTCGCCGCACCCGCGGTGATCGACCAGTACGTCACCGCGGGGTACACGTGGCGGCGCTC
>DATABL010000310.1:0-13289 GCA_036259595.1 Actinophytocola sp.
GCCGTGCCGCACGGGTTCAACTTCTGGACCCCGGTCACCGACGCCGGCCGGCTGGACTGGATCTACACCTACGCCCGCGACAACAACGACCGCAACCTGCCCGCCCTCCAGGCGTTCGCGGTCAGCCACCAGCCGAGCCCCTGGATGGGCGACCGGCAGACCTTCCAGGTCCTGCCCTCCGCCGCCGCCCGGAAGCCCCGCGCCGGCCGCCGCAAACGCGCCCTCACCTTCCGGCACAACAACGAGATCGCCCGCCCGCACCACTACGGCGTCCGGTTCACCAACGGCATCCGGGTGGACATCGCACCGACCGACCACGCCGCGATGCTGCGGTTCACCTTCCCCGGCGAGGACGCCAACCTGATCTTCGACAACGTCACCCGGCACGGCGGGCTCACCCTGGACCCGGTCGCCGGCACCGTGTCCGGCTACTCCGACGTCCGCAGTGGACTGTCCGCCGGCGCCACCCGGATGTTCGTGCACGCCACCTTCGACCGCCGCATCGCCGGCGGCGGGCGATTACGACGCGGCCTGTCCCGCCGGGTCACCGGGTACCTGCGCTTCGAGCCGGACCCGGACGGCGAGACCGTCGTGACGATGCGGATCGCCACCTCGCTGATCAGCCTCGCGCAGGCCAGGCGCAACCTGTGGCTGGAGATCGCCGACGACGACACCTTCGACACCGTCCGCGAGCGTGCCGCGACGCTGTGGGACGACATCCTCGACCGGGTGGAGGTCGACGGCGCGTCCGACGACCAGCTCACCACCCTCTACTCCAACCTGTACCGGCTGTTCCTCTACCCCAACCGCGGCCACGAGAACACCGGCACCACCGAGAACCCCAGCCACGCCTACGCCAGCCCGTTCGCCAGGCCCGCCAAGAAGAGCACGTCCACCCAGACCGGCGCCGCGCTCGTGCCCGGCCGGGTCCACGTCAACAACGGGTTCTGGGACACCTACCGCACCGCCTGGCCCGCCTACGCGCTGCTCGACCCGGTGCGCTGCGGCGAACTGGTCGACGGGTTCCTCCAGCAGTACCGGGAGTCCGGCTGGGTCGCCCGCTGGTCCTCCCCCGGTCACGCCGACCTGATGACCGGCACCAGCTCCGACGTCGCGTTCGCCGACGCCCACCTCAAGGGCGTGCCGGGCGTCGACGTGCGCGCCGCCTACGACGCCGCGCTGCGCAACGCCACCGTCGCCCCGCCCACCGGCGCGGTGGGGCGCAAGGGCCTCGGCCGGTCGATCTTCCTCCGCTACACGCCCGCGACCGTCGAGTCCGGCCTGTCCTGGACCCTCGAGGGCTGCGTCAACGACTTCGCCATCGCCAACCTCGCCGCCGCGGTCGGCGACCGGGACAACCACGAGTACTTCCTCGACCGCGCCCGCGCCTACGTGCACTCCTTCGACGCCAACACCGGGTTCTTCCAGGGCCGCAAGGGCGGACGCCGCGACCTCGGCCGCTGGCGCCAGCCCGCCACCCGGTACGACCCGCGCGCGTGGGGCGGCGACTACGTGGAGACCAACGGCTGGAACACCGCGTTCTCGGTGCCGCACGACGGCGCCGGTCTGGCCGCGCTCCTCGGCGGCCCGGCCGCGCTCGCCGCGCGGCTCGACGAGTTCTTCGCCACCCCCGAGACCGGCCGCGCGCGCGGCGCGTACTGGCGCACGATCCACGAGATGCCCGAGGCCCGCGACGTGCGGATGGGCCAGTACGGGCACTCCAACCAGCCCTCGCACCACATCGCCTACATGTACGCCTACGCCGGCGCGCTGTGGCGCACGCAGGAGAAGGTGCGGGAGGTGCTGTCCCGGCTCTACGCCGGCAGCGAGGTCGGCCAGGGCTACCCCGGCGACGAGGACAACGGGGAGATGTCGGCGTGGTGGCTGTTCAGCGCGCTCGGCCTGTACCCGCTGCGGGTCGGCAGCCCCGAGTACGTGATCGGGTCGCCGCTGTTCCGCCGCATGTCGGTGCGCGTCGGCGAGGACGCGACACTCGTGGTGAACGCCCCGAACAACAGCCCCACGAACGTCTACGTGCAGGGCCTGATGGTCGACGGCACGCCGTGGGACAAGGCGTGGCTGCCGCACGAGGTCGTCGCGCGGGGCGCCGTGCTGGACTTCCAGATGGGGCCGGAGCCGTCGCGGTGGGGGTGCGGCCCGGACGCCGCGCCGCCGTCGCTCACCCCGCCGGGCACCGTCCCGACCACGATGGTCGACCTCACCGGCGACCCCGCCGGGTACGCCGAGGGCAGCGACGGGACCGCGGTGGCCGCCCTGTTCGACGACACCAGCGACACCCAGGTCACGTTCCGCACCCCCGCCGCATGGGTCGGCTACCGGGTGTCCGGGGCGGCCGCGACCGTGCGGTGCTACACGCTCACCTCGGGCACCGGACGAGACGACCCGCGCAGCTGGGCGCTGCGCGGGTCGACCGACGGAGTGAACTGGACCGTGCTGGACGAGCGGTCGCGGGAGACCTTCCGGTGGCGCCGGCAGACCCGGGCGTTCGCGGTGGCCAACCCCGGGCACCACACCCACTACCGGTTGGACATCACCGAGAACACCGGGACGCCGACGGTCACCCTCGCCCAGCTGGAACTACTGGCGCGGTAGGCGGCGGGACTGCAGGTACTGGGTGCTCTGCGCGCCCAGGGCCATCACGATCGCGATGACCGGCATGATCGCGAAGAAGATCGCGGAGCCGATGAGCACGGCCTTCGCGCCCTCGAGCACGTCGATGCCGCCGGAGTCCAGCATCGAGTACACGATGATGTAGAACAGGCAGATCGCGATCTCCAGGCCGGCGCCGACCAGCAGCAGGGTTCGGCTCTTCCCGGACATGATCTGCAGACCGCCCATGATCAGCAGGACCACGCCGGCGGTCTGGGCGAGGGCGACCGCCAGCTGGATCGCCATGGCGCCGCCCTCGAGGTTGAACACGCCGGTCCACACCAGGATCGTGGTGATCGCCGTGATGCCGGCCTGCACGTAGGCGAGCACGCCGGCGGTGGTCACCGCACCGGGGCGGGCGATCGGACCGCCGGAGTACTCCTGCGGCGCCTGCGGCATGGAACCGTAGCCGGGAGCGGGGGCCTGCGGGAGCCCGCCGCTGTTCGGGTACTGGCCGCCTGGCTGCTGGAAGCCCCCGCTACCGGGGTTGTGCCCACCGGGCTGGTGCGGCCCCTGGCCGCCGTATGGCTGCGTCATCACTTCTCCTTCGGCCCCCGGCGACGCGCCGGCCCGGCCGCGGTTGTCCTCTTGAACAGTGCTCGAATACTGGCACAGTCGTCGGACGGCTCGCGCGGGTTTCACCCAGTTCGGACGCCGTTTCGGCCGCGTCGTGATCAGCGGCCGGTCTCGCCGCCGGGGACGGCCTCCCGCTGGGGCAGCTCCGGGGTCGGCTCCGGCGGCACGATGCTCGCCAGCTCGCCCCCGTTGTCGTTCATCCGCAGCACGAAGGGCCTGGTCTCGGTGTACTGCACCACCGAGACCGACGCCGGGTTGACCACGATCCGCTGGAAGGTGTCGAGGTGCTGGCCGAGCGCGTCGGCGAGGATCGCCTTCAGCACGTCACCGTGGCTGCACAGCAACCACACCGCGCGCTCGCCGTGCTCGGCGGTGATCCGCGCGTCGTGCGCCCGGACCGCCGCGACCGCCCTGGTCTGCATCTGCGCGAGGCCCTCCCCCGCCGGGAACACCGCTGCCGACGGATGCTGCTGCACCACCGACCACAGCTTCTCCTTGAGCAGGGTCCGCAGCTCCCGCCCGGTCCACTCCCCGTAGTCCACTTCGGACAGGCCGGGTTCGGTCACCGGCACCAGCCCGCGGGCCCGCACCAGCGGCGCCAGGGTCTGCTCGCAGCGCAGCATCGGCGAGCAGACCAGGCCGGTCAGCGGCACCGGCGCGAGCCGCGCCACCAGTTCCTCGGCCTGCCGGCGGCCCGTCTCGTCGAGCTCGACACCCGGGGACCGTCCGGCGAGGACACCGGAGCCGTTCGCGGTGGAGCGTGCGTGTCTGAGCAGAACGACGGTCGCCACGGCGCCAGTAGATCACACCGCCGGGCCGGCGTTCGGGTCCAGCGCCCCGGTGGCCACCAGGATCAGGATGAGGGCGCCCAGCGCGAGCCGGTAGACCACGAACGGCATGAAGCTGCGCCGCTTGATGTAGCTCATCAGCCACGCGATCACCGCGTACCCCACGGCGAACGCCACGATGGTGGCGACGATCGTGGGCCCCCACTCCGGCGCGTTGTCCCCGCCGATGTCGGCCAGCTGGTAGAAGCCCGAGGCGAACACCGCCGGCACCGCCAGCAGGAACGCGTACTCCGCGGCCTCCTCGCGCTTGTAGCCGAGCATCCGGCCGGCGGTGATCGTGCCGCCGGAGCGGGACACGCCGGGGATCAGTGCGAGCGCCTGGGCGAAGCCGAACGCGATGCCGTGCGGCACGGTCAGGTGGTCGAGGTCACGTTCCCGGCGGCCCAGGTAGTCGGCGACGCCGAGCAGGATCCCGAACACGATCAGCGTCATCGCGATCAGCCGCAGGTCGCGGAAGGCGTGCTCGATCTCGTCCTCGAACAGCAGGCCGAGGGTCGCGATCGGCAGCGTGCCGATGATCACCAGCCAACCCATCCGGGCGTCCGGGTCGTCCCGCCACGTGGACGGCCGCCGCAGCGACCGGAACCACGCGGCCAGGATGCGCCCGATCTTCTTGCGGAAGTACAGGACCACCGCGGTCTCGGTGCCGATCTGGGTGACCGCGGTGAACGCCGCACCCGGGTCGTCCCAGCCGGCGAAGGCCGCGCTGACGCGTAAGTGCGCGCTGGAGGAGATGGGGAGGAACTCGGTGAGTCCCTGCACGAGACCGAGGACGAGGGCTTCCAGCCAGCTCAACTACCCAACTCCCGCAAGTTCAAGAGCTTCCACCGCGACGCGCAGGGCCGCGATGCTGTGCTCAAGATCTTGCAGTACCGGGGTGACCGTCAGTGTGGTGACCCCCGACTCGGCGAGGGCCCGCATGCCGTCTGCTATACGTTCCTTCGGCCCCAGCAGCGAGGTCTGGTCGAGGAAGCCGAGCGGCACCGCGGCGGCCGCGGCCGCGTAGTCCTTGGCCAGGTAGCGGTCCTGGATCTCGGCCGCCTCGGCCTCGAACCCCATGCGGCAGGCCAGGTTGTTGTAGAAGTTCTGCTCGCGGCTGCCCATGCCGCCGACGTAGAGCGCCGCGTACCCGCGGACGGCCTCGGCCGCCGCGCGCCAGTCGTCGCCGACCACCAGCGGGACGGTCGGCACCACGTCGAACCCGTCGAGGGTCTTCCCGGCCTTCTCCCGGCCCTTCCGGATCAGCTCCAGCGACTCGGACCCGAACTCGGGCGAGTAGAAGATCGCCAGCCAGCCGTCGGCGATCTCGCCGGTCAGCTCGAGGTTCTTCGGGCCGATGGAGGCCAGGTAGATCGGGATCTCCTCGCGGACCGGGTGCACGATGAGCTTGAGCGGCTTGCCGGGCCCGTCCGGCAGCGGCAGCGTGAAGTGCTTGCCTGCGAAGGAGACCCGTTCCCGGCGCAGCGCGGTGCGGACGATGTCGACGTACTCGCGGGTGCGGGCCAGCGGCTTGTCGAACTTCACCCCGTACCAGCCCTCGGAGACCTGCGGTCCGGACACGCCGAGGCCCATCCGGAACCGGCCGCCGGACAGGGTGTCCAGGGTGGCGGCGGTCATCGCGGCCATCGTCGGCTGCCGCGCGGGGATCTGCAGGATCGCGCTGCCGACGTCCATCCGCTCGGTGTGGGCGGCCACCCACGCGAGCACGGTGGGAACGTCCGAGCCGTAGGCCTCCGCCGCCCACGCCACCGAGTAGCCGAGCCGGTCGGCCTCCTGGGCGAGCTTGAGGTTGTTGGCGTCGTTGCCGGCGCCCCAGTAGCCGAGGTTCAGTCCGAGTCGCATCGAGCGACCATACCGACTTCTAACCCGATTCGGGGTCACTGCCAGCACTGATGGCGTCGTCCGCTTAGGCTTCCCCGGGTGGAGCAACGACACCTCGGCGACAGCGGGCTGCGGGTGTCCAGGATCGGCCTGGGCACGATGACGTGGGGGCAGGACACCGACGCCGACGAGGCCGCCAGCCAGCTCGTCGCGTTCGCCGACCTCGGCGGCACCCTGGTCGACACCGCCGACGTCTACAACGACGGGGAGAGCGAGCGGATCCTCGGCGCCCTGCTCGACGACCTGGTGCCCCGCCACGACGTCGTGCTCGCCACCAAGGCCGTGGCCCGGCGCGACGAGGGCCCGTTCGGCGGCGGCGCGTCCCGCGGCGCGCTGCTCACCGCGCTGGAGGGGTCGCTGCGCCGGCTCGGGGTCGACCACGTGGACCTGTGGCAGCTGCACGCCTGGGACACCGCGGTGCCGCTGGAGGAGACGCTCGCGGCCGTCGACCACGCGGTGACCAGCGGCAAGGTCCGCTACGTCGGCGTGTCGAACTACTGCGGCTGGCAGCTCGCCACCGCCGCGACGCTGCAGCGGGCCAAGCCGTTCGGGGCGCCGCTGGTCAGCGCGCAGCTGGAGTACTCGCTGCTCGAGCGCGGTCTGGAACGCGAGGTCGGGCCGGCGGCCGCGCACCACGGGCTCGGGCTGCTGGCGTGGGCGCCGCTCGGCCGGGGCGTGCTGACCGGCAAGTACCGGGCCGCCACCCCGGCCGACTCCCGCGGCGCGTCGACCCACTTCGCCCCGTACGTCGACCACCACCGGACCGAGCGGGCCGCGCGGATCGTGCAGGCCGTGGTCACCGCCGCCGACGGGCTCGCCACGTCACCGCTGTCGGTCGCGCTCGCGTGGGTGCGGGACCGGCCGGGGGTGTCCTCGGCGGTCGTCGGGGCGCGGGACACCGGGCAGCTGCTCGGGTCGCTGGTGTCGGAGGAGCTGACCCTGCCGGCGGCGATCCGGGCGGCACTGGACGACGTGAGCGACCTCGAGCTCGGCTACCCGGAGACCCGGCTGGACTGACGCTGTGTTGACCCGGCCGCTTCGCTCATCCGCTCAGTGGCCGCCTTCCCTCGTCGCGTGCTAAGGCGCTGACGCGCCTGCGCGCGCTCCTCAGTCCAGACGCCGGCCGCTCCTTCGCTGCCGCTAGGGACACTCCCCCGCCAGCTCGGCGGCGGGCTCGCCGGCCGCGCGGAAGGCGCCGGTGCGCGGGTCGTACACGTGCATCCGAGCCGCGGCCAGGTCGAAGTACATCCCGATCAGGGTCAGCTCGCCGCGGCCCAGCGCGGCCGCGACCGTCGGGTGGGCCCGCAGCCGGTCGAGCTGGACCAGCACGTTGTGCAGCGCGAGCCGGTCCCACTCGGCCTCCGGCTCGTGCCCGTCGAGGGTCAGCCGCGGCATCTCCCGGATCCGCCGCAGGGTCGGCGCCGCGTGCCGCAGCCACGAGCTCAACGCGGGAGCACCCGCCGGCACGCCCCGCACCAGCGCCTTCATCGCCCCGCACGACGAGTGCCCGCAGACCGCGACCTCCCGCACCCGCAGCTGGCCGACCGCGAACTCCACCGCGGCGGCCACCGACCCCTCACGGTCGGCCGGCACGAGGTTGCCGATGTTGCGCACGGTGAACAGGTCGCCGGGGCCGCTGGCCGTGAGCACGTTCGGCACGATCCGGGCGTCCCCGCAGGTCAGCAGCAGCGAGTCCGGCGCGTGCCGGTCGGCGAGGCGGCGCAGCGTCGGCTCGACCAGGTGCGCGGTGCGTCGCGCGTACTCGGCGGTTCCGCGCAGGATCGGGCCCGGTTCGGCGCGCTGGGCCGGCACCGCGCCCTCGGCCGCCGCCTCGTCGGGGGTCGCCGGCTCGCGCTGCCACTCCGACCAGGGCGCGAACCAGCGCGGCAGGGTGTGCCGCGCGTCCGCCCGGTGCACGGTCGGCTCGCCGGCCTTGCCGCGCGCGAACCACGGGTGGCCGATCTCGTTGACGACCACGGTGCCGCCGGTCCGCTCGTGGGCGTGCTGCCAGGCCGACAGCGTGTCGAAGGCGGCGTGGTCCATGAAGTCCACCACGAGCTCGAGGGTGACCGTGCTGCCGCGCGGGACGCCGCCGAGCACGGTGGTGAGCCGCGGGATCGACAGCGCCGCCAGCGCGCCCTCGACCACGACCCGCCAGTCGTCGCCGTCGCGCTCGGCGTGGATGCCGGCCCACAGCAGCCGGCGCAGCGTGAGCGCCGCGGTGACCCCCACACCGAGCAGCACCCCGTTGAGCAGCCCCAGCCCGACCACGCCGAGCAGCGTCACCAGGTAGACCGGCAGGTCGCCGTGCCGCAGGACCTGCTTGGCCCGCCCCACGTCGACGAGCCGGGAACCGACGTAGACCAGCAGTCCGGCCAGGGCGGCGAGCGGGATGTGCCGCAGCACCCCGGCGAGCAGGGCCACGAAGACGAACACCCACACACCGTGCAGGACCGCCGAGGCACGGCTACGGGCGCCGGTGGCGACGTTGGTTGAGCTGCGGACGATCACGCCGGTGACCGGGAGCCCGCCGAGCGAGCCGGACGCCATGTTCGCCATGCCCTGGCCGACCAGTTCGCGGTTGAGGTTGGCGCGCGGGCCGGTGTGCAGCTTGTCGACGGCGACCGCGGACAGCAGGCTCTCCACGCTGGCGACCAGGGCGATGGTGAACACCGCGAGGCCGAACGCGCCCCACCCGCCGTCGGGCAGCACGGGGGCGAAGTCGAGGTCGAGCACGTTGGCGGGCAGGTCGACCCGGTCCATGGACATGCCGGTGACCAGGGTCAGCGCCGTCATCCCGACGACCGCGGCCAGCGGTCCGGGCACGCGGCGCACGGCGGCGGGCAGCCGGCCCCAGACCACCAGGATCCCCACAGTGAGCAGGCCGACGAGGGTCGCCCCGCCGCTCGCGTCGAGCACCTGGCCGGGGAGCTCGAGGAGGTTGGCGACCGGGGAGTGCTGGGTGTCGCCGCCGAGCACGACGTGCAGCTGGGCCAGCACGATCGTGACGCCGATGCCGGCGAGCATGCCGTGCACGACGGCGGGTGAGATGGCGAGTGCCGCGCGGGCGATCCGGCTCAGCCCGAGCAGCACCTGCGCGGCGCCGGCGAGCACGGTGATCGCGCAGGTGGTGGCCCAGCCGAAGGTGTCGATGGTCTCGGCGACGATCACGGTCAGACCCGCGGCCGGCCCGCTGACCTGCAGCGGCGAGCCGCCGCAGAGACCGGCCACGACGCCGCCGACGACCGCCGCGATCAGCCCGGCGACGACCGGCGCGCCGGAGGCGAACGCGATGCCGATCGACAGCGGGACCGCGACGAGGAAGACCACGAGGGAGGAGGGGAGGTCGTAGCGGAGGGTGGCCCACCAGGGGCGCGGAGGCCCGTGTTCGTTGCCTGACCTGGTCTCGATCATGTCGCGCCTCCGTGTCCGGGCGATACGTGGGTTGGTCGGTCGGGGGCCCGGACGAACGCCGACGGCCCGATGAGCACAGGAAACCCGATGACCAGGCGCGATGTCCGTCACCGGCGGCGAAGTCCACCCGACCCGGTGATCGACCCGCCCGACCCGCGACGCGCGGTGAAGAGGGGTTAGCGTCGTCGGCGTCAATGGAGGATGCTGGAGGGTACGTCCCGACGGCGTGACGCACCGTGGTCACGCACGTCGGGCCCGGCGGACGTGTCGGAGGTCGATGTTGCGTCGCATGATGGCCGCGGTTCTGGTGGGCTGCGCCGCGGTGGGGACGGCTTGCTCGTCGAGCGAGCCGAGCGACCAGCTGATGGTGACGGACGACCCGGTCGCGGCGACCGCCGCGCGGTCCCCGGCGCCGTCGGTGGAGCCCGCGGGGACGGTGAGCCCGCTGACCGGGACGCCGACGTCGATGGTGGTGGCTCCCGAGCACCGGGTCCTGGCCGTGGCCGTCGAGGAACCGCCGTCGGTGCTGCTCTACCGGCTGTCGGAGTCCGACGAGCTCACCGACCCGACCAGGGTGCCGCTGCCGGCGCCGGCCGAGTCGGTCACCCTCGCCGGCCCGGACGGGCCCGTGCTCGCCGCCGTGCCCGGCGAGCTGGTGCGGATCGCACTGCCGGACGGGAAGGCGTCGACCGCGCCCGTCGACGGCGAGCTGGTGAGCGCGACGGAGTTCGGCGACCGCACGCTGGTCGCCGTGCGCGACCGCAAGGCGGTGGCCGTGCTCGGCGGTGACACGGTGCACCGGATGATCTCCGGCGGCCTGTACAGCGCCGACCAGGTGCTGGCGACCGACGACGGTGCCGTGGTGTTCGACCGGCTGCGCAACGCCGTGTTCGAGCTGGACGTGCGGGCCGGGACGGTGGACGAGGGCCTGCGCGCCGGCGAGGGCGCGACGAACGCGGTGACCGACCGGTTCGGCCGGGTGCTGGTGGCCGACACGCGTGGGGGCGCGCTGCTGGCGTTCTCGCTGGACCCGCTGCTGATGCGGCAGCGGTATCCCGTGGCGGGCGACCCGTAGGGCCTGGCGTACGACCCCGCACGTGACCTCGTGTGGGTGACCCTCACCGAGACGAACGAGGTAGTCGGATTCGACGTGGCCGGTGAGGAGCCGGCGGAGAAGCACCGATTCCCGACCGTGGAGCAGCCGAACTCCGTGGCCGTGGACCCGAGCAGCGGGCGCGTGATCGTCGCGTCCGCAACCGGAAAGGGAATGCAGGTGATCGCGGTATGAGTGCAGACGGGGTGGTCGACGGGGACTGGGAGTACCGGCCGTTGCGGCTACCGCCGGGATTGTCGCGGCGCGCGGCGGCCACGCAGCTGTCCATCCACGCCGAGTTCGCCGGGTGGGAGCTGTCGAACGTGCGGCTCTACTCGGACGGGAGCCGGCGGGTGCTGCTCAAGCGACGGCGCGCCGCCGGCCTCCTGCCCGGGCTGAGCACGTAGGCGTCAGCCGCCGTTGGCCGGCGGCGTCTGCTCGACGAAGTCCCACACCAGCCGCGCCCCCGCGTCACCGGTCCGGTAGACGTGGATGCCGGTCCCGACGGCGACGCCGACGGTGACCACCGCGGCGACGATCGTGGTGACGGCTGTGCCGGTGGCCCGAGTGGTCGCGACGGCCGTGCCCCCACCGGCCGTGTCCTCGGGGATGCCCGCGGCCCGCTCCACCCGCCGGTGCAGGATCATCAGCGCCGTCACCGCGACGAAGAGCCCCAGCGCCCACCACACGAGCAGGTCCCCCAGCGCCGCGTGCTCCTGAATCCCCGGATTCGTCCCGATCCGCGACTCCAGGAACTCCCCGCTGCTGGTGGCGACCGGCGTCAACACGAACCCCGCCCCCGCCGCGGCGACGACGAGCCACCCGTACCGCCGCCGCGCGGCGGGCCACACGGCGATCAGAATCGATCCAGCGACCGCGATGGGCAGTAACACCACCACGAAGTGCACGACGAGCGGGTGCAGTGGGAGTCCGCCGATGAAATCGGGCACAGGTGCCTCCGGTTCGGTCGAGGATGCGTGATCAGTCTGGCGTGGCACCCGTTCCTTACGCGTAGGTTCGCCGAACGGTTCAGCCCATCCTCGACCTGTCGGTCAGCAGCTCCGCAAGAACCGATCCAGCACCCGCGTCCCGAACCGCACCGCGTCCACCGGCACCCGCTCATCCACCCCGTGGAACAGGGCGGTGAAATCCAGATCCGCCGGCAACCGCAAGGGCGCGAACCCGAAGCACCGAATCCCCAAGGTGTGAATCGCCTTCGCATCCGTACCGCCCGACAGCATGTACGGAATGGTCTTCGCCCCCGGATCCTCCGCCACCACGGCCGCCGTCATGGCCTCCACCAGCTCCCCGTCGAAGGAGGTCTCCACAGACGGCAGATGAGTAACCCACTCCCGCTCCACATCAGGTCCGAGGATCTCGTCAAGCTCCCGCTCGAAGGCCGCCTCCCGCCCCGGCAGAACCCGACAGTCGACCACCGCCTCGGCCACCGAGGGAATGACGTTCGCCTTGTACCCCGCGGTGAGCATCGTCGGATTGGCCGTATCCCGCAACGTAGCCCCCACGACACGGGCCAACGGCCCCAACTTCTCCACCGCCCCCGGAAGGTCGTCCTCGTCGAACTCCAGCCCCGTCAACGAGGTGACCGAGTCCAAGAACGCCCGAACAGAGTCAGTGACCACCAACGGAAACCGATGGCTCCCCAACCGAGCCACAGCCGCCGCGAGCTTCGTGACAGCGTTGTCGTCCTGAATCATCGACCCGTGCCCCGCACGCCCACGGACACGCAACCGCATCCACGCGATCCCCTTCTCCGCGACCTCGATCGTATAGGCCCGAAGATCGTCGGCCAGCGAGACGGAGAACCCCCCCACCTCCCCCACAGCCTCGGTAACCCCGTCGAAGAGGTCGGCCCGGTTCTCCACCAGCCACTGCGACCCGAACGCTCCCCCCGCCTCCTCGTCGGCGAGAAAGGCGAACACCAGATCCCGAGGCGGCACGACCCCGTCCCGCTTGAACCGTCGAGCCACAGCGAGGGTCATCCCCACCATGTCCTTCATGTCGACCGCGCCCCGCCCCCAGATGTACCCGTCCTGCACCGCGCCGGAGAACGGATGCACGGACCACTCGGCAGCGTCCGCCGGCACGACGTCCAGGTGCCCGTGCACCAGCAGCGCCCCCCGGCCGCGATCGGCCCCCGGAAGCCGCACGAAGACGTTCCCCCGCCCAGCCGCCCCCGACTCGAGGTAGACCGGCTCGTACCCGACCTCAGCCAGCTTCCCGGCAACGTACTCGGCGGCGGCCCGCTCCCCCACCGTCGTAGCCGGATCCCCGGTGTTGGTGGTATCGATCCGGATGAGCTCACTGGTGAACTGAACGGCCTCGTCCTGCGCGCTGATCTCCTCGGTCACGAGGCCTTCCTACCATCCACGGGCCGCCCAGCAGAGAACCCGCAGGTCAGCCCCATGATCCCCCCAAGGGGGTATCCCATGCCTCCACCTCCACGCGATCCGCTACGCTATGCACCACACAAGTCCGAGTGGCGGAATGGCAGACGCGCTAGCTTGAGGTGCTAGTGCCCGACAAGGGCGTGGGGGTTCAAGTCCCCCCTCGGACACGTTCACTATCCCTACCAAGCCGGATGACTGCTTCAGCAGCCTTCTGATCCGAGTGGTAGATGATCTCCAGCCTCAGACCCTCGTAGAGCCGCTGTAGCTCTGCGGGGTCTCCTCGTTTCAGGGCAGCTCCAATGTTTCCGAGGTAGTCAATCATTGCGTACACCTCGGCCCGAGTGATCGTTCTCGCCTCCGGCTGAAGCGCCCGTTCGGCCTCGGCCGCCTCCAGTTCAG
>DATABL010000311.1:0-9709 GCA_036259595.1 Actinophytocola sp.
CCCGAGGACCAGGGCGAACACCGGCCACAGTCCCGGCTCGGGGCCGGTGCGGGAGGACAGCAGCACCGCCTGCTCGGCCACCATGGCTGGTGGCGTGGCGGTGGTCGGACTCGACATCGGGGCGTCCGTTCGTGACGGTTCGGGCAGGACGTCACCCAGCGTGCCGGCCGCACATTGAGACGGCCCGACCCGAAGTTTTGCGATCGTGTGACGGACGTCCTTCAGGGCAGGTCGGCCAGGGGGAGGCGGACGACGAAGCGGGCGCCGCCGGCCGGGCGGTCGACGCACTCGACGGTACCGCCGTGCTGCACGACGGTCTCGCGGACCAGGGCGAGGCCGAGACCGGTCCCGGTCGCCGAGCCGCGGGCGCCGGGGCGGGTGGCGAAGCGTTCGAAGATCCGCTCCCGGTCCTCGGGCGGCACCCCGCTGCCCGCGTCGTCGACCAGCACCTCCACGGCCGAGCCGGCGTCGCGCACGGTCACCGCGGCCAGGCCGCCGCCGTGCCGGTCGGCGTTGTCCATCAGGTTGACGAACGCGCGTTCCAGGGCGAGCTTGCGCCCGCTGATCACGCTGTCCGCCGCGCCGTCGGCGACGGTCAGCAGGTCCGGGTCGCGGCCGGAGTTGGCGACCGTGTGGGTGAGCAGCTCCCGCAGCCCGATCGGCTGCGGGGAGTCCTGCTCGATCCCGGCCTCGGTCCTGGCCAGCGCCAGCAGGTCGTCGAGCAGCCGGCACAGGTGGTCGAGCTCGCCGGTGACCAGGCCGAGCGCCAGGCGGGACCGCTCCGGCAGGTCCCCGCCGTGCCGGCGCATCACCTCGACGCTGGTGACCAGCGTGGTCAGCGGGCTGCGCAGCTCGTGGCTGACGTCGGCGAAGAAGCGGCGCTCGCGGTCGATCCGCCGCTGCAGCGAGTCGACCATCGTGTTGAACGAGACCACCAGGGTGATCAGGTCCCGGTCGTGCGACTCCGGCAGCCGGGTGACGAGGTCCCCGCCGGCGATCTGCGCGGCCGTGCCGGCCAGGGTGTCCAGTGGTCTGAGCACCCGCCGGCTCGCCCACAGCCCGACCGCGGCCGCGGCGAGCGTGGCGACCACGCCGCAGGAGACCAGCACGATGCCGAGCACCCGCAGCGTCGACTGCAGCTCCCGGACCGGGGCCAGCTCGACCAGCCAGGCATCCTGGTCGTCCAGGCCGGCGAGCGGCAGGGCGACCGCGAAGTACGGGTCGCCGCGCACGGTCACCGACACCGTCGTCTCCGTGCCGGACTCGACCGCCTCGACCAGCTCGCCCGGCAGGTCGTCCAGCCCGACGCCGGGCTCGGAGGTGAGCCAGTCCTCCTGCCAGCGCAGCAGCAGCACGGTGTCGACCGGCGGGTCGAGGGTGGCGAGCACCCGGGCCGGATAGGTCCCGGCGGTGTCCAGCCGGCTGCGCAGCAGGTCGGCGTCGGCGCCGGCCTGCCGCTCGGCGGACCGCTCCCGCTGGTCGACCAGGTACCCGCGGCTCACCGTGAACACCGAGATCGCGAGCGCCAGCGACACCAGCGCGGCCCCGAAGGCGAAGGTGAGCATCACCCGCCCGCGCAGGCCCGGACCGACGCGCCTAGCGCTGGGCATCGAGCCGGTACCCCAGCCCGCGCACCGTCACCACGATGCGCGGGTCGGCCGGATCCTTCTCGATCTTGGTGCGCAGCCGTCTGATGTGCACGTCGACGATCCGCTCGTCGCCGAAGAAGCCCCGGTCCCACACCTTCTCCAGCAGCGAGCTGCGGCTGAGCACCAGGCCGGCCTCGGTGGCCAGCTCGCACAGCAGCCGGAACTCGGTCAGCGTCAGGTGCACCTGGTCGTCGCCGCGCCGGACCGTGCCGGAGCCGGGGGAGAGCACCAGCGGCGCGTCCGGGTCGGCGTCGAGCACGACCTCCGGCGGCGGCTCGGTCACCACCGCGGCCCGGGCCCGCCGGCGCAGCGCGCGCAGCCGGGCGGTGATCTCCTTGATCTCGAACGGCTTGGTGACGTAGTCGTCCGCGCCGGCCTCCAGCGCGGCGACCACGTCGTGGGTGTCGTCGCGGGCGCTGACCACGATGATCGGCAGGTCGTGCTCGTAGCGGACCTGGCGGATGCAGGTGAAGCCGTCCATCTCGCCCAGCATCAGGTCGACGATCATCAGGTCGGGCGCACCGTGCCGGCGCAGGCCGGCCAGCGCGGTCTCCGCGTCGGCCGCCTCGGTCACCTCGTAGCCCTCGTCCTCCAGGGCCAGCCGGAGCGCGGCCCGGATCCGGTCGTCGTCCTCGACTATCAGCACCTTCGCTGCCACGTGCCTCATGCTGCCAGGGAACGGCGCCGAACATGAACAGGCCGGCTTATCGCGGGGCGTTCAGGGTGTTCGTGATGGCCGCGTCGGCGGCCGCCGCGGCGCCGGCCGGGTCGGCGCCGGTGAGCACCTGGGTCAGGAACTCCTTGATCGGGTTGTCGGCCTCGACCGCGGTCCAGTTGGGGGAGTTCGGGGTGGCGTGGCCGTTGACGGCGCCCGCGGCCATCGCGGCGGCGCCCGGGTCGTCGTCGACCGCGCCGGCGAGCGAGGCGCGGTTGGGCACGTAGTTCATCGTGGAGGCGAGTTCGACCTGCCAGCGCTCGCCGGCCAGGGCCTGGACCACCTCGTACGCGCCCTCCTGCAGCGGCGAGGCGGCCGGGATGATCAGGTCGGAGCCGCCGGTGAACACCGCGCCCGGCGTGTCGGCGGTCTTGCCGGGGATGGGGAAGAAGCCGAGCTTGCCCTCGAGGTCGGAGTTGGCGGTGGTGATCAGCTCCGCCTCGCCCGGAACGGCGATGAGCTGCGCGACGTCGCCCTGGGCGAACACCTCGGCCTGCGGGGGCTCGGCCTCGTCGGAGTCGACGGGACCGTCGCCGAGCGCCTGGAGCTGCTGGTAGAAGTCGACGGCGGCGAGGCCCGCGGGGGTGTTCAGCCCGCCGCGCCACTGGTTGCCCTCGCGGACCGCGATGTCGCCGCCCTCGTCCCACAGGAAGCCGGCGAGCACGTACCAGTTCTGGCCGGGCAGGTAGATGCCCTGGACGGCGTCCGAGTCCAGTTCCTCGGTCGCGGCGATCCATTCGTCCCGTGTGGACGGTGGGGTGATCCCGGCCGTCTCGAACAGGTCGGTGCGGTAGATGACCACGCGGTTGGCCGCGTAGAACGGGATTCCGTACTGGCGGCCGTCGATCGCGCCGGGCTCGGCGAGGCCGGGGAGCCAGTCCTCGCCGCCGAGGTCGTCGACCCGGTCGGTCAGGTCGGTGACGCCGCCGCTGGCCACGTACCGGGCGACCTGGGTGTTGCCGACCTCGATCACGTCGGGCGGGTCGTTGCCGGCGAGCGCGTCGGTGACCTTCTCGGTGATGCCGTCCCACTCCTGCAGCCGGATGTCCAGCCGCAGGCCGGGATGCGAGCGCTCGAACTCGGCCTCGAAGTCGATGACCAACGAGTTCGTCGCCGTTCCCCGCATCAGCCAGACGGTCAGGTGCCGGGTCTCGTCCGGTCCGGCCGGCTCGTCGGAACCGCAGGCGGCGAGGGCGGGCGCGGTCAGCGCCAGCGTGAGCAGGCCGGCGAGTAATCGGTGGGACACGAAGGCACCTCACAGTTGACCAACTGGCAACACCACCCCGACCCGGAGCCAAAATGGCATAGACCAATCTTCAAGTCAACGCACAGGTGAACGGCGCCGGTCGGGGTTCCCGCCCGACCGGCGCCGGAATGTTCAGCGCGTGACGGTGTCGACGTGCTCGACGCCGTCGGTGCGGTAGCCGTCGACCTGGGCCAGGACCTGGTCGGTGGACAGCACCTGGTCCTCGGCGAAGTACACCCAGTCGACCTGCTGTTGGTAGGCGCGGTCGCCGGGCTGGCCGACGAGGCCGCCGGAGATGAACCACAGGTTGAAGTTGATCGACATGGGCGTCTCCGGGTAGTACCGGTCGCCGTGGTCGGCGAACAGCGCGCCGTCGACGTAGTAGCGCACCCGGCCGCCGGACACCTGGATCACCAGGTCGTGCCAGCCGCTGAAGCTGGTGCGCCGCTCGGTGTGGATGTTGTCGGCGACCCACGGCTCGTTCTGGTAGGTCTCCCAGGTGGTGGCGTACAGGATGTTGGCCGGCTCGCCCCACCCGCCGTTGGGCAGGTACTCGAAGTCCAGCTCGCCGTAGTCGGGGTCCATCGGCGCGTTCAGCGGGGTGATGGTGAAGAACGTCTGCACAACGTGGTCGCCGTCGATGCCGCGGACCGGCGCGTCGGTGAAGCGCACCCGGGCGGCATAGGTGCCCTCGTAGAACTTGCGCTGGTGGTACATCTCGGTCTGCCGCGCGCTGGAGCCGTTGTTCGACGACTCCAGCTGCATGACCCGCTCGCCGCCGGCCGTGGGGAAGGTGACCTGGTTCGGGTCCCAGATCGCGCCCGGCACGCCCGGCCCGCCGCCGCCGGAGCGGACGGTCCAGCCGCGCTGCCCGATCCGCGGGTCGGCCGACGAGCTGTAGGCGAAGTCGTCGAACAGGGCCTCGCCGCTCGGGTCCGGCGGGTCGGGCGGGTCGGGCGGCTCCTCGTCGTCACCGCTCGGGCTCGTGCCCCAGATCGTCGTCCCGCCACGCTGGACGGTCACCGTGGACGACGCGGCGTAGGTGCTGCGGCTGGTGAACGAGTAGTCGTCGGTCTGGGTGATCGGACCCCAGTTGGTGCGGTAGAACCGCAGCTGGAGGTCGCCGGTGTCGGCGCCGGGGGCGAGCGAGCCGGCGCCGTCGGTGAAGCCGACCTCGAGGTACCGGTCGGCGGTCGGGGTCGGGTCGGCGAGCGGCCGGAACGTGCCGGTCACGTTGCCGCAGCCGCGCACCGCCCACGAGCACGCGAAGCGGTAGCCGACGTCCGGAGCGTCGCCACGGAAGTAGTACCGCAGCGTGAGGTCGGCCAGCGGGATCGTGCTGGTGCCGGTGTTGGTGATCGTGAACCACGGCTCGACCTGGGCGGTGGTGGCGCCGGTCGCGCTGGTGCGGTAGTTCAGCGTGACGGCGTCCGCGGCGGCGTTCGTGGCGGTGCCGGTCGCGGCGGCGGCGGTGACGGGGAGCAGTGGGACGGCCGCCGCGAGGGCGGCGATGACGGCCAGAGTTCGTCTGGACACTTTCCCTCCAAGTACGTGCAGGGCGAGCACTGTTCGCAACAGGCCGACGGACGGGGACTGTGCCCGGGTGAACTGTGCTCGGAGTACGGGGACGTGACCTCCTTTCAGGGAACCGCGGTGAGCGGGCGGTGGCGCACGGACAGGGCGGCCAGCCGCCGCTCGTGCGCCGGCATGGCGGCGGTGAACGCGGCCCAGTCCGGCCGGTCCGACCACAGCGCGTCGGCCAGCGCGCACAGCCTCGGGAACGCCAGGTACTCGGCGTCCTCGGCGCGCGCGACCTGTTCTGTCCACAGTTGGCACTGGCTGCCGAGCACGGCGTCGCCCGACGGCAGCTCCTGGTGGTAGACGTCGTGCACGGTGACGGTCCCGGCCGGCTGCACCACCGGCTCGCCCGGATCCGTCGACTCCGGGTGGTCCAGGTAGGTCGAGCGCCACGGGGTGAGCACCACCGGGTGCCCGCGTTCGAGCGACGCCCGCGCGTGCGCCGCGTCCCGCCACGGCATCACCACGGTCCTCGGGTCGAGGTCCGGGCCGTCGCCGGTCTCGTCCCAGACGATCGGCACCCGTCCGTTGGCGAGCAGGAAGTCCCCGACCCGGCGCAGGAACCACGCCCGCAGCTCGTGCGGGCCGGCGAGACCCTCGTCGGCGATCCGCCGCCGGGCGACCGGACTCGCGGCCCACTCGGTCTCCGGGCACTCGTCGCCGCCGATGTGCACGTGCTCGCCGGGGAAGACGTCCAGCACCTCGCCCAGCACGGTCCGGCAGAACTCCATGGTCTCCTCGCCGACGCCGAACACCGACTCGCAGACCCCCCAGCGGGTCCAGACCGGCAGCCGCCGGTCCGGCAGGTTGCCCAGCGACGGGTACGCGGCGAGCGCGGCGCGGGCGTGGCCGGGCATCTCGATCTCCGGGACCAGGGTCACCCCGCGCTCGGCGGCGTAGGCCACCAGCTCGCGCAGCTCGGCGCGGGTGTAGGCGCCGCCGTGCGGGGTGGCGTCGAACGCGGTGCTGCCGGCCGGGCCGAGCATCGACTCCGCCCGCCAGCCGCCGACCTCGGTGAGCGCGGGGTAGGCGGCGACCGGCATCCGCCAGCCCTGGTCGTCGGTGAGGTGCAGGTGCAGCACGGTCAGCTTGTGCAGCGCGAGCAGGTCGACGAACCGGCGCAGGAACGACACCGGCTGGAAGTGCCGGGCCACGTCGAGCATCGCGCCGCGCCAGCGGAACCGGGGCAGGTCGGTGACGTCCAGGCAGGGCATGCTCCACTCGACCGTGCCGGCCGGCGTGTCGCCGAGCGCCTCGGCCGGCAGCAGCTGGCGGATCGACTGCACGCCGTGCCGCAGCCCCGCGAGCCGCCGGGCCCGCAGCACCACGGCCCGCTCACCGACGGTCAGCGCGTAGCCCTCGTCGCCGAGCCCGACCAACTGCTCGTCCAGCGCGAGGAGCACGGTTCCGGTGGGGGACAGGGGAAATGGCAGCCCGGTCGCCGGGCGCAGCTGGTCGCGCAGCAGCCGCGCGGCCGGCTCGGCGCCCGGGGTGACCCGCAGCGCGGTGTCCGCGTCGAGGACGAACCGGCCGGCTCGCGGGACGATCCGGGTGGGGCGGGGGACGATCATGGGTCGCACCTATCCTTTGACCGCGCCGCCGGTGATGCCGGCGGTCACCTTTCCCTGCAGTACCAAGAAGATCGCGAGCACGGGGAGCATGAACATGGTCGAGGCGGCCATGGTCGCGCCCCAGTCGGTGCCGAACGTGTTGCCGAACGAGGACAGCCAGACCGGCAGCGTGCGGTCGTCCTGGTTCTTGATGATCAGCAGGTTGGCGAAGGCGAACTCGTTCCACGCGGTGATGAACCCGAACAGCGAGGTCGCCAGCAGTCCCGGCGCGAGCAGCGGGAACACCACCCGTCGGAACGCCGCCGGCCGGTCGCAGCCGTCCACCTGGGCCGCCTCCTCCAGCTCGGCCGGGATGTTGGCGAGGAAGTTCCGCAGGGTGACGATCGTGAACGGCAGCGTGATCATGAAGTAGACCAGGGTCAGCATCGCGAGCGTGTCGAGCATCCCGGTGTCGCGGGCGATCACGTACATCGGGATCAGCAGCGCCTCCCACGGCGTCATCTGCGCGATGAACACCATGAGGATGAAGCCGCGCCGGCCGCGCCAACGCATCCGGGCCACCGCGTAGGCCGCGAGCAGCGCCACCAGCAGCGACAGCAGCACCGCGGACCCGGCGACCAGGAGGCTGTTGCGCCAGAACGACCAGAACCCCTGCGCGCCGACCGCGGTGGCGAAGTGCTCGAAGGTCACCGTCGACGGCCAGAACGTCGGGGTGGCGCCCTGGATCTCGCGGGTGGGCTTGAGCGCGGTCAGCACCATCCAGTACACCGGGAACACCGAGACGGCGAACACCAGCAGCGCCAGGGCGTTGCGCGTGACGCGGCCCGTCATGACCTGGCCTCCGCGCGGTACATGTGCCGGAAGTAGAACAGCAACGCGACCATCAGCAGCAGCACGGTCAGCATCGACACCACCGCGCCGAGGTCGTAGCGGTGCAGGGACTGCGCGATCTGGTAGGCGTACACCGGCAGGGTGGTGGTCGCTCGCCCCGGTCCGCCGCCGCTGATCACCCAGATCTGCACGAACGCCTTGCCGACCCAGATCACCTCCAGGCAGGTGACGAGCCCGAACATGGGCGCCAGCACGGGAAGGGTGATCGAGCGGAACGACCGTGCCCCGCCGGCCCCGTCGATCCGCGCCGCCTCGTACAGCTCGTGCGGCACGGTCGTCATCGCCGCGTACAGGGTCAGCGCCGCGAACGGCACCGACTGCCACACGATCAGCACCACCAGGATGCCGAAGGTCGCCGGGCCGCTGGCGAACCAGGTGTAGTCGCGGAACCGCTCGAACCCGAGCGAGACCAGCACCCAGTTCACCACGCCGAGCCGGGAGGAGAACATCCACTGGAACACCGTGGTCGCGGCGATCATGGGGGTGGCCCAGGTGAGCACCAGGCCGCCGAGCACGAGCAGCCGCATCGCCCGGCCCAGCCGCATGACCAGCAGCGCCACCAGCGTCGACAGCACCACGATCAGCGCCACGTTGACCGCGGTGAACAGCGCGGTGCGGCGGGCGACCGACCAGAACTCCGGGTCGGTCAGCACGGCGGTGTAGTTGGCCAGGCCGGCGAACGCGGCGTCGCCGCGGATCAGCTCGGCCATCCCGAAGTGCTGCAACGAGATCACCACGTTGCGCAACAGCGGGTAGGCCAGCAGGTACGCGGTCGCCAGCAGTGTCGGCGCGACCAGCAGGTACGGCCAGACCGTGCGCCGGCGGCGGCCGGTCGGTGCGGCGACCGGCCGTCTCGCCGGTACTCGGGCGGCCGGTGGCGCGCTCCCGGTGAGCACCACGGCCGGCTACCGAGGGGTGTTCAGGGCGTCGGTGATGACCGCGTCGGCGGCCGCGGCCGCGTCGGCCGGGTCGGCGCCGGTGAGCACTCGGGTCAGGAACTCCTTGATCGGGTTGCGGGCCTCGACCGCGGTCCAGTTGGGGGAGTTCGGGGTGGCGTGGCCGTTGACGGCGCCCGCGGCCATCGCGGCGGCGCCCGGGTCGTCGTCGACCGCGCCGGCGAGCGAGGTCTGGTTGGGCACGTAGTTCATCGTGCTGGCGAGTTCGACCTGCCAGCGCTCGCCGGCCAGGGCCGCGACCACCTGATAGGCGCCGTCCTGGCGCGGCGAGGCGACCGGGATGATCAGGTCGGAGCCGCCGGTGAACACCGCGCCCGGCGTGTCGGCGGACTTGCCGGGAATGGGGAAGAAGCCGAGCTTGCCCTCGAGGTCGGGGTTGGCCTCGAGGATCAGCTTCGCCGCGCCGGGCACCGCGATCAGCTGGGCGACGTCGCCCTGGGCGAACACGTCGGTCTGCTGCGGCTTGGCCTCGTCGGAGTCCTTGGGGCCCTGGCCGAGCGCCTGCAGCCGGCCGTAGAAGTCGACCGCGGCGAGGCCTTCCGGCGTGTTCAGCGTGCCGCGCCACTGCTCGCCGTCCCGGACCGCGAGCTCGCCGCCCTCGTCCCACAGGAAGCCGGCGAGCACGTACCAGTTCTGGCCGGGCAGGTAGATGCCCTGGACGCCACCGGTGTTCAGTTCCTCGGTCGCGGCGATCCATTCGTCACGTGTGGACGGTGGGGTGACGCCGGCTCGCTCGAACAGGTCGGTGCGGTAGATGACGACGCGGTTGGCCGCGTAGAACGGGATGCCGTACTGGCGGCCGTCGATGGCGCCGGGTTCGGCGAGGCCGGGGAGCCAGTCCTCGCCGCCGAGGTCGTCGATCCGGTCGGTCAGGTCGGTGACGCCGCCGCTGGCCACGTACCGGGCGACCTGGGTGTTGCCGACCTCGATCACGTCGGGCGGGTCGTTGCCGGCGAGCGCGTCGGTGACCTTCTCGGTGATGCCGTCCCACTCCTGGATCTGGACGTCCAGTCGCAGGTCGGGGTGCGCGCCCTCGAACTCGGCCTCGAACTCGGTGACGAACGCGGCGCTCGCGCTGTCCCTCATCAGCCAGACGGTCAGGT
>DATABL010000312.1:0-10245 GCA_036259595.1 Actinophytocola sp.
CAAGGTCCACAACGGACGCCGGTGGCTTGGCTGGACCACCGGCGCGCACTGGGCCATCGACTGACAGGTGGCGGCGGCATCCCCTCGGTGCCGCCGCCACCTCGTCGTCACTTCCGGTTGTAGAGCCGCATGGTCAGGGTGCCGAACACCGCGACCAGCACCGCGCTCGCGACCAGCACCCAGGTGATCTCGCCGGCGTCCGGGTTGCCCTGCATCAGCCCCCGCGTCGCCGCGACCAGGTGGGTGATCGGGTTGACCTCGGTGAACACGCGCAACCAGCCCGGCATCGTCTCCGGTTCGACGAACACGTTGGACAGGAACGTCAGCGGGAACAGCACCATCATGCTGACCCCCATCACCGACTTCTCCGAGCGCAGCAGCAGCCCGAACATCGTCCACACCCACGAGAACGCGAACGAGAACACCACCAGCAGGAGGATCCCCACCGCCACGCCGGCCACGCCGCCCTCGGGCCGGAAGCCGAGGATCAGGCCGACGACGAGGATCACGATCGCCGCGGTGACGTAGCGGAACACGTCGCCGAACAGCGCGCCGACCAGGGCGGCCGGGCGCCAGATCGGCAGGGTGCGGAACCGGTCGAACACACCCTTGGAGATGTCGACGTTGATGCCCGTTCCGGTGTACATCGTGATCATCACGACGCTGGTCACCATGATGCCCGGCAGCAGGAACTGCAGGTACTCGGTCACCGACCCGGCCAGCGCCCCGCCGAACAGATAGGTGAACATCAGCACCATCATGATCGGGAACATGGTGACGTCGATCAGCTGCTCCGGCACGTGCTTGATCTTGAGCATCGCCCGCCATCCGAACGTGCGGGCCGCGGACCACGCGGACGGTCTGGGCGGCGCCTCGCCGGCGGCGAGCACGGCGTTCAGGCTCTCCGCCGCGGGCGTGTAGGTGGACGTGGTCTGCTCCGTGGTGGCGGTACTCATGCCGCGACCTCCTCGGTGGTGGCTGGGTGGTCGGTCAGGGCGAGGAACACCTCGTCGAGGGTCGGCTGACCGAGTGCGAAGTTGTCGACGGTGATGCCGGCGCCGGCCAGCTCCGCCAGCGCCCGCGAGGCCTGCTCGGCGGCCTCCCGGTCGGAGTCCTCCCCGGACAGCTGCGCGGTCAGCGCGACCGGGTCCGCGTCGAGCTGCACGCCACCGCCCAGCACGCCGGACAGCACCCGCAGCGCCGACTCCCGCTGCGCCGCGTCGCGCAGCCGGACGTGGATCGAGCCCGCGCCGACCGAGGCCTTGAGCTCGCCGGGCGTCCCCTCGGCGATGACCTTCCCGTGGTCGATCACCGCGATCCGGGAGGCCAGCTGGTCGGCCTCGTCCAGGTACTGGGTGGTCAGCAGCACCGTCGTGCCCTGCGCGACGATTATCCGCACGATGTCCCAGACCTGGTTGCGGCTGCGCGGGTCGAGCCCGGTGGTGGGCTCGTCCAGGAACAGCACGTCCGGGGTCTTGAGGATGGACGCGGCGATGTCGATGCGCCGGCGCATGCCGCCGGAGTAGTTCTTGACCTGCCGGTCCGAGGCCTCGGTGAGGCCGAACGCGGCCAGCAGCTGGGCCGCGCGCTCCCGCGCCGCCGGCTTGCCGTGACCCAGCAGCCGGCCGATCAGCACGAGGTTCTCGCTGCCGGTCAGGTCCTCGTCGACCGAGGCGTACTGGCCGGTCAGGCTGACCTTCGCGCGCACCGCGTCCGCCTCGCGGACGACGTCGTGCCCGAACACCCTGGCCTCGCCGCCGTCCGGGCGGAGCAGGGTGGCCAGCATCTTCACCGCCGTCGTCTTGCCGGCGCCGTTGGGGCCGAGCACCCCGTACACCGAGCCGGCCGGGACCGTCAGGTCGATCCCGTCCACCGCCCGGTTGTCACCGAACGTCTTCACGAGACCGGCGGTCTCGATCGCCACTTCCGTCATCGTCTTTCCCTTCACGCCAGGTATGGCCGGGTGGCCCGGGCGTCCCGGAGCGCGAACCCCCACCACGTCAGCTGATCCATCATCGTCGTCACCGCGACCTCGTCCCCGTCCCGCGGCGTGCCGTCCGCACGCAGCGACATGAGGTCGACGGCCACCTCGTCCCGAACCGCCATCACGTGCAGCTCGGTGAACACCACCCGCAGCGCCTCGACGGCGTAGTGCCCACGGCTCCGGCACCCGTAGGAGACGAACCCCGCGGGCTTCGCCAGCCACTCGTCGTAGGCGAAGTCGATCGCCTGCTTGAGCGACGCGGGGAAGCTGCGGTTGTACTCCGGGGTGACGACCACGAACGCCTCCGCCCGGTCTATCGCCGACCCGAACTCGCGCATCGCGGACGTCACCCCCTCCGGATAGCGGTCCGGGAACTCGAACCGCGCGAGGTCGACCACGTCGAGCTCGACATCGTCGCGCCGCGACGCCCGGTCGACAAACCATTTCCCGATGGTGTCGCCGACCCGACCGTCCCTGGTGCTCCCGATGATCACCGCCACCCGCAGCCGCTCGTCCATCCCGTCCTCCTCGGTCCTCACCCGACAGGCGCGAGACGCTCCGCCAGACCGGATCTAGCGGACCGGCTAGAGCCGCCAGGCGACCGGCTCGGCGGGCGCGTAGCCGCAGGTGGCGCCGGTGGACACGGAGTCGCGCAGGTGGGCGGCCAGCTCGGGGTGGCGGTCGTCGAGCTTGCGCAGGGTGTCGCGGATCCGCGCGGTGACCGCCTTGCGCGCGCGTTCGGCCTCGTCGCCGAGGCGGCGGGTGCGGCCGCCGAGGCCCGCGGCCGCGCGAAGCTCGGCGAGCAGCGCGTCGCGTTCCTCGTCCAGGGCGGCGGCCCGGGTGTCGGCCCCGGACAGGGTGGCGGCGTCGATCTCGTCGTCCAGCTGGGACAGCCGCTTCCGGTAGGCGGCCTTCGCGGCGTCGTCGAGGACGTCGTCACCGCCCAGCCGCGACGCGGCCACCACCTCCTCGCCGCCCGCCGGGTTCAGCAGCCGCGTGGCCGGGACCTCCGTGCCCGGCGACGACAGCAGCACGTGCAGGTCACGCAGGCCCTTGGTGTCGGGCAGCAGGACGGTCCGGCCGGACATCGTCAGCGTCCACACCGCACCGGTGTGCCGGAACTCGTTGGCCTTCGCCGCGGGCGGTGCCTCGGCGGTGCCGGCGCGATGCCGCACGCCGATCGCCGCCGCCTCGCGGGCGGCCTCCTCGGCCAGGGTGGCCGCGGTCGCCTTGTCCGACAGCGAGCCCCGGCCGCGCAGGGCACCCGCGAGCCCCAGCTTCGCCTCGATCACCCACGGCCGGGCGCCCAGCAGCTCGGCCGAGCGCAGCGCCGCGGTGAAGCCGTCGACCGCGGCCGGCCAGCGTTCCCGCGCCGCGTCCACCATCGCCAGCCACAGCCGCACCGGGCCGGCGATGTCGCAGCCGTACAGCGACACCAGCCAGAAGTCCGCGTACGGGGCCAGGTCGGCGCGCGCCCGCTCGCACACCGCCGGGTCGCGGGTCAGCGACGCGACGTGCGCGCGGAGCCGGAACAGCAGCGGCGCGAACGACCTGCCGACCGGCCTGGTCCTGGCGTCGGCGACGGCCAGGCAGCGGGCGGCCTCGGCGGCGTCGCCCCGCAGGGCGGCGGTGATGCCGTCGAGCAGTTCGGGGAACGGGTAGGTCGACTCCCCCACCGCGCGCCGCAGCTCGTCCAGCGTGTCGAGGTCTCCGCGCAGCGCGGCGAGCGCCCACTTCAGGTGGTGGCCGATGTGCCCGAAATGCGGGTGGTCGTGGTCGCCGTCCTCGAACACCTTGGCCAGGAAGGCCTCCGCCTCGGCGAACCGGCCCCGCATCCCGGCGATGATGCTCTGGTCGACGCTCGCCGCCATGGCCATCGTCGGCTCGGGAACCACCTCGGTCAGGCGCACGAACTCGCGGAACCGCTCGTCGTAGCGGGGCTGGCCCTGCTCCAGCGCGGCGACCCAGCCCAGCGAGTTCGCCCACTGCTCCATCTCCCGGTCGCCGGTCCGACGGGCGACGGTGACCAGCTCGTCGGTGAGGGCCTGCCGCTCGGCGGCGTTGCCCAGCCCCCACAGCTGGTCGTGCATGCTCCACAGGCTGAAGCCGAGCTGCTCGTCGTCGTGGTCGCTGCGGGCGGTGGCGATGAGCTGCAGGATCACCTCCTGCGCCAGGTGGTCGAGGGACCTGCCGCCCGACTGGTCGACCTCGCCGCCGTGGATCAGCCTGCCGTGCGCGGCCCGCAGCAGGTCGGCCTTGGCCTTCGCGCCGGCCACCTGGTCGCCCACGCCGTACAGGGTCAGTGCCACCCGGGCCAGCACCTCGGGATCGTCCAGGCCGAGCGCGACGTCGGCCGCCTCGCGGAACACCGCGGTCGCCTCCTCGGTCGGGCCGAAGTGGTAGAGCAGGCTGCCCAGGTCGAGGCAGACGCGGGCCCGGCGCGGGTCGTCGCGGCCGCAGAACTCCAACGCCCGGCGGTAGTGACCGACGGCCTCCTCGAACGCGACCCGGCGGCGCGCGTCCTTGGCCGCGGCCACCAGGTGGTCGAGCACGCGGGCCGGCTCCAGCTCGCCGGCGGCCAGGTAGGCGTGCCGGGCGAGGTCGGCCGGGAAGATCCGCTCGGCCAGGGCGGCCGAGGACTCCAGCGCCCGCACGACCGCGGCGTGCCGCCGGAGCCGCTCGTCCTCGTCGAGCGACTCGTACAGCGCCTCCCGCACCAGGTCGTGGGCGAAGGCGAAGAGCCCGTCGCCGAGCGGCACCACCAGCCGGGCGGCCACCGCCTCGTCCAGCAGCCGCGCCACCTGCGGCACCGGGGCGCCGACGGCCGCCGCCAGCACCCGCCGGTGGAACTCCCGGCCCAGTACCGCGGCGCCGGTGAGCAGCCTCGACACCACGGGCGCGAGCAGCGACAACCGGCGGCGCACCGCGTCCCGCACGCCCGGCGCGACCGTGGTCAACGCGCTACCGCTGTGCCACAGCCGCGCGGTCTGCTCCACGAAGAACGGGTTGCCGCCGGTGCGCAGGTGGACCTCGGCGACGGTGTCCCCGTCGGGCTCGGCGCCGGTGGTGCGGGTGATCAGCGCGCCGACGCCGGCCTCGTCGAGCCCGGTGAGGGTGAGCGTGGTCGCCCGCGCGAGCAGCGGGACCAGCAGCGGCGCCAGCGGGTGGTCGGTGGCCTCCACCTCGACGTCGCGGTAGGTGCCGACCAGCAGCACCCGCTCGAACCAGGTGTGCTGGGCGACGAACTCCAGCAGCCGCACCGACTCCGGGTCGGCCCAGTGCAGGTCGTCGAGCACGACCACCACCGGGCGCCGCTGGGCGACGGCGACCAGCGCGTTGGTGACCGCGTCGTAGAGCTGGAAGGCCGCCGCCGGTTCGGCGGTGTGCGTGTCGCCGAGCAGGAACGCGAGCGGGGAGCCGGCCGCGGACTCGGCCGCGGCCCACTCGTCGGCGGTGGCGTGCCGGCGCAGCGCGCGGACGGCCTGCACCCACGGCCAGTAGCCGGGGGCGGCGGCGGAGTCCCAGCAGGTGCCGGACAGCACCAGCGCGCCGGCCCGCCGCGCCGCCTCCATGGCGGCGGTGACCAGCGTGGTCTTGCCGATCCCGGCCTCGCCGGTGACCAGCACCATGCCGCCGTGGCTGTCGGCCGCGCGGCCGATCTCGGTGCGCAGCAGCGCGGCGGGGTGGTCCCGCCCGATGAGCTCAGCAACTGCCATGTCGGATACGCCGTCTCTGGGTGGTTCGTCGGAGCGGCTTCGATAGTAGGCAAGGCCACCGACAAATGGCCTATCCGCAGGTCAGGGCTCCTCCAGGATGTGTCCGGAGAAGACGAACACCCGGATCGCGGTGCCGGTCGTCGGGTGCACCTGGGCCAGGTAGGCCGTCGCGGGGGTGCCGACGACGTCCTCGACCGCGGTGAGGAAGTCGGCGCGGGTGGCCTCGTGCAGTGCCTCGTGGTGGCGGATCACCGCCTCCCGGTGGCCGCGCTCGCCGAGCACGGCGTCGGCGACGGTCAGGCTGTCGATGGACAGCACGACGAGGCTGACCGGGTCGTCGTCGCTGACCGACACCTGGACGGTGCGGGGGCCACGGCCGTAGAACTGGCGCTCCAGGCTCGTCACCTTCTCGGCGACCGCGTTGCGTTGCGCCCTGGTTATCCGCATGGCGCCATTCCCTTCGCCGGCTTTTCGGGGCCATTGTGCCCCGATCCCCCACTCGATAGGCTCGAAGGCGAGCATCGCTCACCGAAAAACCATAGTGGCTGATCGGGCCGTGCCGCAGCGCGCCACCGGAACAGGATGGACCGCGCGGCGACACGACTCGAGCGAGATACCTCTCGCGGTGGCCTCGAGCGAGGGTCGTGGACGGCCGCGACCGGCGCGCGCGGACACCGCGGGACGCGACCGAAAGGGCATTGTCTCGTGAGTACGTTCGTTCGTTCCGGCGCGCCCGCGATCCGGAGTCCGGAGAATTTGCGCGCAATCGTCACCGAAATCGCCGAAAAGCCCGCGGAATGGGCCGAATCAGTGCGTTTCGACCTGAGCAGGCGGTTCTATTCCCGGCTGCGCCTCGACGATTCCCATGAAGTGTGGCTGATCTGTTGGGACATCGGCCAGGACACCCTGCTGCACGACCACGGCGGCAGCGTCGGCGCGTTCACCGTGGCGCGGGGGTCGTTGACCGAGGACCACGGCACCCTGCACCGGACCGGGCTGCGCACCCGCCGGCACAATGCCGGCGACGCGGTCGGGTTCGGCGCCGACTACCTGCACAACCTGGTGAACGTGGGCACCGAGCCGACGGTGTCCATCCACGCCTACTCGCCTCCGCTGCGGTCGATGAACTTCTACTGCTGGCTGCCGTCGGGAATGCACCACCTGCGCGAGCTCCCGTGTGACAACCCGGAACCGGACACCACCGCCCTCGAGTCGGCGGCCGCCGCACTGCGCGGAGCCGCGTCATGAACACCCCGCGGGTCAACCCCCGAGTCGGCTCAACCCGAGGCGTTCCCGACCGCGCCCAAGGGGAACGTGACGCGACCCAACCACCGGCACGTGACCAAACAGAACCCTGTTCTCCCCAACGCGACCACAACACAGAAGCCGTGGGAGGCGGAACGATCGGAGCCCTACTGGCACGGGCACGGGCGGCCATCACCCGCCACGAGCCGCACGCGGCGGCCGACGTACTGCGGCGCGGCGGGATCCTCGTCGACCTGCGGCCGACGGAGTTCCGGTGGCGGTTCGGCGAGGTGCCGGGGGCGATCGCGGTGTCCCGGCACGTGCTGGAGTGGCGGTTGGACGTGACGAGCGAACACCGGCTCGCCGAGCTCGCGTACGGCGACGCGGACCGGGAGATCGTGCTGATGTGCAACGAGGGCTACACGTCGAGCCTGGCCGCGCACCAGGTGATGACCCAGCTCGGGCTGACGAACGTGGCCGACGTGGTCGGCGGCTACGCCGCCTGGCACGCAGCCGGGCTCCCCACCGTGTCCCGCCTCGGCGGGTGAGCCGGAGGCCCTGAAGGTGACCTTCGCCGACGCGTCGCGAAGGGAACCTTCAGGGCACCGGGTGCCCCCCGGGCAGAGCGTGATCAGGCGCTGACGCGGGTGTGCGTGATCAGTAGGCCTCCGAACCGGTCGTCCGGCAGGTCGAGGAGCTTGGCCAGCACCTCGTGCGCCGGACCGGACTCCCGCCAGAACACCTGGCGCGGAGCCATGACGTCCTGGTCGGAGGGCATCCGGGACGCGACGACATCGTCCTCGTCGTTGAGCTGGACCACGTCGACCACGTTGCGGTGGGCACGAACACCGACGACCGCCACGACGTCGCCGTTCTCGTCCCTCGGGTCGATGAACCGGAAGCCACGGGCCACGAGGGCGCGAAGCTGATCATCGGTGCTGGTCGCGCCGGGGCGTGACGCGGCACTGGCGGCCATCAGGCCTCCTTCACACTGGCTCGACGGCTGTCAGCCGGTCTTCACACGGTCCAGGAACGCCACGAGGTCGGCACCGTCGTAGACGAGCACCGGGCCGCGGGGGTCACGGGAGTTCCGCACCGCCACGACACCCTGCTCCGGCCAGGTCAGCTCCACACAGTTGCCGACCGCGCCGCTGCGGCTGCTCTTGCGCCAGGCGGCGTCACCGAGCTCAACCGCGGACATTCCGTTGCGAACGTTGTTCGTGTCACTGTCTGTCATGTCTGCCCACCTTCCCCAACCCCGGACAACCCGCAGACCACCCGCAGTGGGTGCATCTGCACGTGCAGTTGCATGACACGAACGCTAACACGAGCGGGTGCAGCGGTAAATGCACGTGCAGATGGCGCGGGCGCACACAAGCGGGTGGTGATCGGTAACGGGCCGTGTCCACGCAGGTCAGCGCCGCAGCCTACTTTTCGTGATCGGCAGAACTACGTTCAGATGTCACCCAGTTGGGTAACGGCGTCAGAGTTCCGCGCGGATCTTCGACACCAGCTGCCGGCTGCGGTCGGGCGTCTCCGCGTCCACCGCGAGGTGGTCGATCGCGCGGCCGTACTGCTCGATCTCGTTCGGCCGGTCCAGGTACAACGCGCCGGCGAGGTGCTCGATGTAGACCACGTCCGGCAGCGCGGGCTCGGCGAACCGCAGCACGCTGAACGCCCCCTCGGCCGAGTACCCGCTCCTGTCGTTCGGCACGACCTGCAGCGTCACGTTCGGCTGCCGGGTCACCTCGAGCAGGTGGTCGAGCTGCCGGCGCAACACCGCGGGGCCACCGATCGGCCGGTGCAGCACCGACTCGTCGATCACCGCCCACAGCCGGGGCGCGCCGGCCCGGGACAGCACCTTCTGCCGCTGCAGCCGCAGCCGGACCCGCCGCTCTCCCGCGGCGTCGAGCCGCTCCGGGTGGCCGCGGCCGGTGACCGCGCGGATGTACTCCTCGGTCTGCAACAGGCCGGGCACGAACTGCAGCTCGAAGGTCTGGATCAGCGACGCGGACTCCTCGAGCCCGACGTAGTCCTGGAACCAGTCCGGCATGGTGTCGGTGTAGCGGTGCCACCAGCCGCGCTCGTTGGACTTGCGCACCATCTCCAGGAACACCGAGCGCTCGCCGCCGTCGGTGACGCCGTACATGGTCAGCAGGTCGGCGACGTCGCGCTCCTTGAAGCCGACGCGGCCGAGCTCCATCCGGCTGATCTTGGAGTCCGACCCCCGGATCTGGTACCCGGCGTCGGCGCGGGAGATGTCGGCGGCCTCGCGCAGGCGCCGCAGCTGGGCACCCAGCACGATGCGGCGAGCGGTCGGGGCGCCGCTGGTCTCGACATCGCTGCCGGCGCCGCGCGCCTTGACCGACTCCTCCGCGTCACCGCGTGGGTCGTCCGCGGCCATCTCCGCCCCTCCATCGTTCATCCTCGGTTCGCCACCGACGACTCAGAGTACGCGCTCTGCGGCCAACCGGGGAGTAGCACCGCCGTTCTCACGTGCTCCGGCACGTGCGAACGGCGGTGCGTCACCGTGGTGTTTCGAGGATTCGCAGCTCAGCGGGGCGGGGTCAGGGGGTGACCAGGCTCAGCCCGTAGACGCCGAGGATCTCGTTCACCGGTTGGAACCAGGTCTGGCCGCCGGAGGAGCAGTTGCCCCAGCCGCCGGAGGTCACTCCCTGTGCCTGTTCGCCGGTGATGAACGACCCACCGGAGTCGCCCCCTTCGGCGCAGACGCTGGTCTTGGTCATCTGGTGCACCGCGCCCTGGGCGTAGTTGACGGTCTCGTTCTTGGCGAGCACCTGACCGCAGTGCCAGTGCGTGGTCGAGCCGGAGCGGCAGATCGACGAGCCGACCGGCGCCTCGGCCGAGCCGCGCACGAGCCGGTCGGGGACGGTGCCCCAGCCGAGCACGACCGGCGCGGTCCACCAGCCGTGGCCGATGCGCACGAACGCGTAGTCGTTGCCGGGGAACGACGAGCCGGCGAAGTTGCCCATCGCCGAGCCGTCCCAGCCGGTGACCGACGCGCCGGTGCCGCCGCAGTGCCCGGCGGTGACGAACCCGCCGTGCACGGAGAACCCGATCGAGCAGCGGACCCGGTTGTTGATGTAGTACGGGTCGCCGCCGACGGTCCCGGCCGCGAACGTCGTCGGCCGCGCGTCGACCTCCTCGACGGTCACCGGCACCGACCCGGCCGCCCGGTCGACGAACGCCCGGACGTCGGCGCGGTCGGCGCTGCCGCGCACGAGCCGGTCGGGGACGGTGCCCCAGCCGAGCACGACCGGCGCGGTCCACCAGCCGTGG
>DATABL010000313.1:0-5521 GCA_036259595.1 Actinophytocola sp.
CGCCGGAGGCGTTCGCCGGGCAGCCGCCCGCCCCACTCGCGTTCCTCCCGGCGCAGCCGTCGCTCGGCGTTGGCTCGTGCCCGGTCGCGCCGGGTGCGGACCTCGGTAAGCGCCCGTTCCTCCGGCGTGGGCGGCGGGGGCAGCTCCGAGGCGACGCCGTGCCAGTAGGCGGCCTGCGCGCTGGTCTGTCGGACCACCCGGTCGGGCTCGGGCGGGGCGGGCCAGAACTGGAGCAGGTAGCGGTCGACCTCGGGTTCGCCCGTCAGCCGGGTGTCCTGGGCGTGTGCCTGGTCGAGCCGCGTTCCGCTGTAGCGCACCCGGTAGTCGGTCGCGGCCAGGTCCAGCGGCCAGTGGCCCTCGCCGCCCCAGCATTCGAGCGCCGGCCGGTCGATGGGGCGGAAGGAGACCTCGACGACCTCCTCCCAGCTCTCGTCGACCGGCGGGGCCTGCTCGTGCAGCTCGACGGTGAAGCCGACCCGGCCGGTGTGCAGGCCGGTGACCAGGAACAGGGCGCCGGGCCGGCCGGCACCGCACAGCCCGTTGCGTTGCCCGCCGAGGGCTTCGCGCAGCTCGGGCACGTCGGGGCCGCTCGTGACGTAGAGCTGGCCGTAGTGGACCCGCACGTCCTCGCTCATCAGGATCCGCACGGCGACATCGTCGCGCATGACGAGTACCTGTAAATCGCGGTAACATGTTCGCCTTCCGACGAGAGGCGGTGCGCATGGCTCGGCAGCCCATCGAGGTCGCGTTCGAACGGCGGGGGCAGGGTGACCCGCTGGTCCTGTTGCACGGGATCGGACACCGGTGGCAGGCGTGGGAGCCCGTGCTCGACCTGCTGGCCGCGAAGCACGACGTGATCGCGGTGGACCTGCCCGGGTTCGGCCGGTCGCCGCTGCTGCCGGACGGCCGCGGGTACGACATGGCGTCGGCGGTGCGGGCGTGCGCGGACATCTTCGAGGACCTGGGTCTGGACCGGCCGCACGTGGCGGGCAACTCGCTGGGCGCGGTCATCGGCCTGGAGCTCGCCTCGGGCGGCCTGGTCTCCTCGGCGACCGCGCTCGCCCCGGCCGGCTTCTGGTCGCCGCGGGACCGGGCTTGGGCGTTGTGGGTGCTGCGGATGATCCGGACGACCGGGCGGCTTCCCGGCGGGTCGCTGATGCTGCGGTGGCGGTACTTCCGGATGGCCGCGGGCAGCCTGCTGTACGGCCACCCGTCGCGGATGACGGCGGAGATCATGCTGGCGGACCTGGTGTCGATGGTCGGTTCGCCGGCGTTCGACCTGGTGGCGGCGGCCGGGCGGGAGTACGTGTACGCGAGCCCACCGCCGGCGGTGCCGGTGACCGTCGCGTGGGGGACCAGGGACCGGATCCTGTGGCCCCGGCAGGCGCGCCGGGCGGCCGAGCTGTTGCCGAGGGCGCGGCACGTCTGGCTGCACCGCTGCGGGCACGTGCCGATGATCGACGAGCCGGAGCGGGTGGCCTCGGTGATCCTGTCGACCTGCGGGTCCGGGTCGTCGGCGCGGGCCGCTTGACCTCGACCATGCTGGAGGTCGCAGACTGGGGGCATGGAAGATCGCCTCCTGGCCCTGCTGGCCGGCTCGCGCAACGGCGTGCTCACGACCCTCAAGCGCGAAGGCCGCCCCCAGTTGTCCAACGTGGGCTACACGTTCGACCCCGAGCGCCGGCTGATCCGCGTCTCGGTCACCGACGGCCGCGCCAAGACGGCGAACCTCCGCCGGGACCCCCGCGCCAGCTTCTACGTCACCGCCCCGGACTTCCGCGCCTACGCGGTGGCCGAGGGCGACGCCGAGCTGACCCCGGTCGCCGCCGACCCGTCCGACCCCACGGTCGAGGAACTGGTCGAGGTCTACCGCGCCATCGCCGGCGACCACCCCGACTGGGACGACTACCGCCGAGCCATGGTCCGGGAACGCCGTCTCGTGGTCCGCCTCCCCGTCGCCCGCGTCTACGGCATGGCCTAGCGGGTCAGCGCTTGGCCGGGTGGCCCCGTTTGGCCCGCTGCGGTGGGACCGGGCGTTCGGCCGGGGCGTGTCCGTCGGACGAGGGCTTCGGGAGGGGTTCGTCCTGGTCGATGTCCTTCTCCAGGGCGGACGGCTCCAGCAGGCCCGCGCTGCGTTCCAGCAGCTCCTGGGTCTCCCGCAGCCGGCCGGACAGCTCCGTCCGCACCTCGGCCAGCCGGCTGACCTGCTCGGTGACCGACTCGACCCGGCGCTTGGCCTCCTCGTCGGCCGCCCTGAGCTTGTCGGCGATCTCCTTGTCGCAGGCCGCGCGCAGGGACTCCAGGTCCTGGGTCAGCGCCTTGCGCTTCGTCGACATCGACTCGGAGAACTCGCGGTCGATGCGGACCCGGTCCCGCTCGGCCTCGGCGTCCAGCTCGCGGCGGCGGCGTTCGGCCACCGTCGTCAGCTCCTCGGACTGCACCTGGGCCGAGCGCAGGATCGACTGGTGGGCCGCGCGCAGCTCCCGGTGCCGGTCGTCGAGCTCGGCCATCAGGTCGCGGTAGCGGTCGCGCAGCGACGTCGACGCCTGCTCGGCCTGCGTCCACATGTCCTCGGCCGCCGCCTTCGCGCGGGCGGTGATCTCCGCGGCCTGGGACTTCGCCACCTCGAGCATCCGCGCGCTGTCCGCGCCGTCCGGGGCGCCGAGCGCGTCCAGCCGCTCGGCCATCGCGGCGACCTCCCGCCGCGCGATCTCCAGCTCGCCCTGGAACTCCGCGGCCTGCGCCTGCGCCTCGACCCGGTCGGTCCGCGCCTGCTCGAGCTGTCTCGTCAGCGCCGCGACGTGCTCGCGCACGGCATCCCGGTCGTAGCCGTGGCGCACCACGGAAAAGGTCACGTCGGCTGGGTCATGGTCGGCGCCCATGAAATGACCGTACTCAAACCGCCACGCGCCGCAACAGATCGAACTACCAGTGGAACCCGCGGGTGAGCCGGGCCAGCGCGGTGGCCGCCGCGCCGAGGTGCCGGTCGCCCTTGCCGATCTTCATCCGACCGGTACCGCCCGCGGCCGTGGAGTCCGGGAAGATCCGGTAGCCCTGGTAGGCGATCGCGTCGACCAGGCCGGGCGCCAGCGTGTACGCGGCCGAGATCATCCGCCCGGTCGGCGTGCCGACGTGCTTGGGCCGCCGCAGCAGCGCCTCCATCACCATGTCGGCGGCCTGCTCTGCCGACTTCGTGGGGAACGCGTCGTAGATCTTCGTCGGGCGGATCATCGGCGTGCGGACCAGCGGCATGTGCACGGTGGTGAACGTGATCCCCGCGCCGTGGGTCTCGGTCGCCACGATCCGGCTGAAGTAGTCCAGCGCCGCCTTCGACGCCACGTACGCCGAGAACCGCGGCGCGATGCCCTGCACCCCGATCGAGGACACGTTCACCACGTGTCCGAACCGCCGCTCGATCATGTGCGGCAGCAGTGCCAGGATCAGTCGCACCGCGCCGAAGTAGTTGATCGCCATCGCGCGCTCGTAGTCGTGCATCCGGTCGTAGGACAGCTGCACCGACCGCCGGATCGACCGGCCCGCGTTGTTGACCAGCATGTCCACGCCCGGCTGCTCGACCAGCATCCGCTCGACGGTCTTGGCCACCGACTCGTCGTCGGTCAGGTCGCACGGGTACACGAACGCCTGCCCGCCGGCCGCCACGATCTCGGCGCGCACCTCCTCCAGCTC
The DNA here is from genome assembly GCA_036259595.1 of Actinophytocola sp. Lineage (GTDB taxonomy): Bacteria > Actinomycetota > Actinomycetes > Mycobacteriales > Pseudonocardiaceae > Actinophytocola. Next base: position 3,688 of record DATABL010000313.1, read on the forward strand.
GGCCTCCCGGCGCGCGACCAGCAGCGGCACCCCGCCGGCCGCGGCGACCTGGAGCGCGGTGGCCCGGCCGATGCCCGACGAGGCCCCGGTGATCACCACCCGCCGCCCGTCGAGCGCGCCGCGGTGCCCGTGCCGGCGTGCGCGGAACGGGTCGAGGTGCTCGCGCCAGTACCGCCACAGCACGCCCGCGTACTCCTCCAGCGGCGGCACGTCGATCCCGGTGCCGGCCAGCGCGAGGCGGGTCTCGGTCGAGTCGAACCGGGGCTGGAAGGTCAGCGTGGACAGCAGGATCGGCGGGATGCCGAGCCGGTCGAGCACGGCGTCGCGGGCGATCGTCACGCCCGGCACGTGCTCGGCGAGCTTGACCAGGCCGATCAGCGGGCCGGACAGCCGGTGGTCGAGCTCGCCGGCCGCGACCGGCGCCCCGGCGGCGCGCGCGAACGCGTTGTAGACGTCGCGCGCCGACTGCGGTTCGGGGTTGACCAGGTGGAACGCCCGGCCGTCGAGCCCCGGCTGGTTGACCAGGTGCGCCATCGCGGCGGCCACGTAGTCGACCGGGACGATGTTGGTGTCGCCGATGTCGGGGAACACCAGCGGCACGCTCGGCACCGCGGCCAGGCGGCTGAGCGCGGCGAAGAAGTAGTACGGGCCGTCGATCTTGTCCATCTCGCCGGTGCGGGAGCTGCCGACGACGATCGCCGGCCGGTACACCCGCCACGGCACGTCGGTCTGCGTGCGCACGAGCCGCTCGGACTCGAACTTGGTGCGGTGGTAGGCGGTGACCAGGCGCTGGCCGGCGTCGAACATCTCCTCGGTGAAGCGGCCGCGGTGGTCGCCGGCGACCGCGACCGACGACACGTGGTGCAGGCAGCCCGCGCCGATGTCGGCGGCGAGTTCGAGGACGTGCCGGGTGCCGTCGACGTTCGCGGCGATGCTGGCGTCGTCGTCGGCGGCGATGTCGTAGAGCGCGGCGAGGTGCACGAGGTGGTCGACACCGGCGAGCTCCGCGCGCTGCTCCGCGGCGACGCCGAGCCCCGGCTCGCGGACGTCACCGAGGACGGTGCGGGTCTTCTCGACGTGCGGCCACTCCTGGGCGGCGGCGGTCAGCTTGTCCTGGGAGCGTTCGCGGACCAGGAGCCAGACCCGCTCGGTGTCCGGTCGCGCGAGCAGCTCGGCGACGAGGTGTCGGCCGATGAGACCGGTCGCGCCGGTTACCAGGTAGGTGGCCATCGCCAGCTCCCCTCCCGTCTGGAAAATGCGGTGCCCAGCATCCCACGGCGGTCGGACAATCGGCGGATGACGTGGGACGGCGTGGGCGGCTCCCGGCTGCCGTGGTCCGAGGTGCCCGGTCCGGTGCGCGCGGCGGTCGAGGACGCGCCGGGGTCGCGGGTGGTCGAGGCGGCCAGCCAGCCGGGCGGGTTCTCCCGGACTGGCCGCGGCCGCGGCAGGCCGACGGGTGTTCGCCAAGGCCGTCGCCGACGAGCACCCGGTCGCGGCCACCTTCCACCGCCACGAGGCGCTCCGCCCGCCTCCCCGCCGAGGCCACGCCTGCTGCCGAGCGTCGCGATGCAGGCGTCCCGGCGGGAGGTGTGGCGACCCTCGCCGCTCACCGTGTCGGTGGACCCCGACCGGGTGAACGCCGTTGGCTGCGGCGGCCGGGTAGTTCACGCTGCTGCCCCCGCCGCCGGGCCTTCCGACGGTGCGGGAGTTCCAGCGGGCGCAGGGCGTGCCGGCGCGCGCCTGGCTGCGGGACCGGCTCAGCTGACCTGGGCCGGCGGCATGTTCCGGAACCGGTCGAGCACCGCCGGGTCCTGCAGCTCCATCCATTCGATGA
>DATABL010000314.1:0-5870 GCA_036259595.1 Actinophytocola sp.
CGCGGACTCCGGCAACAGCCCAGCCCCGGCGCCCGCTCGCGGCGCGGACTCCGGCGACAGTCCAGCACCAGCACCAGCCGGCGGCGCGAACTCCGGCAACAGCGCCGCGAGCGCGGACAGCGGCGACTGAACCCCTCGCCGTGAGGCGTGACCGGGGCGGGTGATCAGTGGGAACGACTCTCCCCCGCCCCGGTCCAGGGCGTGTCTCCCATTCGAGTTGACCGGAAGGGGTCAGATGTCGAAGCTGAGCGCTCGTGGACCCATCTGAGTCGGGATACCCGTGCCCGTGCTGTGGTCACGCCACGTTCAGCGAGCCGCCGGGCAGTTACGAGATCTGCGATGTGTGCTTCTGGGAGGATGACGCTGTCCAGCTTCGGTGGCCCGACTGGAGCGGTGGTGCCAACGGCCCTTCTCTGATCGACGCGCAGCGCAATTGCGCCGAGTTGGGCGCGACGGAGGTTCGGTTCACCGGTCTGGTGCGCCAAGCCACTGCGTCCGAACCGCTTGATGCCGGCTGGCGTCTCATCGACCTCGTCGTCGACAACTTCGAGCCGCGAGGTTCTCAGATGGTGCCCTGGCCCGAGGACCGCACAACTCTGTACTGGTGGAGGCCGACCTACTGGCGTCGTAGCTGAGGTGGGCCATGCGCTCGTCCAAGGTCGACCACCGGAGCGGGGTGTGGACAACTCGTGGGTCAGGCGGCGGTGGGCAAGGCCTCCTGGGTTTTCTGGTGGGGCCTCGGCGGTGTCGTGTCGTTGCCGGGGAGGGGGCGGAAGCCGCGTAGGCGCAGGCTGTTGGTGACCACGAAGACCGAGCTGAAAGCCATCACCGCGCCGGCGAGCATGGGGTTCAGGAGGCCTGCCGCTGCCAGGGGGATGGTGGCCACGTTGTAGGCGAAGGCCCAGAAGAGGTTCCCCCTGATGGTGTTCAGGGTGCGGCGGGACAGGCGGATCGCGTCGGTCGCGGTTCGGAGGTCGCCGCGGACCAGGGTGAGGTCGCTGGCCTCGATGGCCACGTCGGCGCCGGTGCCCATGGCCAGGCCCAGGTCGGCCTGGGTCAGGGCCGCCGCGTCGTTGACGCCGTCGCCGATCATGGCGACCACCCGGCCGGACTTCTGGAGGCGGCGGATCTCCTCGACCTTGTCGGACGGGAGGACGCCGGCGATCACCTCGTCGATGCCTACCTCCGATGCCACGGCGCGGGCCACCGTTTCGTTGTCGCCGGTGAGCATCACGGGAGTCAGGCCCAGGGCGCGTAGTTGGCGGACGGCTTCGGGGCTGGTCGGCTTCACCGTGTCGGCGACTGTCAGCAGGCCTTGTACCTCGTCGTTCCAGGTCACGGCTACGACCGTGTGGCCGCGGGACTCCGATCCCGACCTCGCCTCGGCCAGTGTGGGCGGGAGGGAGTCGCCGGGGCGGGCCACGGCGACCTCGACGCCGTCCACGGTGCCGCGGACGCCCAGGCCGGAGACGGACTCGAACGACGTCACGGCGGGGAGGGGGCCGGACGCCGTCGCCGCCGCGGACGCGATCGCGCGGGCGATCGGGTGTTCGGAGGCGTCCTCCAGCGCGCCGGCCAGACGCAGCAGGCGGTGGCGGGGCACGCCGGGCGCGGGCACGACGTCCACCAGGGACATCTCGCCGGTGGTGACCGTGCCGGTCTTGTCCAGGACCACGGTGTCCACGCGGCGGGTCGACTCCAGTACCTCCGGGCCGCGGATCAGGATGCCCAGCTGCGCGCCCCGGCCCGTGCCGACCAGCAGCGCGGTCGGGGTCGCCAGGCCCAGCGCACACGGGCACGCGATGATCAGCACCGCCACCGCCGCGGTGAACGCGGACGACGCCGACGCTCCCGTACCCAGCCAGAACCCCAGCACGCCAAGGGAAAGCGCGATCACGACCGGCACGAACACCGCCGACACCCGGTCGGCCAGCCGCTGCACCCGCGCCTTGCCGGTCTGCGCCTGCTCGACCAGCACGGCCATCCGGGCCAGCTGGGTGTCCGCGCCGACGCGGGTCGCGCGGACCACCAGGCGGCCGCCGGCGTTCACCGTCGCGCCGACCACCCGGTCGCCGGGGGAAACCTCGACGGGCACGGACTCGCCGGTCAGCATGCTCTCGTCCACCGCCGACGAGCCGTCCTCGACCACGCCGTCGGTGGCGACCTTCTCTCCCGGGCGCACGACGAAACGGTCGCCGACGGCGAGGCTCTCGATCGGCACCCTGGTCTCCGTGCCGCCGCGCAGGACCGCGACCTCCTTGGCACCCAACGACAACAGCGCGCGCAGCGCCGAACCGGCCCGGGACTTCGCCCGCGCCTCGAAGTACCGGCCGGCGAGGATGAACGTGATCACGCCGGCCGCCACCTCGAGGTAGATGGCGCCGTCGCCGGCGGTGCGCTCGATCGTCAGCCGGAACGGGTGGGTCATGCCGGGCGTCCCCGCCGTGCCGAGGAACAGCGCGTACAGCGACCACGCGAACGCCGCCAGCGTGCCCATCGAGATCAGCGTGTCCATCGTGGCGGCGCCGTGCCGCAGGTTCGTCCACGCGGCGCGGTGGAACGGCAGTCCGCCCCACACCACGACCGGCGCGGCCAGCGTGAGCGACGCCCACTGCCAGTACTCGAACTGGAACGCCGGCACCATCGCCATCGCCACGACCGGCACCGCCAGCGCCAGGCTCACGAACAGGCGGGTGCGCAACGCGTGCAGCTCCCGGTCCTCCGGCTCGTCGGTGGCGGCCGGTTCCGGGGCGGGCGGGGACGCCGTGTAGCCGAGCTTCTCCACCACGGCCACCAGGTCGTCGGTGGACACCTCGGAGGTCGCGTTCACCCGGGCGCGCTCGGTGGCGTAGTTGACGCTCGCCTCGACGCCGTCGAGCCGGTTCAGCTTCTTCTCGATGCGCGCGGCGCACGAGGCACACGTCATCCCACCGATGACGAGCTCGACCTCAGCCATCACTTCTCCTCGTGCGACTCGGCGACCGCGGTGAACTCGGCGGTGCGCACCACGTCGCCGTGTTTGAAGTCCAGGTACAGCCGGTAGGTACCGGTAGTGGGTACCTCGGTGTCGAAGGTGATACTCGGCCCCGGCGACGCGTTCTCGCCCGGGTGGACGTGCAGGTAGGCGAGGTCGCCCTGGCGCAGCGCCACCAGGTGGCCGTACGCGCCCAGGTAGGGCTGCAGGTCGGTGACCGGCACGCCACCCCTGTCGACGGTCAGGGTGAGCCGGCTCGTGGTGCCCGGGTCGAGGTGGCCGGACAGCGTCACCCGGTACCCGTCGACGGACGCGGTCAGCGCCGGGGGTGGCAGCGGCACCGGCTGGTAGACGCCGGGCACCGGGACGTCGGCGCCGAGGGTGACGCTCTTCGACCGGCCAGCTGGGACGAAGTCGGCGAACACCCGGTGGTCGCCGGCCGCGCGGAGGTCCAGCGGCACCCGCCAGGTGCCGTCGGCGGACATCTCCGGGTGCACGTGCCGGAAGCCGGACAGGTCGCGGCGCGCCACGATCAGGTGCATCAGCTTGTCGTGGCTGCGGGTGAAGCGGGTGACCGGGTCCCCCTGGTCGTCGAGGATCCGGAAGGCGAACCCGCGCGGGTCGACCACGTCGAGGGTGTACCCGTCGGCGGTGACGCGCAGGCCCGCCGGCAGGAGCTCGGCGTGCCCGGCGGGCTCGTCGGCGCCGCCGTGGCCGTGCCCGGCGGATTCCGTGGGAGCCTCGGGCGCGGCGGACTCGACCGGGCCCACCGCCTGGCCGACGCCGTACGCGCCGGCGAACGCCACGGCCAGGACCAGGGCGAACCCGCCGAGCTTCGCCGCGGTCACGTCAGCTGGCCAGCGCGTAGCCGGCCTCGTCGACCATCGCACGCACGTCGTCGACGGACACCGGGCCCTCGCTGGTGACCGTGACCTGGCCGGAGGGCAGGTCGACGGACACGTCGGTGACGCCGGGGATCCGGCCCACCTCCTCGCGCACGGCGCCGACGCAGTGCTCGCAGGTCATCCCGGTCACGGTGTAGATCGCTGTCGTCATACGGTCAGCGTACTATACCCCCGCATGGTATCGACGGCGGTCAGAACAGCGTGGGCGGGCTCGCCGCCTCGAACGGGTCCATCGTGTTCAGCTCGGCCGAGGGCAACGACGAGAACGTGACCGTCAGCGCGGAGTGGTCGGACAGCCGGGTGGTGCGCGGCTCGTGCACGTACTCGCACTCCTCGATGTCCGCGGCGAGCTTCTTCGTGCAGTGCGCATGGTCGTAGCGGTAGCCGTCACCGGTGCGGCCGATCCAGCTGTGCTCGACCAGGTCGGGCTCGGTGTGCCGGAAGGCGTCCACGAGGCCGTGCTTGTCGGTCAGGCCGCGGTAGAAGTCGTACTCGAACCAGCGGAACGTGGTGTAGCTCGGCTGGTGGTCGGGCTCGATCACGTTGAGGTCACCCAGCAGCACGGTCTCCGCGCCGGAGTCGGTGAGGCCGTTCGCGCCGAGTGCGGTGGAGAACTCCGAGAGCCAGCGGCGCTTGCGCTCGGTGCGCTCGGCGGTCGCGTCCCGGGTCGGCGCGTAGGCACCCACCACCCGGACCAGCCCCATGGCGGTGGAGATCAGCACCCCGGCCACCCGCTCGGGCAGGAACGACAGGTGCTCGGCGATCGGGTCCGGCTGGATAGGGAGCCTGCTGGCGATCATCACGCCGTACTCGGTCGGGCCCGGTTTCGGATAGACCACGGCCCACCCCGCCGTGCGGAACGCGTCGGCGAGGTGGCGGCAGCCGTCGGACTGCCGGGTCTCGGTGAGCACGAACACGTCCTCGTGCCGGGTGGCCAGCCAGGCCAGCTGGCGGTGCGCGCGCTCCTCCGACGGACTACCGATGTTGAAGGTCATCAGGCTGAGACCGGACATGAAGCCAGATGGTAGAGGTGGGTCCGGGGTTCACTCCTGGGTGATGGCCAGCAGCTTGGTCACCGTGTTCCAGTTCCGCACGGTCGCGACCTCGCCCTTCCGGTCCGGGAACGCGGCGAGCACCTTCGACCGCTGCACGCCGCCCGGCACCCAGAAGTAGACCTCCCGCTCCCCCAGGTGGAACAGCTCCGGCGCGAACGCGTCCGGCGCGAGGTCGGGCGGGACGACCCGGCCGCGCAGGAACGACACCAGGTACCGGGACGGGTTGTCGGCGACCGCGCCGAACGGGTCGGCCGCGACGACCGCGCGCAGCTCGTCGGCGGTGCGGACCACGCAGTCGACCGCGAAGCCCGCACCCTCGGCCAGCCGCCGCTCCAGCTCCCCGACCACGGTGTCGGGGCCGCCGTCGGCGCGGAACACGGCGTTGCCGCTCTGCAGCAGGGTGCGCACGTCCGCGTAGCCGAGGTCGGCGAGCCAGGCCCGCAGGTCGGCCATCGCCACCCGGCGCTTCGCCCCCAGGTTGATGCCCCGCAACAGCGCGACGTACGTGGTCATGCCGCGACACTAGAGCCTGGCTCCCGGATTTCGTGGGAAGCCCGCAGCCACCCACAGACACCTCAGGGGAACGTGACGGCACCCGGCCACAATCCACCTCGCCACCCGCACCTGCGCCGGAACGCAACTCACACGTGAACCGCGCCGGAGCCCTCGGCGTCGAACGGCGTCACCCCGTAGCGCCGGGCGCCGACCAGCAGCGACAGGCCGACGATCCCGGTGGTGGTGATCATCACCGCGGCGAACACGGTGTCCCGGGCGAGCGAGGAGGTCTCCGGGCCGCCGGACACCATCAGCGTGACCACCAGCACCAACACCAGGCCCAGGTCGCGACCCTAGGTCAGCGCGAGCGCGACGATCGCGAGCAGCGGGACGGCGACCGTCCGGTTCAGCACCAGCTTCATGCACGGCTCCCGGTCAGGC
>DATABL010000315.1:0-6630 GCA_036259595.1 Actinophytocola sp.
GATGGTGGAGCGCGCCCGGCCGGCCGTGTGGGACGTGCTGGAGGAGGTCATCACCGAGCACCCGGTGATGCTCAACCGCGCGCCGACGCTGCACCGCCTCGGCATCCAGGCCTTCGAGCCGCAGCTGGTGGAGGGCAAGGCAATCCAGCTGCACCCGCTGGTCTGCGAGGCGTTCAACGCCGACTTCGACGGTGACCAGATGGCGGTGCACCTGCCGCTGTCCGCCGAGGCCCAGGCCGAGGCGCGGGTGCTGATGCTGTCGTCCAACAACATCCTGTCGCCGGCCTCGGGCCGCCCGCTGGCCATGCCGCGACTGGACATGGTGACCGGGCTGTTCCACCTCACCCGGCTCAAGGAGGACGGTCTCGGCGCGGGCCAGGCGTTCTCCTCGCCGGCCGAGGCGATCATGGCGTTCGACCGCAAGGTGATCGACCTGCAGTCGCCGATCAAGGTGCGGGTCGCCGACCGCGCGCCGGGGCCGGCCGACAAGCCGGAGGACTGGGAGCCGGGTCAGCCGTGGCTGGCCAACACCACGCTGGGCCGGGTGCTGTTCAACGACCTCCTGCCGGAGGACTACCCGTTCATGAACGAGCCGATGCCGAAGAAGCGGCAGGCGGCGATCGTGAACGACCTCGCCGAGCGGTACCCGATGGTCACCGTGGCGCGGACGCTGGACAAGCTCAAGGACGCGGGCTTCCACTGGGCGACCCGCTCGGGCGTCACGATCGCGATCTCCGACGTGGTGGTGCCGCCGCGCAAGCAGGAGATCCTGGACGACTACGAGAAGAAGGCCGACGCCGTCGAGAAGCGGTACCAGCGCGGTCAGCTCTCCCACGCGGAGCGCAACAACGAGCTGGTCAAGGTCTGGGGCCAGGCGACCGAGGAGGTCGCCGAGGCCATGGAGGCCAACTTCCCGGACGACAACCCGATCCCGACGATCGTGAAGTCGGGCGCGGCGGGCAACATGACCCAGGTCCGGTCGCTGGCCGGTATGCGTGGTCTGGTGTCCAACCCGAAGGGCGAGTACATCCCGCGTCCGATCAAGGCCAACTTCCGTGAGGGCCTGTCGGTGCTGGAGTACTTCATCGCCACGCACGGCGCCCGCAAGGGTCTGGCCGACACCGCGCTGCGGACCGCCGACTCGGGTTACCTGACCCGGCGTCTGGTGGACGTGTCGCAGGACGTCATCGTGCGCGAGATCGACTGCGGCACCACCCGCGGCATCAACATGACGATCGGCGAGGCCGCCCCGGACGGCAGCGTGCTGCGCGACCAGCACGTGGAGACCAGCGTCTACGCGCGCACGATCGCCGACGAGGTCACCGACGCGGACGGCAACGTCCTGCTCAACCGCGGTGACGACCTCGGCGACCCGGCGATCGAGAAGCTGATCACCTCGGGTGTCACGAAGGCCAAGGTCCGCAGCGTGCTGACCTGCGAGTCGGCGGTCGGCGTGTGCGCCACCTGCTACGGGCGGTCCATGGCGACCGGCCAGCTGGTGGACGTCGGCGAGGCGGTCGGCATCGTGGCGGCGCAGTCCATCGGTGAGCCGGGCACGCAGCTGACGATGCGTACCTTCCACCAGGGTGGCGTCGCCGGTGACGACATCACCACGGGTCTGCCGCGTGTCCAGGAGCTGTTCGAGGCCCGGGTCCCGAAGGGCAAGGCGCCGATCGCGGACGTCGACGGCCGGGTGCGGATCGAGGACGGCGACCGGTTCTGGAAGATCACGCTGATCCCGGACGACGGCAGCGAGGAGATCATCTTCGACAAGCTGTCGAAGCGTCAGCGCCTCGCGGTCACCCCGACCGGCCCGCTGGCCGACGGTGACCACGTGTCGGTCGGCCAGCAGCTGCTCGAGGGCACGCCCGACCCGCACGAGGTCCTGCGCGTGATGGGGCCGCGGGAGGCCCAGCTGCACCTGGTGGACGAGGTCCAGAAGGTGTACCGGGCGCAGGGTGTGTCGATCCACGACAAGCACATCGAGGTCATCGTCCGGCAGATGCTGCGCCGGGTCACGATCCTCGACTCGGGCGCGGCGGAGTTCCTGCCGGGCGCCCTGGTCGAGCGGGCCGAGTTCGAGTCGGAGAACCGCCGCGTCGTCGCCGCCGGCGGCGAGCCCGCGTCGGGTCGCCCGGTCCTGATGGGCATCACGAAGGCCTCGCTGGCCACGGACAGCTGGCTGTCCGCGGCGTCCTTCCAGGAGACCACGAGGGTCCTGACCGACGCCGCGATCAACGGCCGGTCGGACAAGCTCGTGGGCCTGAAGGAGAACGTGATCATCGGCAAGCTGATCCCCGCGGGGACCGGCATCAACAAGTACCGCAACATCCAGGTCCAGCCGACCGAGGAGGCCCGGGTCGCCGCCTACGCGATCCCGTCCTACGACGACGGCTACTACACCCCGGACGTGTTCGGTACCGGCACGGGCGCAGCCGTCCCCCTGGACGACTACGACTTCGGCCGCGACTACCGCTAGCCGCGTAGTGGGCGAGGGGCTCCGGGAGCGATGCTCTCGGAGCCCCTCGTCATGTCCGGGTGAGCGCCTTGTTCAGCCGGGGTAGTGGGCGCCGGTGAAGGTGACCCGCACCGTGTAGAGCGAGCGGCCGGCGGTGACGAACAGGTCGTTGCGCTTCGGGCCGCCGAAGGCGAGGTTGGCCGCCGGTTCGGGCAGTAGGAGCTTGCCGAGCAGGGTGCCGTCCGGGTGGAAGCAGTGCAGGCCGTCCCAGGCGGCGGCCCAGACCCGGCCGGCGTCGTCGACCCGTAGGCCGTCGAACCGGCCGTGGTCGCACTCGGCGAAGATGTCGCCGCCCTTGAGCGAGCCGTCGGCGAGTACGTCGAAGACCCTGAGGTGGCTGGGTTCCTGGCGGGTGTCGGCGACGTAGAGGCGGGTCTCGTCGGGGGAGAAGGCGAGCCCGTTCGGGCGGCAGAAGTCGTCGGCGACGACCCGCGGCTCGTCGGCGCCGGGGTCGAGCCGGTACACGTGGCACGCGCCGATCTCGGATTCGGCCCGGTTGCCCTCGTAGTCGTCGTCGATGCCGTAGGACGGGTCGGTGAACCAGATCGAGCCGTCGGCGCGGACCGTGACGTCGTTGGGGCTGTTGAGCTTCCTGCCGCGGTGGTGGCTGGCGAGCACGGTGACGGTGCCGTCGTGCTCGGTCCTGGTGACGCGGCGCGCGCCCTGCTCGCAGGTCACCAGCCGTCCCTGCCGGTCGACCGTGTTGCCGTTGGCGTAGCCGGAGTCGCGCCGGAAGACGCCGATCGCGCCGGTCGTCTCGTCCCAGCGCAGCAGGCGCTGGTTGGGGATGTCGCTCCACACGAGGTAGCGCCCGGCGGGGAAGTAGACCGGGCCCTCGGACTTGCGCGAACCGGTGTGCAGGCGTTCGACGACGAAGTCGCCGTTGAGCCGCGCGAACCGGGGGTCGGCCGGCTCGAACTCGGCGGGGATGGTGTCGACCACGATGCGCTCCTGAATTCCGTATCGTCTTCAGCGCCATGCATCGTATGTCATATGGTGTTCTGGTGGACCAGCTAGATGACATTCTGCTCGCCGAGCTCCGGCGGGACGCGACCCAGTCCTACGCGGAGCTGGGCAGGGCCGTCGGGCTGTCGGCCGGCGCGGCGCACGAGCGGGTGCGCAAGCTGCGTGAGCGCGGGATCATCCGCAGGACGACCATCGACGTCGACCACGCGGCCGTCGGGCAGGCGGTGCTGTCGTTCGTCATGGTCGAGGCGAACGCGTGGATGGGCGACGAGCCGACCCGCACCGCCCTCGCGGCGATCCCCGAGATCCACGAGGCCCACATCATCGCCGGATCGGCCGCCGTACTGGTGAAGATCCGCACCGGGACCACCGAGCAGCTCCAGGACGTGCTGCGGCGCATCTTCGCGATCGACGGCGTCACCGGGACCCAGACGATCGTCGTGCTGGAGACGGTGCTCGGGTGACCGTGAACATGTAGCAGCCGTAGGCCACGTTGCGGCTGTGCACCTGCACCACGGCCGGGTCGGCGAGCACCTCGGCGATGACGGCCTCCGGATCCTGGCCGTCGTGCACCCGGGCGTCGTGGATCCAGCCGCGGTCGTCGTAGGCCCGGAGCACCTGGCGGCGACCGCGCCAGGCCGGCGGGTAGCCGTCGAGACCGCCGGGGCCCGCGCAGGGGCGGGCGTGCGCGTAGACGGCCCCGGTCTCGCGGTAGGGGCTGGGCGGGAGTGGCGGCTGGTAGCCGAAGAGGATCAGCTCCGCGCCCGCCTCGGCGTCGCGCAGACAGCACCGGAGCGCTTCGCCGCCGGCGGCGATGAGGCGCTCGACGCGGTTCCCGAGGGCGTCGACTTCGCTGGTACGCACGTCGGCGAGCACGTCGGCGGGGAGCGCGTGGACACGGAAGGGGATCGGGGTCATGCGAACCAGCCTCTCTCGTCGGTCCTGGTCACCGCTGGCGAGAATCGGACCTCGGATGGGTGACATCCGACCGAAGTACTACTTCGGTAGTAAGATGGGTGGCATGGAACAGGTCCCCATTCGCGAGCTGAACCAGGACACCGCCGGCGTCCTGGCCCGCGTCGAAGCCGGCGAGTCCCTCGAGATCACCAACCGCGGCAAGCCCATCGCCCGCCTCATCCCCACTGGTGTGCCGAGCGAGTCGGCCGATCTGGTCGCGGCCGGCCGGATGGTCCCGGCCACCAATCGAGGGCCGTTCACGATGCCGGTGATCAAGGCGCCGCCGGGTGCGGACGCCGCCGACCTGATCCGGCAGCTCCGGGACGAGGAGCGGTTTTGATCTACCTCGACTCCAACGCGCTGGTGAAGCTGATCCGCGAGGAGAACGAGTCCGCCCAGCTGATCACGTGGCTGAGTACCCAGCCGGACGGGGAGTTCGTCTCGTCGACCCTGGTGGAGGTCGAGGTTCCCCGCGTGTTGTGGCGCGACCAGCCCGAGGCCATGGCCGCCGTCGCGACCAAGCTCAGGCAGGTCTCGCGGTTGGAGGTCGACGCGGCGGTCCGAGCCACCGCCGCGGCGTACATGGACCCGTACCTTCGGTCTCTCGACGCCATCCACCTCGCGACGGCCGAGAACCTCGTGGCCTCCGGCAAGCGTCTCTCCGCGTTCGTGACCTACGACAAGCGGTTGGCGTCGGCCGCCGCCGACGTCGGGCTCAGCGTGGTCTCGCCGGGGGCCTAGCCCCTCGGCTCCCAGCTCCGGCCGGCCGGAACAGGCCGGGGTCCGCCTCGCGTTGCCACAGGCTGCCCCCGGTTTTGACCGCTTTTCGGGCGCCAGGTATCGTGGGTACTCGCGCCCGGCTCAGGTCGGGTCGATCCGCGTGCCTGTGCGCGGAGGTCCACCACGTGGACACCCGGCAGTAACCGCGGAGTTCCTCCCGAGCCTCGTAGGGATGATTCGATCCCGCGCGAGCGTTACGGGGAGGGCGACACGCCCGACCTCGTGATCCGACGGGGTCACGGCGGGACGCCCAGCAGCACCGACCACAAGCAATAGCTACACCAGTAGAGAAAGCCGGTCCATGCCCACGATCCAGCAGCTGGTCCGTAAGGGCCGCCAGGACAAGGTCGCCAAGCAGAAGACGGCGGCCCTCAAGGGAAGCCCGCAGCGGCGTGGCGTGTGCACCCGCGTGTACACCACCACCCCCAAGAAGCCGAACTCCGCGCTCCGCAAGGTCGCGCGCGTCAAGCTGACCAGTGGCATCGAGGTCACGGCCTACATCCCCGGTGAGGGCCACAACCTGCAGGAGCACTCGATGGTCCTGGTCCGCGGCGGCCGGGTGAAGGACCTGCCCGGCGTCCGCTACAAGATCATCCGCGGCTCGCTGGACACCCAGGGCGTGAAGAACCGCAAGCAGGCTCGCAGCCGTTACGGCGCGAAGAAGGAGAAGAGCTGAGATGCCCCGCAAGGGACCTGCCGCCAAGCGGCCGCTGATCTCCGACCCGGTCTACAGCTCCCCGCTGGTCACCCAGCTGGTCAACAAGGTGCTGCGGGACGGCAAGCGCTCGGTCGCCGAGAAGATCGTCTACGAGGCCCTCGAGGGCGCTCGCGAGAAGACCAGCACCGACCCGGTCGTCACCCTCAAGCGTGCGCTGGACAACGTCAAGCCCACCATCGAGGTGAAGAGCCGTCGCGTCGGTGGCGCCACCTACCAGGTGCCGATCGAGGTCAAGCCGGGCCGCTCGACGACGCTCGCGCTGCGCTGGTTGGTCAACTTCTCCCGGCAGCGCCGCGAGAAGACCATGACCGAGCGCCTCATGAACGAGTTGCTCGACGCGAGCAACGGTCTCGGGGCGAGCGTGAAGCGCCGCGAGGACACGCACAAGATGGCGGAGTCGAACAAGGCCTTCGCCCACTACCGCTGGTGACGCGCCGCGGCCAAACAGGTTTCGGCCGCACCAACGCTGATTGAGACAGGGGAAGACACCCGTGGCACAGGACGTGCTTACCGACTTGGCCAAGGTCCGCAACATCGGGATCATGGCCCACATCGACGCGGGCAAGACCACGACGACCGAGCGGATCCTGTTCTACACCGGGATCAGCTACAAGATCGGCGAGGTGCACGACGGCGCCGCCGTCATGGACTGGATGGAGCAGGAGCAGGAGCGCGGCATCACGATCACGTC
>DATABL010000316.1:0-23804 GCA_036259595.1 Actinophytocola sp.
GCGCGCCGCCGACGCCGACGCCGACGACCATGAACCCGAGCTGGTTGATCATGCTGTAGGCGAGCACCCGGCGCAGGTCGTTCTCGATCACCGCGTAGAAGATCGGGAACACCGTCATCGCCGCGCCGATCCACACCAGCACCTCGGTGCCGGGGAAGCCGCGGGCGAGCGTGTAGACGGCGAACTTCGTGGTGAACGCCGAGAGCGCGACCGTGCCGACGACCGTCGCCTCCGGGTAGGTGTCGGTCAGCCAGGCGTGCAACAGGGGGAAGGCGCACTTGATGCCGATGGCGGCCAGGATCAGCGCCCCGCCGGGGCCGTCCAGCCCGAGGTAGCCGAACTCGATCCCCGCGCCGGCGTGCACCCGCCAGACGATCCCGGCCAGCATCAGCAGCCCGGAGGTCACCTGCGCGACCAGGTACCGCATGGCGGCGCGGTGGCTGCGTTCGGTGCGGCCGGCCCAGATCAGGAACACCGAGGACAGCCCGGCGAGCTCCCAGAACACGAACAGGGTGATCAGGTCGCCGGCGAGCGCGCCGCCGACCGCGGTGCCGGCGTAGACCAGGATCACCGCCTGCTGCAACGAGTCCCGCAGGTGCATGGCGTAGATCGCGGTCAACAGCGCGGCGACCAGGAACCCGGTGGCGAACACGCGGGACAGGGCGTCCACCCGCACGGGCGTGAGCTCCAGGCCGAGGAACCCGAACGAGGTCCCGGTGCCCTCGGGCAGCAGCCACAGCACGACCAGCGCGGCGGCCGGGAGCGCGGCCAGCAGCACCCGGCGCGGCCAGCCGCGCAGCAGTGGCACGCCGGCCGCGCCGAGGATCATGACCAGGGCGGGGCTACTCGTCATCCCGGTGCTCCGGCCGCTGGGCGTGGTTCTCGTAGTAGTCCTCGTCGCGGCGCAGCCACCGGCGCAGGCCCTTCGCCGCGAGCACCAGGCCGACGCTGCCGAGGAAGCCGTAGCCGGCGTAGAAGCCGAACCAGCCCTCGAACGCGAAGTGCGGGTGCTTGGCGTAGAACAGGTCGGCGACGGCGGCCAGCGCACACAGCGCGACCAGCCCGTACACGACGCGGGTCACGTTGCGCGGGTCGTCGAGCCAGCGCCGGTCGTCGGGCCGGTCGTCGTTCATGGCAGCTCCAGGGTCCCGGCGAGCGGTGCGAGCACGGCGTCGGCGGCGAAGAACAGCGCCACACTGCCGAGTGCGGTCAGGATCAGCGGCCCGACGAGGGCGAGCGGCGCCTCACCGTGCCCCGGTTCCACCGCCGACGGCCGGAAGAACGCGCGGGCCGGGATCGGCAGCAGGTAGGCGAGCGCCAGCAGCGAGCCGACGAGCAGCACCACCAGCGCCACGACCTGGCCGGCCTCGGCCGCGCCGAGCAACAGCAGCCACTTGCTCCACGTGCCGCCGAGCGGGGGCAGGCCGACGATCGACACCGAGGCCACCAGGAACGCGGCGAACGTCCACGGCATCGCGTGGCCGAGTCCGTCGAGCTCGCTGACCCGGGACTTGTGCGCGGTGACGTAGATGGCGCCGGCGCAGAGGAACAGGGTGATCTTGCCGACCGCGTGGGTGACCAGGTGCAGCGCGCCGCCGGCCAGAGCCACGTCCGTGGCGAGCGTCGCGGCCAGCACGATGTAGGCGAGCTGGCTGACCGTGGAGTACGCGAGCCGGCGCTTGAGGTTGTCCGCCCGTAGCGCCACCACCGCGGCCGCGAGCAGGGTGAACGCCGCGACCCAGGTCATCGGGGCGGCGGCCCCGGTGGCGGTGAGCGTGTCGAGCCCGAACACCGACACGGTGACCTTGAGCACGGTGAACACGCCGGCCTTGACCACGGCCACCGCGTGCAGCAGCGCCGACACCGGCGTCGGGGCCACCATCGCCGCCGGCAGCCAGCGGTGTACCGGCATCAGCGCGGCCTTGCCGATCCCGAACAGGTACAGCGCGAACAGCGCGGTCAGCACGCCGGTCCCGGCCTGCTCGGAGAGC
Source organism: Actinophytocola sp. (assembly GCA_036259595.1). Taxonomy (GTDB): domain Bacteria; phylum Actinomycetota; class Actinomycetes; order Mycobacteriales; family Pseudonocardiaceae; genus Actinophytocola. Next base: position 1,992 of record DATABL010000316.1, read on the forward strand.
AGCCCGCCCGGACGGAAGTCGGTGCTGCCGGCCAGCAGCCAGGTCCACACGATCGCGGGCAGCAGCAGCCCGATCGAGGTGGCCAGCAGCACCGCGAGGTAGGTGCGTCCGCCGCGCCGGTCGTCGGCCCCGCCCTTGTGGGTGACCAGCGGCCAGGTCGCCAACGTCATGATCTCGTAGCCGATGAACAGCGTGACCAGGTTCGCCGACAGCGCGATCCACATGGCGGACGCGATGGTCAGCGCGAAGAACGCGAAGAACCGGGTCTGGTCGTGCTCGCCCTCCGCGCGCAGGTAGCCGGCGGCGTACACCGTGGTCACCGGCCAGAGCACGGCGGCCACCGTGGCGAACAACAGGCCGAGCGGCTCCAGCGCGAACTCCAGCGAGAGCCCGGGCAGCCAGGCCCACAGCTCGAAGCGCAGGTCCTCGCCGGCCGAGGACCACAGCGCGAGCACCGACGCGGCGAGCGCGAGACCGCCGAGGACCGACACCGCCTCGCGCGCGTTCGGGTGCCGGCGCAGGAGCGGCACGGCCCCCACGACGAGCAGCGGGATCACCACCGCGACCGGCAGGAGGATGCTCAGCTCACTCACCCCCGTCGCCGAGCAGGGCCGACGCGGCGGCGTCGGCGAGGCCGGCGGGCAGGGTGGCGTCGATCCCGAAGTAGACCGACAGCAGCACCAGCGACCAGATCGCCGCGACCATCGAGGCCGGCGGCCGGGGCCGGTCGGCCGGCAGTCCGGCCGGAGGGTCGGCCGGCGGGTCGCGGAACCACGCGGCCTCGACGATCCGGCCGACGTAGACCAGCGCGAGCAGCGAGCTGGCCAGGACCGCCACCAACACCGGCCACGCGCCCGCGTCGAGCAGCGCCGACGCCAGCGCCCACTTGCTGACGAACCCCGCCGTGGGCGGCACCCCGACCAGCCCGAGCCCGGCCACCACGATCGCGGCGAACGTCCACGGCATCCGCCGGCCGAGCCCGGCCAGGTCGTCCAGCCGCACCGAGCCGAGGCGCAGCACCAGCAGCCCGGCCGCGCCGAACAACGCCGCCTTGATCACCGCGTGGTTGATCACGTGCAGGTAGCCCGCGGCCACCCCGGCCGCGGTGGCCAGGCTGATCCCGGCCACGATGTAGCCGATCTGCGCGACGCTGGACCAGGCGAGCAGGTACTTCACGTCCCGCTGGAAGCAGGCCGCGGCCGACCCGACCAGCATCGCCAGGCTGGCGAGCAGCAGGCCGACCCGGTCGAGCGGCATCTCGGCGAACACCAGACCCGCGCCGAACACGGTGAACGCGAACCGGCAGAACACGTAGACCGCGACCTTGGTGCTGGCCGCGGCGACGAACGTGCTCACCGCCGACGGCGCCTCCCCGTACGCCCCCGGCAGCCAGGCGTGCAGCGGGAACACGGCCATCTTCACCGCGAGCCCGACGAAGACGAACACGACCGCCGCGTACAGCGCGCGGTTGCCGTCGATGTCGGTCAGCCGGGCGGCCAGGTCGGCCATGTTGAGCGTGCCGGTGACCGCGTAGGCCAGGCCGATGCCGATCAGCACGAACGTCGCGCCGACCGTGCCGATCACCAGGTACCGGAAGCTCGCGAGCAGCGCCCGGCGGTGCCGGCCCATGGCGATCAGCGCGTAGGTCGACAGCGAGCTGATCTCCAGGAAGACGAACGCGTTGAACACGTCGCCGGTGACCGTGAGGCCGAGCAGGCCGGTGAGGGTCAGGCACAGACAGGTGTAGAGCAGCGGCGCGCGCCGGTCGTCGATCTCGGCACCGACGCTGCGCCTGGCGTAGACCGCGGCGACCACGGCCACGAGCGACACCACCAGCAGCACCGGTGTGTTGAACCCGGCGACCACGAACTCGATGCCGTACGGCGCGGGCCAGCCGCCCATCTCGTAGCGGAGTGTGCCGCCGCCGTCGACCCGCACGGCGAGCGCGACAGCACAGGCCAGCGAGCTGAGCGCGGCCAGCAGGAACAGCAGCCACGCCACCGTGCGGTGGCGCAGCAGCACGCACAGGGGCGCACAGCCCAGCGGAACCAGCACCTGCAGTGCGGGCAGATGTGCGGTCACGGCGTCGTATCCCGTTCGAGCACGTCCTCTTCCTCGACCGTTCCGTATGCCTCGAAGATCCGCACGGCCAGCCCGAGGCCGACCGCGAGGGTGGCGACGCCGACCACGATCGCGGTCAGGATGAGCACCTGCGGCAGCGGGTGGGAGTAGGTCTCGACCTCGTCGGAGACGATCGGCGCGCTGCCCCCGTCGACCTTGCCGAGGCTGATGAAGAACAGGAACACCCCGACCTGGAACAGGGTGAGCCCGATCAGCTTCTTCAGCAGGTTCCCGTGGCTGATGACGACGTACAGCCCGATCATCATCAGGGCGAACAGCAGCCAGTAGACGTAGTGGGTTCCGATCACCGCGCGGCCCTCCGGTCGGCGAAGCCGAAGAAGACCGACGTCATGACCGCGGCGACGGTGACGCCGATGGCGGACTCGACGAGCAGGATGCCCAGGTGCTGGCCCGCCGCGGGATCCTCGGGGCTCAGCGTGTCGTAGTCCAGGAACGCGCCGCCCAGCAGCATGTTCACCACCCCGACACCCAGGTAGAGCACGAGCCCGAGCGGGATCAGCGCCCACAGCACCGCCCTCGGCACCACCTGCTGCGCCTTGTCCAGGCCGAACACCAGGCCGTACAGCACGAACCCGGCCGCGAAGATCACGCCGGCCTGGAAGCCGCCGCCCGGACCGAAGTCGCCGTGGAACAGCACGTACAGCGCGAACAGCAGGATGAACGGCATGAGCATCGCGCTGATCACCCGCAGCACGCGGTAGTCGACCAGGTCCAGGTCCTCGCGCCGGTGAGCGTCCACCGGATGCGCGAGCGGGCCGAGCAGGACCAGGACCGCGACGCCGGCGGTGAACACCACCAGCAGCTCGCCCAGCGTGTCCAGCCCGCGGTAGCTGGCCAGCACCGAGGTCACGGTGTTGGGGATGCCGATGTCCTCCTGGGACTGGTGCAGGTAGACGTCGGTGAGCGGGTGGCGCTGCACCGGGGTGTCCGGGGACCCGAACGCGGGCAGGTCCTGGCTGGCGTAGACGAGCGTGCCGCCGGCCAGGATCGCCACGATCGCGCCGGGCAGCCGCCGGCGGCGGGGCGTGACCGCCTCGCGGGAGCGGGTCAGCGCGAGCCCGCCGAGCAGCAGCACGGTGCTGATGCCGACGCCCACCGCGGCCTCGGTGAACGCCACGTCCACCGCGTCGAGCAGCACGAACAGGCAGGCGGTGACCAGGCTGAACAGCGCGGTCAGCATGGCGGCCTCGTAGAGGGCGCGCATGCGCGACACGGTGAGCGCCGTCGCGACGAGGATCGCCAGCAGCGTGACGTTGATCAGCACGAACACCGTCATCGCCGCCGGTCGCCCGCACGCCAGATCGGCACCCCGTCCCGGCGCGCGGCGAACGCCAGGACGTAGGAGGCCGTGGGGCCGGTGAGCGCGAGGAACAGCATGATGATCAGCAGCCGTATCCCGGTCTCCCAACTCGGCGTGCGCAGGAGAAGGCCGAGCAGGATCAGACCGGCGCCGGCGGAGTCGGTGATGCCGGCGGCGTGGATGCGCGTGTAGAAGTCCGGGAACCGGAGCAGTCCGACACCACCGGACAGGACGAACAGGGCACCGGCGGCCAGCAGCACGGCGCTGAGGATGTCGAGGACGATCACGTGCGCTCTTCTCCGTCCGTCGCCGGCTCCTCGGCCAGGTCGTCGTAGTGGGTCAGGCGCAGCACCGCGACGACCGCGACGAAGTTGACCAGTGCGTACAGGATGCCGATGTCGAGGAACTCCGGCCGGCCGAACAGGTACCCGGCGACCGCGACGAACAGCACGGTCTTCGTGCCGAACACGTTGATCGCCAGGATCCGGTTGTAGCGGCCCGGCCCGAGAAAGGCCCTGGCCAGCGCGAGAACCATGGTGACCAGCAGTGCGGCCATGACGGCGACGATCATCGGCCGCCCCCCCGGCGCCGGTCGAGCCGCCGGACCCGGCGCAGCATCGCGCCCGCGCGCAGCGTCTCCAGGTCCGCCGGCACCAGGCTGTGCACGTGGATCTGGTCCTCGTCGACGTCGAACGAGAGCGTGCCGGGGGTGTAGGTGATGGAGTTCGCGTAGACCACCTGCGCGAGCTCGGTCAGGTCCGCCGCGGGGGTGGCCGCGACCGCGGGCCGCAGGTCGGGGCGCGGCGACCACACCCGCCGCACCACCGCGACCGCCGAGACCAGCACCTCCTTGGCGAGCCACAGCACGTAGCGGGGAAGCCGCAGAGCCAGCGAGAGCGAGGGACCCTCGCTGTCGGTGAGCCGGGCCCGCCACGACAGCACGCAGACCAGCGCGACCGACGCCGCGCCGAGTACCAGGAGCAGCGCGGTGTAGTGCCCGGACAGCAGCACCCAGAACAGCGCGAACACCGGCGCCATCCGCAGCACCCACAACATCGTCTCGCTCCCCGTCGACCGGCTCACGCGGCTCCGCCACGGTCGGGCCAGCCGATCAGGCGGGCGCCCAGGACGGCGACCTGCAGGGTGAACGCCTGTGCCGGGTCGTCGACGGCGTACCCGGTGAGCTCGGCGACCCGCTGCAGCCGGTAGGTGACCGTCCGGACGCCGACGTGCAGCCGCTGGGCGGCGACCGTCGCGACGCGCCCGGCGGCGAAGTAGGCCGACAGCGTCTCCAGCAGCGGCTCGGGGCCGATCCGGGTCGCCCGAAGCGGTTCGAGCACCTCGGACACCAGCTCCGACAGGGCGGCGCTGTCCCGCCCGAGCACCTGGTACACCAGCAGCTCACGGGCGGGCAGCACCCGCTCGGGCAGGTCGAGCCGCTCGCCGATGTCGAGCGCGTTGCGGGCCTGCTCGAACGAGCGCACCACCCCGCCGGGACCGGACTGGGGCCCGCCGACGCCCACCCGCCAGGGCACCGCCTCGCCGAGGGCGCCGGTGAGCTGGCGGACGAACTCGTCGGGCACCTGCTCCAGGTGGTGCGGGGCGAGGCAGACCAGCAGCCCGTCCTTCGTGCTGACCAGCACGTCCCGGGGACCGAACCGGAACCGAAGGCCGGTCTCCACCTGCCGGGCCGCCGAGCCGCCGTCCACGAACGCCTCCGGCGCGCGGGCGGCGGCGACGACGTGGGTGGCGGCGAGCTGGAGGCCGTACCGCTCGGCCCGTTCGGCCAGCCCGCCGGTGCCGCGCCCGTCGAGCAGGTCGTCGATGAACTCGCGGCGCAGGGACTCCTCCCGGCGCACCGCCCAGCGCTGCACCTCCTCGTAGCCCTCGGTCAGGGTCATCACGGCCGCGTCCGCGGCACGCAGGATCGACTCGCCGGCCGGGCGCAGCAGCTCGGCGCTCGCCGGCTCCCGCACGCCGGGCAGCTGCGGCCAGGCGAGCCAGGTGGCGCTCAGGTACAGGTTGATCAGGCCGCGCATCGGCACGCCGCGCTCGGCCGCGGTGGCGCCGGTGTCCCGCCACCGCCGCAGCTCGTCCGCGTGCGGCCGCCGGCCGCTCACGCTCACCTCGACCAGGGTCCGCAGGTACCCGTCCAGCAGCGTGGACGGCAACGCGCCGGCGTCGGCGCTCGCCTTCGCGGCGAGCTCGGCGACGCCCTCCATGGACTCCATGGACAGAATGGGACCATCCTCCAACGCGGTCGGCGCGGCGACGACGACCATCAGGACGCTTCCTCCACCGCGGCCGCCAGCAGGTCGAGCAGGCGGTTGGTGGTCACGATACCCAGTGGTCAGCGCACATGACCATCTCCCGTCCCCGACCCGCGGTCACTCCCACGTCCCGATTCTTCGCCACGTCCTGGCGGGCGCCAATGCACGGGCCGGCCAACCAACGAGCCCGGTTCGTTGCCGGCCGCCGGCAAGTTCGCCCGCCACGGGCGGTCGGACCGTCACGCGGACGGGTGGTCGTCGCGCTGGGGGCCGCCGGCGGGCAGGTTGTCCGGCGGCTCCACCCGCAGGGCCTTGGCGATCGGCACGTCGGTGGACGAGTGCAGCACGATCGACAGCGCGATCGTGACCGCCACCAGGTCGAAGACGTGGTCGCCGGACGGGATGCCGGCCTGCACGACGAGCAGGACGTAGACGACCGACGCGAAGCCCTTCGGGCCGAACCACGCGGCGACCGCGCGTTCCCGGCCCGGGAGCTTGGTGCGCAGCAGCGACAGCAGCATCGCGGCGGGGCGCACGAGCAGGATCGCGATGACCGCGAACACCCAGTCACCGACGCTGAGGTCCGCGATCCGGTCCGGGGTGATGAGGGCACCGAACACGAGCAGCGCGGCGAACTTCGTAATCTCCGCCAGCAGGTCGCCGAGGTGCTCGAACCGCTCGGCGACGACCGGGTCGATGGTGGCGATCGTGGAGCCGGCGGCGAACGCGGCCAGGTATGCGTTGGCGTGGGTGAGGTCGCAGGCCGCGTAGAGGATCACGCCGATGGCCAGCGGCCCCAGCACCTGCAGCCGCGGCTCGGCGGCCAGGATCGGCAGCCGCCAGGCCAGCGCGACGACCGCCGGGACCGCGACACCGAGCACCAGCCCGAGCAGCAGTTCGACGCCGATGGTCCCCAGGTGGGGGTCGCTGTGCTGCGCGGTGGCCAGGAAGATCAGTACGAACGGCAGCGCCAGCCCGTCGTTGAGTCCGGACTCGACGTTGAGCAGTCGGCGCAGCCGCAGCGGCACGTCGTCGCGCCCGACGATCGCCGCGGCGAACACCGGGTCGGTCGGCGAGAGGATCGCGCCGACCAGGAACGCGGTCGGCCAGTCCAGCCCGGCGAGGAAGTGCGCGGGCACCGCGATGCCGACCATGGTCAGCGGCATGGCGAGGCCGAGCGCGCGTCCGGACAGCCGCCAGTTCTCCCGCAGCGCGGGCAGCCCGACCCGCTGCCCGTCGGTGAACAGGACCGTGAACAGCGCCACGTCCGCGAACATGGTGACGAACGGCCCGTCGGAGGGGATGTCGACCAGCCCGAACCCGCCCTGGCCGATCAGCGCGCCGGCGAGCAGGAACAGCAGCGCGGTGGACAGCACAGTCCTGGCGGCCACGCCGGACAGCGACACGCTGACCAGCAGCACGATCCCGAAAGCGAGTACCAGCGCCACGTCCACCCCTGCCCACGTCGACCGGGCCCACCGCCGTCGCGGGGGCATGCCGACCAGACTTCCCGGCGCTCCGCGCGCAAAGATGCCGTAAAGAGCGGCCGGGACGCAAACCGGCGGCGCTACCCTTGTCCTCGGTGTGCCGGGAAGCCTGGTCGGCGGTGGAGTTTCCCCGACCGGTCGGAGGTATGCCCGTGTCCACCCCAGCGATCCGCGCCAGCGGGTTGAGCAAGCGGTTCGGCGCCGTGCTCGCCGTCGACGACCTGTCGCTGCGCGTCGAGCCCGGTGAGGTGTTCGGCTTCCTCGGGCCGAACGGCGCCGGCAAGTCCACGACCATCCGGATGCTGCTCGGCCTGGCCCGGCCGTCCGCCGGCACCGCGCGGATCTTCGACGACCCGGCGAGCGACGTGCGGCGCGCGCACCGGCACCTGGCCTACGTGCCGGCCGACGTCGCGCTGTGGCCGACGCTCACCGGCGCCGAGGTCCTGGAGCTGCTCGGCCGGGTCGGGCCCGGCACCGACCGGGAGTACCGCGCCGAGCTGGTCCGCCGGTTCGCGTTGGACGTCGACCGGCCGGCGCGCACCTACTCCACCGGCAACCGCCAGAAGGTCGCCCTGGTAGCCGCGTTCGCCACCCGCGCGCCGCTGCTGGTGCTGGACGAGCCGACCAGCGGGCTGGATCCGTTGATGGAACGGGAGTTCCGGCGCTGTGTGGCCGAGGCCCGGGAGCGCGGGCAGGCGGTGTTCCTCAGCTCGCACCAGCTCACCGAGGTCGAGGCGGTGTGCGACCGGGTCGGGATCCTGCGGGCCGGGCGGCTGGTGGAGATCGCCGGCATCGCCGAGCTGCGCCGGCTGCGCCGCACGGTGGTCGAGGTGTCCTACCGCGACACTCCACCGTCGCTTGTGGACGTTCCGGGAGTGGTGGCGGTGGAGCCGTTGGCACCTCAGCGGGTGCGGTTCACGCTGTCCGGGCCGCCCGGGCCGGCGCTGCGCGCGCTGTCCGACGGCGACCCGACGGCGGTCTCCATGCGAGAGCCGGCGCTGGCGGAGATCTTCCTCGAGTACTACGGCGAGGACCGGTGACCGTCACGCGGTTGGCGCTGCGGCTGAGCTACCGGGGCGCGCTGGTCGTCGCCCTCGTCGCCGGCGGGATGTCCGGGCTGGTCGCGGGCACCTACCGGACGACCGTCGGGGCGCTGGCCGGGTCGGAGCTGCGCGCGCTGGCGGAGAACCCGGCCATCCGGGTCCTCTTCGGACCGCCGCTCGCGCTGGACGACCCGGGCGGGTTCACCGTGTGGCGCACCGGAACCGCGGTCGGGGTCGTCGTCGCGGCGTGGGCGCTGCTCACGGCGACCCGGCTGACCAGGGGTGAGGAGGACACCGGCCGCGCGGAGCTGCTGCTCGGCGGCCGGCTCACACACACCGGGCTGGCCGGGCGGGCTCTCGCCGTCGTGTCCGGCGGCGTGCTGGTGGCGGGCGCGGCCGTCGCGCTGGGCATGGTCGCGGGCGGCGCGGACACCGCGGGCGCGGTCGTGCACGCGGCCGGCGTCGCGGGCACCGGGCTCACGTTCGCCGCGGCCGGCGCGCTCGCCGGGCAGGTGATGCCGTCCCGGGCCGGCGCGTCCGGGACGGCCGTGGCCGCGCTCGGGGTGGCGCTGCTCGCCCGGATGCTCGCCGACGGTACCGAGCGGCTCGCCTGGCTCGGCTGGGTGACCCCGTTCGGGCTGGTCGCCCGGTCGGCGCCGTTCGCCGGGGACCGGGTGGGCCCGCTGGCCGTGCTCGCGGTGCCGCCCGTGCTGCTGGCCGCCGCCGTGCTGGTGGCGGGGCGGCACCGCGACCTCGGGCAGGGCCGGCTGCGACGCCGGTCGGCCCGGGCGCCCCGGCTCGCGCTGCTCGGGTCGGTCACCGGCTTCGCGGTGCGCCGGGCGGTCGGGCCCACGCTGGGGTGGACCGTGGGGGTGGCCGGGTACCTGCTGTTCGTGGGCTCGCTCGTGGGCGAGATCGTGCGGTTCCTCGACGAGAACCGACGCTTCGCCGACCTGGCGGCGGGGGCGGGGTTCACCGGCCTCGGCACGCCGGCGGGCTTCGCGGCGGCCATGTTCGGCGTGGTCTCGATCCCGGCCGGTCTGTTCGCCGCGAGCCGGATCGCCGCCGCCACGGCCGACGAGACGGCCCGCCGGTCCACGCCGCTGCTCGCGCTGCCGCTGTCCCGCACCCGCCACCTGACCACGGAGGTCGCCGTGACCGTGGCCGCGACCGTGGCGTTGCTCGCGGTGGCGGGGGCGGCGTTCTCGGCGGGGTCCGGGCTTCCGCTCGGCGCGGCGCTCGCCGGCACGCTCACCACCGCGCCGGTGGCCCTGCTCTCCCTCGGCGCCGCCGCCCTGGCGCACGGCTGGGCACCCCGGGCCGTGCTGGCGGTCGGCGCACTCCCGACCGCGGGCGGCTTCCTCCTGCACACGGCCGCGCCGGGGTGGCTCGCGACCGTGTCGCCGTACGCACACCTCGCCGCGGTCCCGGCCGACCCGCCGAACTGGCCGGCCGCCGCGGCCATGACCGTGGTCGCCGCCGCCCTCGCCGGGCTCGGCGTCGCCGGCTACCGCCGCAGGGACCTGCTGCCTTGAAGAGGCTCAGCTGGTGGCGCGGGCGCCGATGGTGACGGTGAGGTCCTCGCGGGTGTCGCCGCGGGCGACGACGGCGGTGACGCTCTGGTCGGGCTCGGTGCCGCGCAGGGCGGAGAGCAGGTCCTCGACACTGCGGATCTCCTGGTCGGCGAACTCGACGACGACGTCGCCCTGCCGCACGCCGGCGTCGGCGGCCGGGCCGTTCTGGTCGACGTCCAGCACGAGCGCGCCGTGCTCCACGGCCACACCCAGCTGCTCCCGGATCGCGGGGGTGAGCCGGCCGAGCGACACCCCGAGGTAGGCGTGCGTGGCCTCGCCGTCGGTCAACAGCTGCTCGGCGACGTCGACGACGGTCGCCGACGGGATGGCGAAGCCGAGCGAGACCGCGCCCGCGGCCGGCGGGATGTAGGCCTCGTTGATCCCGACCACCCGGCCGGCCGAGTCGAGCAACGCGCCGCCGGAGTTGCCGGGTGAGATCGAGGCGTCGGTCTGGATGAGGTCGACGAGCGACTGGGTCCTGGTCGCCGAGCCGGGGATCTCCCGGTGCAGGCCGGAGATGATGCCGGCGGTGACGGAGTTCTCGAAGCCGAGCGGGCTGCCGATGGCGACCGCGACCTCCCCCGGCCGCGGCAGCTCCTCGCGGTACTCCGGCACCGGCAGGCCGGTGCGCTCGGTGCGGATCACGGCGAGGTCGGTCACCGGGTCGGTGGCGAGCACCTCGCCGGGCGAACGGGTCGCGTCGGCGTAGGCGATGGTGACCTCACGCTGCTCGCCGACCACGTGGGCGTTGGTCACCACCACGTCCTCGCGCAGCACCACGCCGCTGCCGAGCCCGCCGTCGGTCAGCACGGTCACCACGCTCGGCCCCACCCGCTCGACGAGGTCGGCGTAGCCCCCGGCCGCCGCCACGTCCTCGGGCGGCGCCCCGGAGGTCGTCGCGGTGGTGGTCGTCGCCGCCTCCCCCGACGGGGTGTCCTCCGCGGTGCAGCCGGTCAGTGCCACCGCGGTGGCGAGCAACAGCAGTCCACAGCTCCGTGACCTCGTCATGCCTCGGAGCTACCCCGCTCACCCCCGCCACAACCCGGACGGACCTTTACGACCTCGTGTCGTTCTCACCCGACCGTCATGTGCAAGGCGCCCGCCGGTGGGTATGGCCTGGACATGCGCGAACACAAGACACAGGAGGAACGGATCTATCCGGCGAAGGTGTTCGCCGCGTTCGCCAGCCTGGCGTTCATGGTCGGACTCTTCTTCCTGACCCTGAGCCGCGGGTACGTGGACGCCTACACGGTCGTGCTCGCCGTGGTGACGGTGGCGCTCGCCGTCGGGATCGTCGGGGCGATCGTCCGGCGGCGCCGGGGTCGCGCGCTGGGCCGGCGCCCGTGAGCACGGCCACCGAGCCCCGGAAGGGCTTCTTCGGGCACCCGCGGACCCTGGGCACCCTGTTCGGCCTGGAGATGTGGGAGCGGTTCTCCTTCTACGGGATGCAGGGCATCCTCACGATCTACCTGTACTACACCGCCACGCAGGGCGGGCTCGGGCTGTCGGAGGGCACCGCGACCAGCATCGTCGGTGCCTACGGCGGGCTGGTCTACCTGTCGACCGTCGTCGGCGCCTGGCTGGCCGACCGGGTGGTCGGGTCGGAGCGGGTGCTGTTCGGCAGCGCGGTGATGATCATGCTCGGGCACGTCTCGCTGGCCCTGCTGCCGGGGTTCCTCGGCGTCGGGGTCGGGCTGTGCCTGGTCGCGCTGGGCAGCGGCGGGCTCAAGGCCAACGCCACCTCGCTGGTCGGCACCCTCTACGCCGAGGGCGACGAGCGCCGCGACGCCGGGTTCTCGCTGTTCTACCTGGGGATCAACCTCGGCGCGTTCGCCGGCCCGCTGCTCACCGGGCTCGCCCAGCAGCAGCTCGGGTTCCACTACGGCTTCGGGCTGGCGGCGATCGGGATGGCCGCCGGGCTCGTGCAGTACGCGTTCGGCCGCAAGGCCCTCGGCCCGGAGGCCAACGTGGTGCCCAACCCGCTGCCGCACGCGCGGCGCGCGCTCGTGGCGGTCGGCGCGGCCGCGGCGGTGGCCGCGATCGTGGTGCTCGTGCTCACCGGGGTGATCACCGCGGCGAACCTCGCCACCGTGACGGTCGTCGTCATCATCGCCGCGACCGTCGCCTACTTCGCGGTGATCCTGGCCAGCCGGCGGATCACCACGGTCGAACGGCGCCGGGTGTTCAGCTTCGTCCCGATGTTCCTGGCGAGCTTCGTGTTCTTCGCGCTGTACCAGCAGCAGTTCACGGTCGTGGTGATCTACACCGACCAGCGGCTGGACCGGACGTTCTTCGGCTGGGAGATGCCGGTGCCGTGGGTCAACTCGATCAACCCGATCTTCATCATCCTGCTGGCCGGCGTGTTCGCCGCGCTGTGGACCAAGCTCGGCTCGCGGCAGCCGTCCACGCCGATCAAGTTCGCGGTCGGCACGATCGTGATGGGCGCGGCGTTCCTGCTGTTCCTGCCCTGGGCCGGTGGCGAGGGCAACACGACGCCGCTGTTCGCGCTGGTGGCGATCCTGCTGTTGTTCACGGTCGCGGAGCTGATGCTGTCGCCGGTGGGGCTGTCGCTGTCGACGAAGCTGGCGCCGCGGGCGTTCCGCACGCAGATGGTGGCGCTGAACTTCCTGTCGATCGCGCTGGGCACCTCGACGGCCGGGGCGCTGGCGAAGTACTACGACGTGGACGACGAGGCGCCGTACTTCGCCACGATCGGCCTGGTCTCCATCGGGTTCGGGGTGCTGCTGGCGCTGGTGAGCCCGTACGTCCGGCGGCTCATGAGCGGGGTGCGCTGAGCTCGTGGTCGCCCACGACCTCGTCGATCACCCGGAGGTTGACCGCGGCCAGCTCGGGGTCCGTGGTGTCGGCGAGCACGATCAGGGCCTTCCACAGCGCCCAGCCGCGGGCCCGCGCCCACTCGCCCTCGTCGTGGCCGACGGCATCCCGGAACGCGGCTCGGCTCTCGCCGGTGAACATCGTGTACGCGATCACCAGGTCGCAGGCCGGGTCGCCGACGCCGGAGGTGCCGAAGTCGATCACGGCGGCCAGGCGGCCGTCGCGGACCAGCAGGTTGCCGCTGGCGATGTCGGCGTGGAACCACACCGGCGGCCCGTCCCAGGTGGCGGCGAGCGCGGCCTCCCAGACCGCGGCGCACCGCTCGGTGTCGACCCGACCGGTCAGCGCGTCGAGCGCGCGGCGGGTCGCCTCGTCGTAGTGGGCGGGTGACGTGCCGCGGTAGAAGCTGTGCGCGCCCGCCGCGGGCCCGCCGGTCGGGTCGATCCGCCGCAGGGCCAGGATGAACTCGGCCACCGACACGGCGAACGCGGGCAGGTCGGCGATGTTGTCGGGGCTCGCGGTGCGGCCGTCCAGCCAGCGGCGGACCGACCAGTGGAACGGGTAGCCCTCCCCCGGCTCCCCCATCGCCAGCGGCACCGGGATCGGCACCGGCAACGACGGCGCCAGCACGGGCAGCCACCGGTGCTCCTTGTCGACCGCGGGCACGTAGCCCTCGGCGGTCGGCAGGCGCACGGTCTTGTCGTCGCCGAGCCGGTAGGTGCGGTTGTCCCACCCGTCGACCTCGACGGGCGTCACCGGCAGGTCGGCCCACCGCGGGAACTGGGTCGCGACCAGCCGGCGGACCAGCTCGGCGTCGATCCCCGCGCGTCCATCGGCATGCAGCACGCCGGCGAGTATCGCGACGCCGCCACCGACCGGGCAACGCCTTTTCAGGGCAGCCGCAACGTCCCGTCCACCCGCCGGGGAATGCCCGTGAAGTCGTCGGTCAGCTCCGCCGGCAGCACCTCGGCGGGCGCGTTCTGCCAGGTCACCGGCCGCAGGAAGCGGCGGATGGCGGTGGTGCCGACCGAGGTGTGCTGGGAGTTCGTCGACGGCCACGGACCGCCGTGGTGCTGGGCCCAGGAGACCGCCACACCGGTCGGATACCCGTCGTACACGAGGCGGCCGGCGCGGGAGCGCAACCGCTCGGAGACCGCCAGCGGCAGCTCGGTCTCCCCGTCGCCGCGCAGGATCGTCGCGGTCAGCGACGACGGGAGCGCGGCCAGCGCGCCGAACAGCTCGGCCTCGCCGTCGTAGCGAGCCACCACGGCCACCGGGCCGAAGCACTCCTCGGTGACCTCCGCCGGCATGCCCGCCGCGGAGGTCGCCAGCAGCAGCGGGGTCGCGGTGAAGCCCGAGCCCTCGCCGCCGCCGCGCGCGAGCGTCTCCACGTCGGGCAGGTCGGCGAGGTCGGCGGCGGTCCGGCCGTAGGTGTCGGCGATGCCCTCGTTGAGCAGCACCTGGGGGCCGGTGTCGTGGACCGCCGCCGTCATCGTCTCGACCACGGCGTCGCCGGCCGCGCCGGCCGGGACGAACACCAGGCCGGGCTTGGTGCAGAACTGGCCGGCGCCCAGCGTGAACGACCCCACCAGCTCGCGGCCGATCCGCTCCCCGCGCTCCCCCGCCGCCGCGGGCGTGACGACGACCGGGTTCAGGCTGCTCAGCTCCCCGAAGAACGGGATCGGGTCCGGCCGCTGCTCGATGATCCGCAGCAGCGCGTGCCCGCCGGACACCGAGCCGGTGAAGCCGACCGCCCGCACCGCCGGGTGCGCCACCAGGTCGGCACCACCTCGCACGCCGTGCACCAGGCCGAGCGTGCCCTCCGGCGCGCCCGCCCTCCCGGCCGCCGCCACCAGCACGTCGAAGCACAGCCGCGCGGTCGCCGGGTGCGAGCCGTGGGCCTTGACCACGACCGGGCAGCCCGCCGCCAGCGCGGACGCGGTGTCGCCGCCGGGCACCGAGAAGGCCAGCGGCAAGTTGCTCGCCCCGAACACCGCGACCGGGCCGAGCGGGACCAGCATCCGGCGCAGGTCGGGACGCGGCCCCATCGCCGTGTCGGCGGCGTGGTCGATCGCGGCCTCCAGGTAGCCGCCCTCGTCCAGGACCTCGGCGAACAGCCGCAGCTGGAACTCCGTGCGGGTCAGCTCCCCGCCGAGCCGGGCCGGGCCGAGCGCGGTCTCCCGGTCGGCGACGGCGACCAGGTCGTCCCGGCGGGCCTCCAGCGCGTCGGCCAGCGCGCGGAGCAGCGCGGCCCGACCGGTGCGGCCGAGCGCGTCCAGCGCGGGCACGGCGGCGAGCGCCCGCTCGCACAGCCGCGCCACCTCCTCCGGCGACGTCTCCTGCGCGACGACCTCGGTGGCCTCGCCGGTGCGGGGGTCGATGCTCCGCACGTCGGTCACGGTGTTCCTCCAGTCAGTTGCCGAATGAGACGGTGTCCGTGGTCCAGGCCCGGGCCTGGTCGCTGAGGGTGATACCCAGTCCGGGCCGGTCGGAAAGACGCATCCGCCCCCCGTCGGTCACCAGCCGCTCGTTGAACAGCGGGTGCAGCCAGTCGAAGTGCTCCACCCACGGCTCGTGCGGGTAGGCGGCCGCGAGGTGCACGTGCAGCTCCATCGCGAAGTGCGGCGCGAGCCCCAGGTTGGCGTGCTCGGCCAGGGTGGCGAGCCGCAGGAACTGGGTGATCCCGCCGATCCGCGGCGCGTCCGGCTGCAGGATGTCGGCGGCCCGGTGCCGGATCAGCTCGTGGTGCTCGGCGACGCTGGTGAGCATCTCCCCGGTGGCGACGGCCGTGGTCAGCGCGCGGGCGAGGTCGGCGTGGCCCTCGGCGTCGTAGGCGTCCAACGGCTCCTCGATCCAGACCAGCCCGAACTCCTCCAGCGCCCGGCAGACCCGCGCGGCGGTGGGCCGGTCCCACTGCTGGTTCGCGTCGACCATCAGAGGCACGTCGTCGCCGAGGTGCGCGCGGACGGCCGCGACCCGGCGCAGGTCCGCCCGCCAGTCCGGCTGGCCGACCTTGATCTTGACGCCGCCGACACCGGACTCCAGCGTGGCGGTGGCGTTGTCCAGCACCCGCTCGATCGGCTCGTGCAGGAAGCCGCCGGAGGTGTCGTAGCAGCGCACGGAGTCGCGGTGCGCGCCCAGCAGCTTGGCCAGCGGCAGCCGGGCGCGCTTGGCCTTGAGGTCCCACAGGGCGACGTCGATCGCGGCCAGCGCCTGGGTCGCCGCGCCGCCGCGGCCGACCGACGCGCCGGCCCAGACGAGCCTGGTCCACAGCCGGCCGATGTCGTTGGGGTCCTCGCCGAGCAGGTCGGGCGCGACCTCGCGGGCGTGCGCGAACTGGGCCGGGCCGCCGGCGCGCTTCGAGTAGCTGAAGCCGAGGCCGGCCAGGCCCGCCGCGGTGCGGACCTCGGCGAACAGCAGCACCACCTCGGTCATCGGCCGCTGCCGGCCGGTGAACACCTTCGCGTCGCTGATGCCGGTGGGCAGCGGCAGCCGCACCGACGACAGGGTGATCCCGCTGATCTCGTCGATCACGTCGACACCTCCGCCAGGGACGGGCGCTTCGGGTCGAACCGCCAGCCGGGCACCAGGTAGCGCATGGCGACCGCGTCGTCGCGGGCGCCGAGGCCGTGTTCGCGGTACAGCTCGTGCGCGGCGGCCAGCGCGTCCGGGTCGAGCTCGACGCCGAGGCCGGGGCCGTCCGGGACGGCGACCGCGCCGCCCTCGATGCGCGGCGGCCGGCGGGTCAGGGCCTGCCCGTCCTGCCAGATCCAGTGCGTGTCCAGCGCGGTGATCGGGCCGGGGGCGGCGGCGCCGACGTGGGTGACCATGGCCAGCGACACGTCGAAGTGGTTGTTGGAGTGCGAGCCCCAGGTGAGCCCGAACTCCGCGCACAGCTGCGCGACCCGCACCGAGCCGCGCATGGTCCAGAAGTGCGGGTCGGCCAGCGGGATGTCGACCGCGTTCGCGCGCACCGCGTGGGCGAGCTGGCGCCAGTCGGTGGCGATCATGTTGGTCGCGGTCGCCAGCCCGGTGGCGCGCCGGAACTCGGCCATCGTCTCCCGGCCCGAGAACGTGCCCTCCGCGCCGACCGGGTCCTCCGCGTAGGCGAGCACGCCGCGCAGGTCGCGGCAGAGCGCGATCGCGTCGGCGAGCGGCCAGGCGCCGTTCGGGTCGAGCGTGATCCGGGCATCCGGGAACCGCGCGGCCAGCGCGCGCACGGCCTCGACCTCCTGCTCGCCCGGCAGCACCCCGCCCTTGAGCTTGAAGTCGGCGAACCCGTAGCGGGCCCGGGCCGCCTCGGCGAGGGCGACCACGGCGCCGGGGTCCAGCGCGGGCTCGCGGCGCAGCCGCTCCCAGTCGTCGCCTGCGTGCTCGGCGACATAGGGCAGGTCGGTGGCGCGCCGGTCGCCGACGTAGAACAGGTAGCCGAGCACGGGCACGGCGTCACGCTGTCGCCCCTCGCCGAGCAGCTCGGCCACCGGCACGCCGAGGTGTTGGCCGAGCAGGTCGAGCAGGCACGACTCCAGCGCGGTGACCGCGTGGACCGTGGTGCGCTGGTCGAAGGTCTGGGTGCCGCGCCCGGCGGCGTCGCGGTCGGCGAAGGCGGTGGCGACGGCGCGCAGCAGCCGACCGTAGTGGGCCACGGGCTGGCCGACGAGCAGCTCGGCGGCGTCGGCGACGGTGCGGCGGACGGCCTCGCCACCCGGCACCTCGCCGACACCGGTGCGGCCCTCGCTGTCGGTCACGATCGCGATGGTGCGGGTGAAGAACGGGCCGTGCGCACCGGAGAGGTTGAGCAGCATGCTGTCGTGCCCGGCCACGGGCACCGCCTCGACCCTCGCGATCGTGGGGGTCACGTGATCTTCCGGACCAGGGTGGTCAGATCGGCGAGCTCGTCGGTGGTCAGGTCGGTCAGCGGCGGGCGGACCCGGCCGCCGTCGCGGCCCACGGCGGTCAGCCCGGCCTTGACGATCGACACCGCGTAGCCGCGGCCGCGGTCGCGGATGTCCAGGTAGGGGAGGACGAAGTCGGTGAGCATCCGGTAGACGGCGGGGCGGTCCTGGGCGAGCACGGCGGCGTGGAAGCGCAGTGCGAACTCGGGCAGGAAGTTGTAGAGCGCCGAGGAGTACGTGCTGACGCCGAGCTGGAGCAGGGGCAGGGCGAACGTCTCCGCGGTCGGCAGCCCGCCGATGTAGACGAGCCGGTCGCCGACCTTGGCGTAGGTGCGGGTCAGCCGCTCGATGTCGCCGACGCCGTCCTTGAGCCCGATCAGGTTCGGGTTGCGCTCGGCCAGCTCGGCCACCGTGACGTCGGTGAACACCGCGTTGGCGCGGCTGTAGACGATCACGCCGAGGTCGGTGGCCCGGCAGACCGCGGTGACGTGCTCGGCGAGTCCGCGCTGGCCGGCCTCGGTGAGGTACGGCGGAAACAGCAGGACACCGGACGCGCCCGCGTCCTGGGCGGCCCTGGCCTGCGCCACGGCGACGGCGGTCGCGCCGGTCGCGGGCGCGACGACCGGCACCCGCCCGGCCACCTCGCCGACCGCGGCCCGCACCACCCGGTCGACCTCCGCGGAGGTGAGCGAGAAGCCCTCGCCGGTGCCGCCGGCGGCGAACAGGCCGGCGACGTCGAAGCCGGCCTGCCAGGCCAGGTGCTCGCGGTAGCGGGGCTCGTCGAACTCCAGGTCGGCGTCGAAGTGGGTCACCGGGAAGGAGAGCAGGCCGGACCGGAGCCGCTCGGCGAGGGCCTGCGGGGGCATGAGCGTCACGGTTCCATCCAAGTGCGCCGATCGATGCTCGTCCAGGAGCGCTTCCGCATGGCGCGATACCGTCACGGCATCGTGCTCCCGAGCACGTCGAGGACCCGCCAGAGCGCGGGGTTGGGCGAGTCGAGCCGCCACAGCAGGTGCAGCTCCACCGGCTCGGGCACCGCCAGCGCGAGCCGCGCGAAGCCGACGCCCTCGACCCCCAGCCGCGCCGCCGACGCCGGCACGAACGCGATGCCCCGGCCGGCGGCGACCAGCCACAGCATCGTGAGGACCTGGCTGACCGTGTGCGCGGTGTTCTCCGGCGCGATCGGCACCGCGCCGGCGACCAGGTCGTAGAAGTAGCGCGCCTCGGTCGGCGAGTACATGACCACCGGCTCGCCCGCCACGTCCGCGGGCCGCGCGTCCCGGTCGAGCGCGAGCACCGGGTGCCCGGCCGGCGCGGCGACCAGCAGCGGCTCGCGGTGCAGCAGCCGCGACCCGAACGTCTCCAGGTCGAACGGCGGGCGCGCCAGCCCGAGGTCGATCTTCTCGGTGACCAGCCCGGCGACCTGCTCGCGGGTCACCAGCTCGGCGAGGTCGACGTCGACGTCCGGCAGCTCGCGGGACAGCGCGTTGAGCAGCTGGCCGAGGATCCCGTACGCCGAGGCGGCGGTGAACCCGATCCGCACCCGTCCGCTGAACCCGGCCGACACCCGCCGGGCCAGTTCGGGGGCGGCCTCGACCAGCGCGAGCAGTCGTCGCGCCTCGACCAGGAACGCCCGCCCGGCCGCGGTCAGCGTGACCCGCCGGTTGTCCCGGACCAGCAGCTGCGCGCCGACCGCGCGTTCGAGCTTCTGGATCTGCCGGCTCAGCGGGGGCTGGGTCATCTTCAGCCGCGCGGCCGCCCGCCCGAAGTGCAGCTCGTCGGCCACGGCGACGAACCCCCGCACCTGCTCCAGCGAGAAGCCCATGACCGGACGGTAACGGGTATCACCATCGGCGATCATGGACGCCGTGCCGCCCTCACCCTGGCGCACGTTCCGTCCGGAGCGGTCCGTGCTGGCCGGGGACCCTCGGCCGCAGGTCACGTTCGCCACGCCCGGCTCGTCGGGTGGGGGGCGAGGTGCGGGTCCTGGACTGGGCGGAGGCCGTCGGCACCGGTTCGATCTCGGCGAGCTACGGCGGGAACCTGCACGACATCCCCGCGCCGCTGCTGATCATTTCGCACGGAATGGGATACAGCAGGCCCGCGAACACCTGGACCGCAACCTGGAGCTGGCGCTCTCCAGCGCCGGATCGGCGATCTGCCGCGCGGCCGGACGGCCGACGGCGTGGATCACGAGCAGCTCGTCGAGGTACCTGTGCTGCTCGGCCGAGCACGGCGGCCTGGTTCGCGAAGTGCGGCGGGGCCGAGGCAACTGATCTGGCAACTGGTTCCGCGAGCGGGGTACTGGCCGGATGCGGCCAACGAGACGCTGTATACGGCAACGATCCGTAATCATCTCTGCGGCCAGGGTGATCGGACGAACACGGAGGTGCGCGGACATGAGACGGATCGGGCTCGCGGCGGCGGCGTTGGTGCCGGCCGTGGCGGCACTGGTCGTGGGCGGGGTGGCCCACGCCGAGGAGGCGCTGACCGTGGAGGCGGTGAGCGCCAGCGGGGACGACGGCAACGTCCCGGAGAACACCCTCGACGGCGACCTCGACACCCGCTGGTCGGACGAGGGCGACGGGGTGTGGATCCGGTACGACCTCGGCTCCGACGTCACCCTCGGCTCGGTCGCGGTGGCCTGGCACGAGGGGGACGAGCGGCGGGCGACGTTCGCGGTGCAGACCTCCGCCGACGGCGAGGACTGGGACACCGCGGTCAGCCGGCGGAGCACGGGCGGGGAGACCCGGGAGCAGGAGACCCACGACTTCGCCGACCGCGACGCGCGTTACCTGCGGGTGGTCGGCTACGGCAACACCGACAACGACTGGACCAGCATCACCGAGGTCGACATCTTCGGCGCGGACGGCGGCGGCGGGGACGACCCAGACCCCGGTGGGGACTGCGAGTACCCGGCGGACGTGCTCGACCTGACCGGGTGGAAGGTCCAGCTGCCGATCGGCGACGAGGAGGACCCGGACGAGGTCACCCAGCCGGACCTGGGGACCTACGCCGTCGACCCGTGGTTCCGCGCCACCGAGGCCTGTGACGGAATCCAGTTCCGCTCCGCGGTCAACGGCGTCACCACCGGCGGCTCCAGCTACCCGCGCTCCGAGCTGCGGGAGATGACCGCCGACGGGTCCGACGAGACGGAGTGGTCGTCGAACGACGGCACGCACACCATGGTGATCCGGCAGGCCATCACCGACGTGCCGAACGACAAGCCGGACGTGGTCGCCGGCCAGATCCACGGCGGTGACGACGACGTGTCGGTGTTCCGGCTGGAGGGCAGCAACCTCTACGTGACCAAGGGCGACACGTCCGACCACCACCTGATCACCGACGACTACGAGCTCGGCACCGTGTTCGAGGCGAAGTTCGTGGTGAGCGACGGCGAGATCAGGGCGTACTACAACGGCGAGCTGGAGACCACGATCGAGGCGGACTTCGACACCGGCTACTTCAAGGCCGGCGCCTACACGCAGGCCAACTGCGACCGCTCCGACCCGTGCGACGACTCCAACTACGGTCAGGTGATCATCCACGACATCGAGGTCACCCACTCGTAAGGCGAACGGCCCTGAAGGCGACCTTCGAGACACCCAGCGTCGGAGAACGTCACCTTCAGGGCCTTGCCCCTTGAGGCTGCGGGTCACCGGGTCGGTGCCGTCCTGGTCGAGCGCGAACCGGGCTAGCCCGACGGCGGACCGCGCGCGTCGCCGCGTACGACGTAGGAGGTGGCCAGCGTGCTCGCCGCCCGCGCGGCGATCGGTGCCAGCTCGGCATGCCCGTCGGCCAGCCGGATCGCCTGGTTCAGGCGGGCGTGGGCGGTGGCGGTCTCGCCCTGGTCGAGCGCCAGCTCCCGCCGTCCGACGAACACATCGTCCACGACGAACATGACAGCACCGCTCGCGGAGATTCCTCGATCGGCCGAACGAGTTCGACCCGCAACGAGTCCAGAAGCCGCACATCAAAGCTCAGAGGAAATTTCACTCGATCGTGGGCGAAAACGCCCCGCTCCACCCAAAGCGCCCTAAACGAAAATTTTCCTTTGAGTCCTGTTGCTTCCACGAAAGCATTATCACTCGAAAACTTGCTCGTTGAGGTACGTGATCGCCCCGGGGTCGCGATCCAAACGCAAGTTTGCTCCTCTCGATCCTTTCCGTGAAGCACATCCTCCTTCGCGCAATTCTCCCGTAGCGAAAACTTTCGAACGGTGGCGCGGTTCCACACGACGACATCGAGGGATACGCACGAGCACAGC
>DATABL010000317.1:0-21171 GCA_036259595.1 Actinophytocola sp.
GCCCCGTCCGGAGCCGCCGCCCACCTTTCCGTCGTTCGCTCAGCGCCGCCGCAGGCCGCGCCGACGCGCGGCCTTGACACGTTCCTCGGCCGCCGCCTCACGCAGCTTCCGGAACATCTCGTCCTCCTGGACCATCAGCTGGTCGGACCGCAGGTCACGCCACAGCGACACGCACAGGCCGACCATCACCACGGCGAACGGCGCCGCCACGATGATCGTCAGGTTCTGCAGACCGGCGAGCGCGTCCCCGCTCCCGCCCCCGACGAGCAGCATCACGATGGCCACGCCACCCATCAGCACGCCCCAGAAGATCACCACGTTGCGCTTCGGGTGCACCGAGCCGCCCTGGGACAGCGTGCCCATCACCACCGAGGCCGCGTCGGCGCCGGAGACGAAGAAGATCGACACCAGGACGATCACCAGTATGGCGGCCACTGTGGACAGTGGCAGGTGTTGCAGGAACGCGAAGGTCATCCCCTCCGACGTCCCGTTCGGGTTGTAGACCCACGTGTTCGGGTTGAACACGTCACCCATCGTGTCGTTCGCTTTGTGGGCCCCGAGCTCCTCGGGACTCAGGCCCTGGGCACGCAGCGCCTCGCGCTGCTGCCGGATGGCCGACCCGCCGAAGATCGCGAACCAGAACAGGCTCACCACGCTCGGCACGAGGATCACGCCGGCGACGAACTGGCGGATCGTCCGGCCGCGGCTGATCCGCGCGATGAACAGGCCGACGAACGGCGTCCAGGAGATCCACCACGCCCAGTAGAAGATCGTCTGCCCGCCGAGCCAGGCCCGCATCTCCTCGCCGCCGGTGACGCCGGTGCGGCCGGACATCTCCGCGAACTCACGCGCGTAGTCGCCGATCGCGCCGGGCAGCAGGTTCAGCATCAGCACCGTCGGGCCGACGACCAGCACGAACACGGCCAGCACGGCGGCCAGCACCATGTTGATGTTCGACAGCCACTGGATGCCCTTGGCCACCCCGGACACCGCCGAGGCGACGAACGCCATCGTCAGCACCGCGATGACGATCACGAGCAGGAACGTGCCCGTCTCGCCGACCCAGCCGACGAACTCCATGCCCTCGGCGACCTGCAGCGCGCCGAGTCCGAGCGAGGCGGCCGAGCCGAACAGCGTGGCGAAGATCGCCATGATGTCGATCGCCTTGCCCAGCGGGCCCCCGGAGCGGCGCTCGCCGAGCAGTGGCGCGAACACCGAACTGAACAGCTGCCGCCGGCCGCGGCGGAACGTGCTGTAGGCGATCGCGAGACCGACCACCGCGTAGATGGCCCACGGGTGAACGGTCCAGTGGAAGAGCGTGGTCGCCATCGCGGTGTGCACGGCGTCGTCCGACGCCGGCAGGTCGGTGCCCGGCGGCGGGCTCATCAGGTGCCCGACCGGCTCGGCCACGCCGAAGAACATCAGTCCGATGCCCATGCCCGCGCTGAACATCATCGCGATCCAGGACACGGTGCGGAACTCGGGCTTCTCCTTGTCACCCCCGAGCGGGATGCGCCCGTACCGGCTGATCGACAGTCCGATCGCGAACAGCACGAATCCACTCGCGACAAGTACGAAAGCCCAGCCGCCGTAGGGAATGATGCCGTCGTTGAGGACGCTGGCGGCGACCGTGATCATCGAGTCGGTGCCGAACACCCCCCACGCGAGGAAAACCACGGTGAGCGCGGCCGCGACCCCGAACACGACGCGATCGGTCACCGCCGGCCGTTCGGCGGCCATCTGCGGCGTCTCCGCGCTCGTGTCAACGTCCTCCTGCCCCGGGCCGGTCGCCTCCGGGGTTTTCGTTACTTCGTCCATAAGTTGTCAGCCCGCGCCGGGGCCCACCGGCGCGATGCCTCCTTCCCGATGTGGAACGGTTGATCGATATCGGACGGGCGGCAGCCTAGACCTTAGGGCAACGGCACGAAGCGGGCTTGTTGCACAATGTGAACCAGTGATGTTTCGTTACGCAAAAGAGTTCTCGGATATCCGCATGGTCGCGCTGCGCACGGCCGGCACCGTCGCGACGCCGGCGAGGAGGAACACGGTGCCGAGGAGCAACCAGCCCGCCGTACCCCAGCCGATGACCAGGGTGGTCACCACCAGCGGCCCGAGCATCCGGGCGACGGTGAAGCCCGACCCGAAGAAGCCCTGGTACTGGCCGTGTCGGCCCTCCGGGGCGAGCCCGAAGCTCAGCTCCCACGAGCCGCTGGCCTGCATCATCTCGGCGAGCGCCTGCAGACCGGCGGCGACCAGCAGGGCGGCGACCGCGACCGTCGCCGAGTCGCCGGCCGCGGACAGCGCGAACACGGCGCAGGCCACGAGCAGGATCGCGCCGGCGGCGCGGACCTGGCGGGCCGCACTGTCCAGTCCGGTCACTCGCCGCGCCACCCGCACCTGGAAGAGCACGACCGAGGTGGTGTTGAGCACGAGCAGGGCGGCGACCGTCCACCCGGGAGCCTCCGTCCGCTGCACGATCCACAGCGGAATGCCCAGCGTGATCAGCGGGATGTGCAGCTGCAGCAGCGTGTTCAGGGCGGCGACGATCGCGTAGGGCCGGTCCCGGAGCACCGCGAGGGCCGGTTCGCCCGTGGCCGCGCGGACCCTGCCCGCGACCGCCGGCAGCCGGAGCAACACGAGCGCGGAGGCGACGAGGCTCACCGCGTCGAGCACGAACACGGCGCGGTAGGCGGTGTCGGTGTCGACCTGCAACGCGAGCCCGCCGGCCGCCGCGCCGACGGCGATTCCGCCGTTGATCGCGGCCTGGAGCGCGGCCCGGACGCGGGTGCGCTCGGCCGCGGCGACCAGGGCGGCCAGCAGTGCCTGCCGGGCTGCGGTGAGACCGCACTGGCCGGCCCCGTAGAGACTCGCGGCCAGGACGAAGGGGACGAACGACCGCGCGTACAGGAACAGCACGAGCGCGGCGCCCGTGCTCAGGGCGAGCAGCACGGCCACGCCGCGCGGCCCGCGCCGGTCGGCGAGGTGGCCGAGCGGCACGCCGGCGAGGAAGCCGACCGCCCAGCCGACGGTGAGCCCGAAGCCGACCTGCGTGGGGGAGAGCCCGACGACGCGCGTGAAGTAGAGCGCGGAGCAGACGAGGTACCCACCGAGCCCGATGGAGTCGGTGAGCTGGGCGACGGCCAGGACACGCGGCGGGGCGAAACGGCTCATGCGCGAGAACGTAAGAGGCGGATTGGCCCTGCGGAAGTTCCAATACAAGCCAGTTGCGCTGGGCCAATGTAGCCTGCCCGCGTGGACTTCCACGTGAGCCTGGCCGGACCGGGGGACCTGTCGGCGCGGATCTACCGCCAGCTGCACGAGGCGATCGTCGAGGGACGGCTCGGGCCGGGGGAGCGGTTGCCGCCGACCAGGGAGCTGGCCGCGCACCTGGCGGTGTCCCGGAACACTGTCGCGGCGGCCTACGACCGGTTGACCGCCGAGGGCTTCCTGGTGGGACGGGTGGGAGCGGGCACCTTCGTGTGCGCCAACCCGCCGGCACGCCCGCGACCCCGAACCACCGGCGAGGCCGCCGACTTGCGGGTGCGGCCCGAGTGGCAGGCCGCCGCGGAGACGCTCGGGGAGGCCGACGCGGTGGGGTGCTCGAGCGTGCCGCTCGGGCCGGGTGTGGTCGGGCGGGGGGCCCGGCGGGTGCGGGATCGGCCGGAGTTCGACTTTCGCCTCGGGGTGCCGGATGTGCGGCTGTTCCCGATGGCGGCCTGGCGGCGGCTGGTGGCCCGGGAGCTGCGCGAGCTCGATCCGGCGGACGCCGGGTACGGGGATCCGGCCGGGCACGCGGGGCTGCGGGCCGCGATCGCGCGGCATGTCGGGCTGTCCCGGTCGGTGCTGGTGGGGGCGGACGACGTGGTCGTCACGCAGGGGGCGCAGCAGGCACTCGACCTGGTCGGGCGCGTGCTGGTGTCACCGGGGGACCGCGTCGCGGTCGAGGAGCCGGGTTACCCGCCGGCTCGGGCGCTGTTCGCCGCGCTCGGGGCGCGGGTCGTGGGGGTGCCGGTGGACGCGGAAGGGCTTGTGGTGTCGGCGATCCCACCGTCGGCGCGGGTGGTGTACACGACGCCGTCACACCAGTTCCCGCTGGGGATGCCGATGTCGTTGGAGCGGCGGGGCGCGTTGCTCGCGTGGGCGCGGGCGCACCGCGCGGTGGTCGTCGAGGACGACTACGACAGCGAGTTCCGCTTCTCCGACCGGCCGCTCGAACCGTTGCACAGCCTCGACGGCGGGCGACGGGTGCTCTACGTCGGCTCGTTCGCCAAGACGATGGTGCCCATGCTGCGGCTCGGGTTCCTCGTCGTGCCGGCGCCGATGCGGGCGGCGGTGCGGGCGGCGAAGCGGCTGACGGACCGGCAGGGGGATCCGGTCGCGCAGGGGGCGTTGACGGCGTTCCTGTCCGACGGGCTGTTCGCCCGGCACCTGCGGCGCGCCAACCGCGAGTACGCCGCGCGACACGAACGGGTCGTCACGGTGCTGCGCCGGGACTTCGCCGGCCGCCTCGACGTCGTGCGGTCCAGCGCGGGACTGCACCTGGCCGCGACGGTCCGCGGGCCGGTGGACGTCGATGCGCTGGTCGGCCGGGCGGCCGAGGCCGGCGTGGCGGTGGAGAACCTCGGTGCCTACCACGCCGTCGGGGCGGGCGAGCCCGGTCTCGCCCTGGGGTACGGCGCGGTCGAGCTCGACCGGATCGAGCCAGGGCTGCGGCGTCTCGCCGAGTGCTGGCCGTGAGTCAGCGGCCCACCGCGTAGCCCTGCATGCCGCGTGGGTTGGCCGCGGCGCGTAACAGGCCGGTGCCCCGGTCGCGGGAGGCCGCCGACATGCGGCCCAGCGACCACGGCTCGACGACGGTGACGTCGTGGCCTCGGCGGCGCAGGTCGTCGAGCACCGCTGGGTCCGTTCTGGACTCCACGACCAGCTCGGTCCCGGTGGCCCGGGGGTAGAACGAGCTGGGGAAGGCGGTGGTGTGCCAGGTGGGTGCGTCGATGGCCGCCTGGAGGTCCATGCCGTGCACGGCGTGGTTGAGGAAGAAGGCCAGCTGCCACTGGTCCTGCTGGTCGCCGCCCGGTGTGCCGAACGAGAGGGTCCGGTCGTCGCGTACGGCCAGCGACGGGGACAGGGTCGTGCGCGGGCGCTTGCCCGGCGCCAGGGAGTTCGGCAGGCCCTCCTCGAGCCAGAACATCTGCGCGCGGGTGCCGAGGCAGAAGCCGAGGCTCTCCACGGTCGGCGAGCTCTGCAGCCAGCCGCCGGAGGGGGTGGCGGACACCACGTTGCCCCAGCGGTCGGCCACGTCGAGGTGACAGGTGTCGCCGCGGTTGGTGCCCAGCGGGGACAACGTCGGCTCGCCGATGCCCAGGCCGACCGGGGCGACGTGGCCGCCCTCGGTGACGAACCTCGGGAGCCGGCCCACGCCGGGGCGCAGCGGCGCACCGGCCTCGTCGGTGACCAGCGCCGCGCGCTCGTCCGCGTAGGCGGGGGAGAGCAGGTGGTCGAGCGGCACCGACGGGTCGTCGCCGTAGTTCGCGTCGCGGTCGGCGAAGGACAGCTTGGCGACCTCGACGACGCGGTGGAGCAGTTCGGCGCTGCCCGGCGGCGGCAGCTCACCCAGTGCGCGCAGGGTCGCGAGCTGCTGCAGCAGCACCGGGCCCTGGCTCCACGCGCCGGCCTTGCACACCCGCCAGCCGAACACGTCGAGGACGAGCGGTTCCTCGTAACCGGGCCGCCAGGCGGCCAGGTCGTCGCCGGTGAGCAGGCCCGCGTGCCGCCGGCCGGAGTCGTCGAAGGTCTCCGTGCCGCAGTGCGCGTGCAGCGCCTCGGCGACGAAACCCTCGTACCAGGCGCGGATCGCCGCGTCGAGCCGCGCCTCCCGGGTCGGGCCGACCGCCTCGGCCACGAGGCGGCGGTAGGTCTCGGCCAGCGCGGGGTTGCGCACCAGTTCGCCGGGGCGGGCGGCCGGGAGCCAGCGGCGTGCGGAGGTCGGCCAGTGGGTGCCGAACAGCTCCTCGACCGTCGCGATCGTGGTGACCACGGCGTCGGAGATCGGGTGCCCGTGCTCGGCGTACCCGATGGCGTACTGGAGCACGTCGGCCAGCGGCATCGTGCCGTGGTCGCGCAGGAGCGTGAGCCAGGCGCCGACCGCGCCCGGGACGGTCGCCGCCAGCAGCCCGGTGCCGGGGATCAGCTCCAGCCCTTCGTCACGGAACCGCCGGGCGGTGGCGGCGGCCGGCGCCGGCCCCTGTCCACACAGGACAGTTGGGTTCGGTTCGGTCGCACTGGTGAAGAGGATCGGGACCTCGCCACCCGGCCCGTTCATGTGCGGCTCGACCACGTGCAGCGTGAAGCCGGCGGCGACGGCGGCGTCGAAGGCGTTGCCGCCGTGCTCGAGGACGGCCATGCCGGCGGCGGAGGCCAGCCAGTGGGTGGAGGCCACCATGCCGAAGGTGCCGGCCAGTTCGGGGCGGGTGGTGAACATCGACTCAGCTCCGTTCGGGAGACGTGGCAGGTATCGTGCGCCTCGCGGGTATACGCACTGTTACCCCCCTCGGGTATACTGGATGGTCGGACGTCGGAAGGAACTCGGGATGCGGGGTTACACCAGCGACAAGGACGGCTACCTGAAGCGTCTGCGCCGCGTCGAGGGGCAGGTCCGCGGCCTGCAGCGGATGGTCGAGAACGACGAGTACTGCATCGACGTCCTGACCCAGATCTCGGCGGCGACCAAGGCCTTACAGGCCGTGTCCCTCGGCCTCATGGACGAGCACCTACGCCACTGCGTAGCCCAGGCCCTGGCCGACGGCGGCAAGGACGCCGAGGAGAAGGTCCGCGAGGCCAGCGACGCGATCGCGCGCCTCGTCCGCTCCTGACCGAGCAACACTGCCGGCCAAGCGCACTGCCGACGAGCGCACTGCCGACGAGCGCACTGCCGGCCGAGTGGGCGCCTGATCTAGGGCGCTCCCGGTCGAGTGGCTGCCGACCGAGCGTGCCTCGGTCGAGTTCGCTGCCGGCCAGGTGCGCTCCCGCCGACCGAGCACGCTCTGTCCGAACGGTGGGCTCCTGACCGAACAGACTGCCGACGGAGTGCGCTGCCGCCGATCGAACACGCTGCCGACCCAAACGCGCTCGCGGCCGACTCTGCTCGCGCCGCCCGAGACAGTCCCACCGCCCGAGACAGTTCCCGCCGCCCGAGACAGTTCCCGCCGCCCGAGTCCGCTCGCGTTGATCGAGTCCGCTCCCGCTCTCGCCGACTGGGCTCTCGCGCTGACTGGGCTCGCTTCCGCCGACCGAGCCAGTCGCGCCGAATGGGTCCGCTCGGGGTGTGCGGACGACCGAATGCGCTGCCCGCCAAGTGCGCTCCGCCGGCCGGGTCCGCCTCTGGTCGCGCTTGTTCCGACGTGTGTTGCCTCGTCAGCGGACGCCGCGGGGGCGGAACTGGATGCTGATCCTCGGGCCGATCGGCTTCGTCGTCTTCGGGACGGCGTGCTCCCACGTGCGCTGGCACGACCCACCCATCACGATGAGATCGCCCAGGCCGAGGGCGTAGCGGAGGGTCTGGCCGCCTCCGCGCGGCCGCAGTAACAGGTCGCGCGGCGCACCAACCGACACGATCGCGACCATCGTGTCCTCCTTGTTGCCCCGGCCGATCCGGTCACCGTGCCAGGCCACGCTGTCCCGTCCGCTGCGGTAGTAGCACAGGCCCGCCGTGCGGAACGGCTCGCCCAACTCATCGGCGTAGTGCGCGGACAGCGCTTCCCGGGCCGATTCGAGTACCGGGTGGGGTAACGGCTGGCCCTCGCCGTAGAAGCACAGCAGGCGGGGCACGTCCACCACGCGGTCGTACATCTTGCGGCGCTCCGCCTGCCACGGGACCTCGCGGGAGAGTCTGTCGAACAGTGTCCCCGCGCCTTTGAGCCAGCCCGGCCGCGTGTCGACCCACGCGCCCTCGGTCAGCTCCGTGCGACGCGTGGCCGACAGCGAACGCAAGCCGAGATCGTCCAGATCGTCGAGTAGTGAGCCCTGCAGTCCTGCTGTCATGTCCCCACTGTACACCCTGATTCGAACATGCGAGCGACAGGTCGCCGGCCCCGGGCGGGGTTGGCCGCCGGCCGGCGCGGGTATGCCGGCAGCCAGGACGACGAAAGGGTGTCACCATGTCCAACAACGGCCCGCGACGGCCCCGGGTCGTCGTGGTCGGTGCCGGTTTCGCCGGCTACCACTGCCTGCGCACGCTCGAACGCCGGCTCCCATCCGACGCCGCCGACCTGTGCGTGGTCAACCCGACCGACTACATGCTCTACGTCCCGCTGCTGCCCGAGGTGGCCGGCGGGACGCTCGACCCTAGGCGGGTGGCCGTGCCGCTGCGCACCAAGCTCAAGCGCACCCAGGCCGTCCTCGGCAACGTCACCGGCATCGACCTCGGCCAGCAGACCGTCACGGTGACCAACGTCGAGGGCACCGACTCCGACCTCCACTGGGACCGGCTGGTCGTCGCGTCCGGCAGCGTGACGCGCCTGCTCTCGATCCCCGGCGTCGCCGAGCACGCCAAGGGCTTCAAGTCCGTCGCCGAGAGCATCTACCTGCGCGACCACATCCTGCGCCAGCTGGAGCTCGCCGAGCAGACCGACGACCCGGTGGAACGGCGCGAGCGCACCACGTTCGTCGTCGTCGGCGCCGGCTACACGGGCACCGAGCTGGTCGCCCAGGGCACCGAGCTGACCCGGCAGGCCCTGCGCCGCTACCGCGGGCTGCGGGAGGAGGACGTGCGCTGGGTCCTGATCGACATGGCCGACCGGATCCTGCCGAACCTCAGCGAGCGCCTGTCCGCCCCGGCGCAGCGCGTGCTCGAGCGCCGCGGCGTCGAGGTCCGGCTCGAGACCAGCGTCAGCGGCGTCACCGAGCACTGCGCGCGGCTCACCGACGACACCGAGATCCCGACCCGCACCGTGGTCTGGTGCGTGGGCGTGCGGCCCGACCCGCTCGTCGAGCCGCTGAACCTGCCCACCACGAAGGGCCGCCTGGACACCGACACCTACCTCCAGGTGCCCGATCACCCGAAGGTGTTCGCCGCGGGTGACATCGCCGCGGTGCCGGATCTCACCCGGCCCGGGGAGGTCACGCCGATGACCGCCCAGCACGCCCAGCGGCAGGGCCGGGTCGCCGGCATCAACGTCGCCGCGTCGCTCGGGGTCGGCGAGGCACGCCAGTACAAGCACCACGATCTGGGCTTCGTCGTCGACCTGGGCGGCTGGCAGGCGGTCGCCGACCCGCTGCACGTGCCGCTGCGCGGGTTCCCGGCGAAGATCGTCGCCCGCGGGTACCACCTCATGGCGATGCCGTCGAACCGGCTGCGCGTCGCGCTCGACTGGGCCGCCGACCTGGTGACCCGCCGTCAGGTCGTCCACTTCGGACTCGTGCCGGAGGAGGGGATCAGCCTGGCCGAGGCCGACGGCCAGCGCACCGAGGGGTTTGCCGGCAGCCAGGCCGGGTAGCCGCCCGACCTTGCGATTTCGACGAGGGAGTTGATGCGCGATGCCCACGATCGAGGGCAAGCGGGTGGCGTTCGTCGCCACCGACGGGGTGGAGCAGGTGGAGCTGGACCGGCCGTGGCAGGCGGTCACCGACGCCGGCGGCCGGCCGGAGCTCATCGGGCTGGACGCCGGTGAGATCCAGGCGTTCAACCACCTCGACAAGGGCGACCGCAAGCCGGTCGACACCACGGTCGGCGACGCCCGCCCGGACGACTACGACGCGCTGGTGCTGCCCGGCGGGGTGGCCAACGGCGACTTCGTGCGCGCCGACGAGCGCGCCGTGCGGTTCGTCAAGGAGTTCGTCACCTCCGGCAAGCCGGTCGCGGTGATCTGCCACGGCGGCTGGGTGCTCGCCGAGGCCGACGTGGTCCGCGGCCGCACGATGACCTCGTGGCCGAGCCTGAAGACCGACCTGCGCAACGCGGGCGCGACCTGGGTGGACCAGGAGGTCGTCACCGACAACGGCCTGGTGTCCAGCCGGAACCCCGGCGACCTGGACGCCTTCTGCGCCAAGGCCGTCGAGGAGATCGCCGAGGGCGTGCACGCCTGATGGTCCGGTTCGGCTACACGCTGATGACCGAGCAGGCCGGCCCGCGGGAGCTGGTGCGCTTCGCCGCGGAGGCGGAGCGCGCCGGCTTCGACTTCGAGGTGATGAGCGACCACTACTTCCCGTGGCTGGAGGAGCAGGGACACGCGCCGAACGCGTGGAGCGTGCTCGGCGCGGTCACCCAGGTCACCTCGACCGTCGACCTCATGACGTACGTGACGTGCCCGATCATGCGGTACCACCCGGCCGTGGTGGCGCAGCAGGCGGCGACCACGCAGCTGCTGTCCGGCAACCGGTTCACGCTCGGGCTCGGCGCGGGGGAGAACCTCAACGAGCACGTCGTGGGCCGCGGCTGGCCGCCGGTGAACCAGCGGCACGAGATGCTGGCGGAGGCGCTCGACATCATCGGCGCGCTGTTCGACGGCGGCCACGTCAACTACGCGGGCCGGCACTTCCAGGTGGACTCGGCCAAGCTGTGGGACCTGCCGGAGCTGCGGGTGCCGATCGCGACCGCGGTGTCCGGCGCGCAGTCGGTCGACCGCTTCGCGCCGCTGGCCGACGCGATGATCGCGGTCGAGCCGGCGGCGGAGCTGTGCGAGCGCTGGGACGGCATCCGGCGCGACTCACCCAAGATCGCGCAGCTGCCGGTCAGCTGGGACCCCGACCGCGGCGCCGCGGTGCGCCGGGCGCACGAGCAGTTCCGGTGGTTCGCCGGCGGCTGGAAGGTCAACGCCGAGCTGCCCGGCCCGGCCGGGTTCGCGGCGGCCACCCAGTTCGTCACCGAGGACGACGTGGCCGAGAACATCCCGTGCGGCCCCGACATCGACCCGATCGTGGCCGCGGTGAAGCCCTTCTGGGAGGCCGGCTTCACGCACGTCGCGCTGGTCCAGATCGGCGGCGAGCACCAGGACGGGTTCTTCGACTTCGCCCGTGACCAGCTGCTCCCGGCCCTGCGGGAGGCCGCCCGCTAGGCGACGCCTTCTCCTGTACAGTTGTACATGTACAGAAGTACAGGAGGGTGTCATGGGGTACGTGTACCTGGGGTTGGCGATCGCCTTCGAGGTGGTGGCGACCAGCCTGCTCAAGGCCACCGACGGGTTCAGCAGGCTCTGGCCGACGATCGGCTGCCTCGCCGGCTACGGCGCCGCGTTCGCGATGCTCGCCCTGGTGGTGCGGCACGTGCCGGTCGGTGTCGCCTACGCGGTCTGGGCCGGGCTCGGCACGGCGGCGATCGTCGCGATCGGCGTCCTGTTCCTGGGCGAGTCGATCAACGCCACCAAGGTCGTCGGCGTGCTGCTGGTGATCGGCGGCGTCGTGACGCTGAACCTGGGCGGTGCGCACTGACCGCGCGGCGGGACCCGGAGGGCCGGCGCCGGGCGATCGTGACCGCGGCGCTCGCGGCCATCGCCGAGGTCGGCGTGGGGCAGGTGACCCACCGGATGATCGCCACCAGGGCGAACGTCCCGCTCGGGTCCACCACGTACTACTTCCCGACCCTCGACGACCTCGTCGTCGCCGCGCTCCGCCGGGCGACCGAGGAGGCACGGGCGCACCTGGAGGCCTGGGCCGAGGAGCTGAGCGTGAGCCGCGACCTGCCGGCGACGTTCGTCGAGCTGGTCACGGGTTGCCTGGCCGACCGCGAGCAGGCCCTGCTGGAGTACGAGCTCTACCTGGCCGCGGCCCGCGCGCCGGAGCTGCGGCCGGTGGCGGCGCTGTGGCTCGACGGGCTGCGCGGCATCTGCGCGCGGGTCGCCGGCGGGCCGGAGCGCGGGTTCGCGCTCGCCGCGCTGGTCGACGGCATGCTGCTGCAGGCGCTGGTGACTGGCGGCCCGCTCGACGCCGACGGGTTGCGTGCGGGCGTCGCCGGGCTGGTCAGCCCCCGAACAGCGGCAGGATCGACCTGATCGTCTGGTACAGCGCGTAGATCAGCGGGATGCCGACGACCAACCAGGAGATCACCAGCCGGGCGGTCTGGCCGGTCGGGGCGGGCGTCTGGCCCATGGGACTACCTCTTTCCCGCCTCGGCGAAGGCGTCGGTGTGGCCCTCGGTCTCGTGGAACCGCTCGGCGACCGGGCGGATCAGCAGGTTCGCGACGAACCCGACCGCCAGCACGCCGACCATGGTGAACAGCGCCGGCCGGTAGTCGGCGGCCACCAGCTCGCCCGGCTCGCCCCGCGCGTCCAGGAAGCCGTTGATGATCAGCGGCCCGGCGATGCCCGCCGCGGACCACGCGGTGAGCAGCCGGCCGTGGATCGCGCCGACCTGGTAGGTGCCGAACAGGTCGCGCAGGTAGGCCGGGACGGTCGAGAAACCGCCGCCGTAGAACGAGATGATGACGGCGGCGAGCAGCACGAACACCGCGGTCGAGCTGTTCCCGGCCACCGCGAGCAGGACGTACAGGACGATGCCGACACCGAGGTACATCACGTAGGTCGGCTTGCGGCCGATGAAGTCCGACGTGGACGACCAGGCGAACCGCCCGGCCATGTTGAAGATGGACAGCAGCCCGACGAACGCGGTCGCGGCGGTGGCGGCGACGGTGGACGTGCCGCCCTCGCGGAAGAAGTCCTGGATCATCGGGCTCGCCTGCTCCAGGATGCCGATGCCCGCGGTCACGTTGCAGAACAGGACGGTCCACAGCAGCCAGAACTGCGGGGTCCGCAGCGCGTTCGCGGCGGAGACGTTCGCCCGGGTGATCATCGGCTTGGCCCTGAGCTTCGCCGGGTCGAACCCGGCCGGCCGCCAGCCCGGCGCGGGCACCTTCACGTTGAACACGCCCAGCATCATCACCAGGAAGTAGACGATGCCGAGGGTGAGGAACAGCGCGGCGACCGCGCCCCCGGAGGCGCGGCCGGTGGCGGCGTCGTAGTTCGGGTCGTAGAGGGACATCAGCTGCCGGGACAGCGGGGAGGCGACCAGTGCGCCGCCGCCGAAGCCCATGATCGCCATGCCGGTCGCGAGCCCGGGCCGGTCCGGGAACCACTTGATCAGCGTGGACACGGGTGAGATGTAGCCGATGCCGAGCCCGATGCCGCCGACGAAGCCGTAGCCCAGGTACACCAGCCAGAGCTGTCCGGTGGCGATGCCGAGCGCGCCGATCAGGAAGCCCGAGGCCCAGAAGCAGGCGGCGGTGAACATGGCCGCGCGCGGGCCGACCCGCTCGACCCAGGTGCCCATCACCGCGGCGGACACACCGAGCATGACGATGGCGATGGAGAAGATGATGCCGATCGCGGTCAGGCTCGTGTCGAAGTGGGCGACGAGCGCGTTCTTGTAGACGCTGGTGGCGTAGGCCTGCCCGATGCAGAGGTGGATCGCCAGTGCCGCGGGCGGGATGAGCCACCTGCTGTAGCCGGGCTTGGCCACCGTGTGTTCACGATCGAGGAAGGACAACGCGGCCACGACCCACCTCCGTGTGCGACTCGATCCGGAGCGTATGCGGTATGCAGGACCGTAGTGCACGAACGGTGGATCGCGCACCGGTGGATATTCGTCGGGTTCGGGCGAAACGTCAGGTCAGGTGCCGGCGCATCAGCTCGTCCAGGGTGGCCTGCATGTCCACGCGGTGCGCGGTGTCCAGCAGGGCGCGGGCGAGCAGCGGCTCCGGATCGCGGTCGGCCAGCACGAGCCCCACCTGGTGCTCGCGGCGGGGCCGTTTGAGCGGGACCACCCGCAGGCCGTCCGGCACGCCGAACACGTGCAGCCAGGCGTGGGCGATCACGCTCGACCAGCGGCGGGTGCCGACGTGGGCGTAGATCGCGGAGACCGTGTCGGCCTCGACCGACGGCGTGACCGTCACCCCGGCCTCGCCGAACGTGCGGTCGAGGATCCGCCGGTTCTGCATCACCGAGGACAACATGACGAGCGGGATGTCGGCGAGCTCGTCCCAGGCGACCGACTCGCGGTCGGCGAACATGCCGTCGGCGGCGGTCAGCAGCAGGTAGCGCTCGCGGTAGAGCGGCACCACCCGGACCGTGCCGAGCGGCTCGCCGTCCACATAGGTCATCCCGATGTCGAGGTCGAACTCGGCCAGCCGGTGCACGATCTCCCCCGACGACAGCGACTCGATCGACACCCGCACGTCCGGGTGCCGCTCGGCGAACGGGCTGGTGAGCAGCGAGGCGAGCGTGATCGCGGTCGGGATGGCGCCGATCCGCAGCACGCCGGACAGCCCGCCGCGCATGCTCGCCAGCTCGTGGCGCATGGCGTCCTGCTCGGCGAGGATCCGGTGCGCCCACTGCAGGACCTGCTTGCCTTCGGGGGTGAACCCCTCGAAGCGCTGGCCACGCTGCACGATCTGGATGTCGAGCTCGGACTCGAGTTTGCGGATGGCCGCCGAGAGCGCCGGCTGGGAGACGTGGCACGCCTGGGCCGCGCGGCCGAAGTGCCCTTCCCGCGCGAGCGCGCTCAGGTACTCCAGCTGGCGCAGCAACATGGTGAAACAGATACTCGCAATGGCGGCGCGGGTAAAGGAAGGTGGGTCGAGGAGATTTCGTTCGTCGCTCGTTCGAGGAGGTTCGATGTCCACCCTGCGACCCCGTCTGCTCATCGCGGTGCTGGCCGCCGCGACCGCGTTCGGCCTGTCCGGCTCGGCCGGCGCCGAGTCCGCGCCCCCGCCCGCTGGCCACGGCCAGATCCGCGACGTCGTGCTGGCCGTGCACGGCGGTGCCGGCTCGCTGCCGCGCGGCAGCATCACGCCCGAGCGGGAGCGTGCGTACCGCGCCGGCCTGGAGGAGGCACTGCGCACCGGCTACCGGCTGCTGCGCGACGGCCGGCCCAGCCTGGACGCGGTGGAGGCCGCGGTGCGGGTGCTCGAGGACGACCCGCTGTTCAACGCCGGCCGGGGCGCGGTGTTCAACACCGACGCCGAGCACGAGCTGGACGCGTCGATCATGGACGGCAGCGACCTGCGGTCGGGTGCGGTCGCGGGCGTGCACAACACGAAGAACCCGATCTCGCTGGCGCGAATGGTCATGGAGCGGTCCCCGCACGTGATGATGGCCGGGGTCGGCGCGGACACGTTCGCGCTGCGCAACGGAGTGCCGTACACGACGCAGGACTACTTCTTCACCCAGCGCCGGTGGGACGCGTTGATGGAGGCGAAGCAGCCGGACGCGGCGGTGAAGGAGGGCGGCAGCACGGTCGGCGCGGTGGCGGTGGACCGGTCGCGCGAGGTCGCGGCGGCCACCTCGACCGGCGGACTGACGAACAAGCTGGTCGGGCGGGTGGGGGACTCGCCGATCATCGGCGCGGGGACGTACGCGAACAGCCGGACCGTGGCGGTGTCCTGCACGGGTACGGGCGAGGTGTTCATTCGCGGCGTGGCGGCGTACGACATCTCGGCGATCATGGAGTACACCGGGGCGCCGGTGCGCCGGGCCGCGTCGAAGGTGGTCAACGAGAAGATCCCGGCGTTGGGCGCGACGGGCGGGGTGATCGCGCTGGACCCGCGCGGCACGCTGGCCACCCCGCACAGCACGCCCGGCCTGATCAACGGCTACGTCACCCGCGACGGTCGGATCGTCACCCGCATCTACAACGACGAGACCCCGGCGGGGTAGGCGCGCCAAGCGAATACGTGACGGTCGACGAGCGCCGCGGCGGTTCGGCCGCGGCGCTCGCGAAGCCGTTCGGGGCGCCGTATCGCGAGGCGGTGACGTAGTCAGCGGAGGTGGCGATGCCAGAGACATGGCGACGTACCGGGAGGTCCGACGAGCAACCCTCCGCGGGACCCAGCCCGGTGGACATCGTGGCCGGCCAGCCCGCCGGAATATTGGCAGATTGTTCAGCAGGTTGACCTGAGATGGCAATTCTCATTCAGTCGGTGTTCGATAGGTGATGCTGCCATATCGAATTCGCGCTGGGGCCGGGTTCAGTCGGTCGCCGGTCGCGCTCGAGCTGGGCGACCTGTACCGGCGCTAGGCCGCGAGGGTGTCGAGGATCTGCTGGCCGTACTTGGCGAGCTTGTTCTCGCCGACGCCGTTCACCGTGCCCAGCCGCTCCAGCGTGGTCGGCGCCTCGCTGGCGATCTGGCGCAGCGTGGCGTCGTGGAAGATCACGTACGCGGGGACGCCCTGTTCCTTCGCGGTGGCCGCCCGCCAGGCGCGGAGGCGCTCGAACAGCGGCTTGGCCTCCTCCGGCAGCTCCACCACCGGCGCGGCCTTGCCCCGGCCCGACGACGATTTCGTCGCGCGCTTGGGTTCGGTGCGCAGCCGCACCTCGCGGCGGCGGCCGAGCACGTCGCCGCTCGCCTCGGTGAGGACCAGCGTGCCGTGGTCGCCCTCGACCGTGAGCAGGCCCTGCGCCAGCAGCTGGCGGACCACGCCGCGCCACTCGGGCTCGGACAGCTCGGTGCCGACGCCGAACACGGTCAACGACTCGTGGTTGTGCTGGCTGACCTTG
This sequence comes from Actinophytocola sp., assembly GCA_036259595.1. Classification (GTDB taxonomy): domain Bacteria; phylum Actinomycetota; class Actinomycetes; order Mycobacteriales; family Pseudonocardiaceae; genus Actinophytocola. The sequence continues at coordinate 16,481 of DATABL010000317.1, forward strand.
GCCGTCGCACGACCGAGCAGGATGTCGACGACGTGCCCGACGCCGAACTTCTGCCGGCGCTCGCGGTCGAGCCGGAACACCGTCGAGAGCACCTTCTGCGCCGGCACCGTGCCGTCCCACGACTCGGGCGGCGACAGGCAGGTGTCGCAGTTCCCGCACGGCTCGGCGCGCTCGCCGAAGTAGTTCAGCAGCTGAACCCGCCGGCACTGCACGGTCTCGCACAGCGCGAGCATCGCGTCGAGGTGCGTGCCGAGCCGGCGGCGGTGCGCGTCGTCGCCCTCCGAGGTGGCGATCATCTTGCGCTGCTGCACGACATCGGCCAGCCCGTAGGCGAGCCATGCGGTGGACGGCAGCCCGTCGCGGCCCGCGCGGCCGGTCTCCTGGTAGTAGCCCTCCACGGACTTCGGCAGGTCGAGGTGGGCGACGAAGCGGACGTCCGGCTTGTCGATGCCCATGCCGAACGCGATCGTGGCCACCATGACCAGGCCGTCCTCGCGCAGGAACCGCGACTGGTGCGTGGCGCGGGTGCGGGCGTCGAGGCCGGCGTGGTACGGCAGCGCCTCGATCCCGTTCTGGGACAGGAAGGCCGCCGTGCGCTCGGTGGAGGCGCGGGACAGGCAGTAGACGATGCCGGCGTCGCCCTTGTGCTCGGTGGTGAGCAGCTCCAGCAGCTGCTGCTCCGGCTTGTTCTTGGCCACGATCCGGTACTGGATGTTCGGCCGGTCGAAGCTCGACACGAAGTGCCGCGCCTCGGTGAGGTTCAGCCGGGTGGCGATCTCGGCGCGCGTGGCCTCGGTCGCGGTGGCGGTCAGCGCGATCCGCGGCACGCTCGGCCAGCGTTCGTGCAGCGCGGACAGCGTCAGGTAGTCGGGCCGGAAGTCGTGCCCCCACTGGGCGACACAGTGCGCCTCGTCGATCGCGAACAGCGCGACGCGGCCCTGGTCGAGCAGCCGCAGCGTCGACTCGACCTTCAGCCGCTCCGGCGCCAGGTACAGCAGGTCGAGCTCGCCGGCCAGGAACTCCGCCTCGACCAGCCGGCGCTCGTCGAAATCCTGGGTGGAGTTGAGGAACCCGGCCCGCACGCCCAGCGCGCGCAGTGCGTCGACCTGGTCCTGCATCAGCGCGATCAGCGGCGAGACGACGATGCCGACACCGTCGCGGACCAGCGCGGGGATCTGGTAGCACAGCGACTTCCCGCCGCCGGTCGGCATCAGCACCAGCGCGTCGCGGCCGCCGACCACGGTGTCGATGATCTCCTGCTGGTCGCCCCGGAACGCGTCGTAGCCGAACACGCGGCGCAGCGCGTCCAGGGCGGGTGCGGTGGTGTGGGGGAGAGTCACGCGGGCGATTGTATGGGCGCGCCCCGACAGGCCGGGGAAGTTGTCCACAGGCGGGTCACGCGTGTCCGCCGACGGTCACCTCGCCGACGGTCAGCCGGCATGGCGCCGAGCACCGCGCCGACCCGCTCGGCCTGCTCGTCGAGGTCGGCGCGCCGGACGTGGCCGAACGGCTCGACGGTCAGGTGGACCTTCCGCCCGGCGAGGCGCCGGGCACAGACCTGCGCCCAGGTGAACAGGGTTCCATGCCGGCGACCGCACCGAGGCAAAGGCCACTTCCCGACCGAAATCGGGCCGGTTGAGGAAATCCGCCACGCGCGTGTCGATCCCGGCCGGCGCCGCTCGACGCTAGGTTGACGCCGGACCTGAGCAGAAGGAGAGAGATGTGCGTTTCCTGATCATCCGCAGGGCGGACGCGGACACCGAGGCGGGCAGGCCGGCCAGCGAGGAGCTGGTCGAGGCCATGGCCCGGTACAACGAGGAGCTGGTGCGCGCGGGCGTGCTGCTCGACGCCGCCGGGCTGGCCCCGTCCTCGGCGGGGGCGATCGTGGAGTTCAGCGGCGGGAGGGCGACGGTCATCGACGGTCCGTTCGCCGAGGCCAAGGAGCTCATCGCGGGCTACACGATGGTCCGGGCCGACTCGCTGCAGGAGGTCGTCGAGCTGGTCAAGCGCTGGCCGACGCTCGACGGCGGCGGCAACGTCGAGATCGAGATCCGCCGCATCGGCGAGACCGACGAGTACGACATGAGCGACGAGCTCAAGGAGAAGGAGCACCAGATGCGTGCCCAGGCCGAAGCCAACCGAGGGGAGTGAGCGACATGCGGTTCATGGTGATGGTGAAGCACCTCGAGAACGACCCGAACATGCCCGAGCCGGACGAGGAGATGTTCGCCTCGATGGCTCGGTACAACGAGGAGCTGGTGAAGGCCGGCGTGCTGCTGGCCGGCGAGGGTCTGCACCCCTCCGACCAGGGCGCGCTGGTCACGTTCCGCGACGGCGTGCCGACGGTGACCGACGGGCCGTTCGCCGAGGGCAAGGAGCTCGTCGGGGGCTACTGGCTGCTCGAGGTGAAGTCCCGCGAAGAGGTCCTCGAGTGGGTCAAGCGGATCCCGGCCGACGCGGCGGTCACCTCGCGGGTCGAGGTCCGGCAGGTTCTGTCCGACGACGACTGAACGAGCTTGCCGCCGTCGCGCCGACCTGCTCTGATGTGCCCGTGGCGACGCTGGAGGCGAACCGGACGGTCGAGGCGGTGTGGCGGATCGAGTCCGCCCGGGTCATCGCCGGCCTGACCAGGATGGTGCACGACGTCGGGCTCGCCGAGGAGCTCGCGCAGGACGCGCTGGTCGCGGCGCTGGAGCAGTGGCCGGAGTCGGGCGTCCCGGACAACCCGGGCGCCTGGCTCATGGCCATCGCCAAGCGGCGGGCCATCGACCAGTTCCGGCGCCGGGACACCCTGGAGCGCAAGGTCGTCGAGCTGGGCCGCGACCTGGAGACCCAGGAGGCGCCGAACGCCGAGCCCGACTTCGACGCCATCGACAGCAACATCGGCGACAACCTGCTGCGACTGGTGTTCATCTCCTGCCACCCGGTGCTGTCCACCGAGGCGCGGGTGGCGCTGACGCTGCGGCTGCTCGGCGGCCTGACCACCGAGGAGGTCGCCCGCGCGTTCCTCACCCCGGAGCCGACGATCGCGCAGCGGATCGTGCGGGCCAAGAAGACCCTGGCGAAGAAGAAGGTGCCGTTCGAGGTCCCGAACGCCGCCGAGCTGGGCGAGCGGCTCGCGTCCGTGTGCGAGGTCGTGTACCTGGTGTTCAACGAGGGCTACTCGGCCACCGGCGGCGAGGACTGGATGCGGCCCGCGCTGTGTGAGGACGCGATGCGGCTCGGCCGGATGCTCGCCGAGCTGGTGCCGGCCGAGCGTGAGGTGCACGGGCTGGTCGCGCTGATGGAGATCCAGGCTTCCCGTGCGCGGGCCCGGCTCGGCCCCGACAAGCAGCCGGTGCTGCTGTTCGACCAGGACCGCTCGCGGTGGGATCAGCTGCTGATCCGGCGGGGGCTGGCGGCGCTGGCGCGCGCGGAGCGCCTGCCGGGCGAGCCGGGGCCCTACGAGCTGCAGGCGGCGATCGCGGCGTGCCACGCGCGGGCGCGCACCCCGGAGGAGACCGACTGGGCGCGGATCGCGGCCCGCTACGCGCGGCTGGTGCAGCTGCTGCCCTCGCCGGTGGTGGAGCTGAACCGGGCGGTGGCGTTGTCGATGGCGTTCGGGCCGGCCATGGGCCTGGAGATCGTGGACCGGCTGACGGCCGAGCCGTCGCTGAAGACCTACCACCTGCTGCCCAGCGTGCGCGGTGACCTGCTGGCCAAGCTGGACCGGCACGCGGAGGCGAGCGAGGAGTTCACCCGCGCCGCCGAGCTGACCCGCAACGAGGCCGAGCGCAGCCTGCTGCTCGACCGCGCGAAGGAGTCCGCCGACCGCGCGGGGTCGCTGTAGTGTCACCGGCCCCCGGGATGAAGGACGTGGCCGCGCGGGCGGGCGTGTCCGTCGGCACCGTGTCCAACGTGCTCAACCACCCGCACCTGGTCAGCGAGGACACCCTGCGGCGGGTGCGGGCGGCCATCGCCGAGCTGGGGTTCGTGCGCAACGAGACCGCGCGGCAGCTGCGGGCCGGCCGCAGCCGGACCATCGCCTACGTCGTGATGGACGCCGCGAACCCGTTCTTCAACGACGTCGCCCGCGGCGTCGAGGACGCGGCGCGGGCCGAGGGCAGCGCGGTCTACCTGTGCAACTCCAACCAGGACGCCGACCGGGAGCGCGAGTACCTCGATCGGCTCCGCGAGCAGCGCGTGCAGGGCGTGCTGATCACCCCGATCGACCCGACCGGACAGCTGCTGGCCGAGATGCCCGGCCGCGGCATGCCCGTGGTCCTGGTCGACTGCCACTCCACCGACCCCACGTGCTGCTCGGTGGCCGTGGACGACGAGCTGGGCGGCGAGCTGGCGGTGGCGCACCTGCTGGAGACCGGGCACGAGCGGATCGCGTTCGTCGGCGGGCCGCTGTCGGTGCCGCAGGTCGTCGAGCGGCACCGCGGCGCGCTGCGGGCGCTGGACCGGGCCGGCCGGCCACCGGACGCGCTGGTCACGCTGGAGACCGCGGCGTTGCAGGTCGCCGAGGGGCGGCGGGCGGGGGAGCGGCTCGCCGGCCTGCCCGCCGACACCCGGCCCACCGCCGCGTTCTGCGCCAACGACCTGCTCGCGCTCGGCGTGCTGCAGGCGATGACCCGGCTCGGCCGGTCGGTGCCGGCCGACCTCGCGGTGGTCGGCTACGACGACATCGAGTTCGCCGAGGCGGCCGC
>DATABL010000318.1:0-8088 GCA_036259595.1 Actinophytocola sp.
TGCGGGCTCGCTGCCGCCCCGGCGGCGGCCGACGACGCGGAGCACTCGCTGCGCTCGCCGGTGACCGACGAGACGTTCTACTTCGTCATGGCGGACCGGTTCGAGAACGGCGACCGCACGAACGACCACGGCGGCCTGCCCGACGACCCACTGGTGTCCGGGTTCGACCCGACGAAGAAGGGCTTCTACAACGGCGGCGACCTCGCCGGCCTGCGCGACCGGCTGGACTACATCCAGGGGCTGGGCACCACGTCGATCTGGCTGACCCCGAGCTTCAAGAACAAGCCGGTGCAGCTGGAGGACGGGCCGTCGGCCGGCTACCACGGGTACTGGATCACCGACTTCACCCGGATCGACCCGCACCTCGGCACGAACGCCGAGCTGGCGGCGCTGGTGGACGACGCGCACGACCGCGGGATGAAGGTCTACTTCGACATCATCACCAACCACACCGCGGACGTCATCGGCTACGCGGAGGGCGCGCGCAGGGAGTACGTCAGCAAGGACGCGGCGCCCTACCGGACGGCGTCCGGCGAGGTGTTCGACGACCGGGACTTCGCGGGCTCGGCGGACTTCCCGGAACTGGATCCGGAGACCTCGTTCCCGTACACGCCGGTGCTCGACCCGGCCGAGACCGACCTCAAGGTCCCGTCCTGGCTCAACGACGTCACGCTCTACCACAACCGGGGCGACACCACGTTCGTCGGCGAGGACTCGCAGTACGGCGACTTCTTCGGCCTCGACGACCTGTTCACCGAGCACCCGCGGGTGGTCGACGGGATGGCCGACATCTACGAGCGGTGGATCGCCGACTTCGGCATCGACGGCTTCCGGATCGACACGATGAAGCACGTCGACGACGAGTTCTGGCAGACGTTCGGGCCGCGGGTGCTGAAGTTCGCCCGGGAGCACGGCAAGCGCGAGTTCTTCATGTTCGGCGAGGTGTACGACACCACCAAGGACTACACGTCGCACTTCACCACGACCGACCGGATGCAGGCGGTGCTGGACTTCCCGTTCCAGGCGGCGGCGCGGGAGTTCGCGTCCCGGAGCGGGCCGACGAACGCGCTCGGTGAGTTCTTCACCGACGACGACTGGTACACCGACGCGGACTCCAACGCCTACCAGCTGCCGACGTTCCTCGGGAACCACGACATGGGACGGTTCGGCGGTTTCGTGGTCGCCGACAACCCGGGGCAGGGCGACCACGAGTGGGTGGCGCGGGACCGGCTCGGGCACGAGCTGATGTACTTCGCCCGCGGCAACCCGGTGATCTACTACGGCGACGAGCAGGGCTTCACCGGCCCCGGCGGCGACCAGGACGCGCGGCAGACGCTGTTCGCCTCCCAGGTGCCGGAGTACCTCGACGACGACCTGCTCGGCACCGCGTCCACGCACGCGCGGGACAACTACGACACGAACCACCAGCTGTACCGGACGATCAGCGACCTGGCCGCGGTGACGCGCGAGCACCCCGCACTGCGCGACGGCACCCAGCAGCACCGCCTGTCCTCTTCGGACTCCGGCGTGTACGCGTTCTCCCGGATCGACCGGAAGCGGCAGCGCGAGTACGTGGTGGCGCTGAACAACAGCGAGGGGCCGAAGCAGGTCGCGATCCCGACGTACACGAAGCGGGACAACTACCGCCTGGTGTACGGGATCGGGAGCAAGCGGCTGCGGACCGACCGGGACGGCGAGCTGAACCTGACCGTCCCCGCGCTGTCCACCGTCGTCTACGCGCTGGACGGGAAGATCCCGCGCTCGCACCGGGCGCCGCGGATCTCGCTCTACAACCCCCAGCCGGCCGCCGACGCGCGCGGCCGGATGCAGGTCGTGGCCGACGTGCGGGGTTCGTCGCTGTACGAGGTGACGTTCGAGGCGCGGGTCGCCGGCGGCCGGTGGCACCCGATCGGGACCGACGACAACGCGCCGTACCGGGTGTTCCACGACGTGTCCTCGCTGGAGACGGCGACGCCGGTGGAGTACCGCGCGGTGGTGCTGGACAACGCCCGGCACACCCGCGCGAGCGGCACGGTGCGCGCCCGGGTGCCCTCGCCGGCGCTGACGATCGAGGCCCCCGCGGAGGGCGGCGGCGTGCGCGGCACGGTCGAGGTGCGCGCGGTGGCCGACCCGGAGCGGGCCTCGCACGTGGTGCGGTTCGAGCGCAGCGTCGACGGCGGCCCGTGGACCACGATCGGCAGCGACGACACCTCGCCCGCGTACACGGTGTACGACGACCTGACGCCGCTGGGCCTGTCCCCGGACACCCCGGTGTCGTACCGGGCGTGGCTGTCCGGCGGCGTGGTGTCGGCGACGCGCACGGTGCGTTACGCCGGTCCCCCGCTGGAGGTCGCCACCCTGCGGTACCACCGCCCGGCCGGCGACTACGGCGAGTGGGGCCTGCACCTGTGGGGCGACGCGGTCGACCCGGACGTGCTGGCCCAGGTGGCGTGGGACCGTCCGTGGCCGGCGACGCGCGTGGAGGACGGCTGGGCGGTCTACGAGATCCCGCTCGCCGACGACACGAAGCCGGTGAACTTCATCATGCACCTGCCGAACGGCGACACGGTCCCCACCACCCGAGAACCCGGCGGCGACCGCGCGTTCCGGCCGATCGACGATCCCCAGGTCTGGATCCGCCAGGGCGACCCGACCGTCTACACCAGCGACCCGGGAGCCCAACCGTGATCGACTTCGTCAACGGCTCGGTCATCAAGCTCTCCCCGACCGACCCGCGGGGCCTGGCCGACGAGGTCGCGCCCATCCTCGTGCAGGGCGAGCAGATCCTGTTCTGCTTCAAGGCCGTCCGCGACTTCGCCGTGTTCACGAACAAGCGGCTGATCGTGGTCAACGTGCAGGGCATGACCGGGCGCAAACGGGACTACACGTCGCTGCCGTACAGCAAGGTCCAGGCGTTCTCCATCGAGACCGCCGGCACGTTCGACCTCGACGCCGAGTTGGAGCTGTGGTTCAGCGGACTGGGCAAGGTGCGGCTGGAGTTCAAGGGTCGGTCGGACATCCGCCAGCTGGGTCAGCTGATCGGTTCGTACGTGCTCTAGGTTTGCCGGCGTGGCAGGCAAGGGAACCCCGGCGACCGCGTTGCTGGCCCGGCAGCGGGTGGCCCACCAGGTGCACGAGTACGCCCACGACCCCCGGTCGGCGTCCTTCGGAACCGAGGCGAGCGAGGTGCTCGGACTGCCGGCCGAGCGGGTGTTCAAGACACTGGTCGCCGAGGTCGACGGGGTGTTGACGATCGGCGTGGTGCCGGTGTCCGCCCAGCTCGACCTCAAGGCCCTGGCCGCCGCGGCGGGCGGGAAGAAGGCGCGGATGGCCGACGTCACCGCCGCCGAGCGGGCCACCGGGTACGTCGCCGGCGGCATCTCCCCGCTCGGACACCGCAAACGCCTCCCGGTCGTACTGGACACCTCGGCGACGAACCACGACACGATCTACTGCAGCGCCGGCCGCCGCGGCCTGGAGATCGAGCTGGCCCCATCCGACCTGGCCCACCTGGCCAACGCAACGCTCGCCCCGATCGCCACCCGCACCCCCTGACCCGCCTGGCCAACCACCACAGCCGCCCCAACACCCGACCCACCCTCACCAACCACCAAAGCCCCCCATCCACCACCCGCACGCCCTGGCCTGCGCGCCCGGCCGATCTGGGCGAGGATCGTCGGCATGCGTTGTGTGGTGTTCGGGGCGACCGGGTACATCGGCGGCCGGCTGGTGCCCGCGTTGCTCGACGCCGGGCATCAGGTCCGGGCCGTCGCCCGCACGCCGGGCAAGTTCGACGACGCGCCGTGGCGGGACCGGGTCGAGGTCGTCCGGGGCGACGTCACCAACGCCGGCTCGGTCGCCGCGGCGATCGACGGGCAGGACGTCGCCTACTACCTCGTGCACTCGCTGCACCAGCAGGACTTCGTCGACGTCGACCGGGCCGCCGCGCACGTCGTCGCAAACGCCGCCGCCGCGTCGGGGCTGCAGCGGATCGTCTACCTCGGCGGCATCGCGCCCGACGGTGAGCTGTCCGCGCACCTCGCCTCCCGCACCGAGGTCGGCGAGATCCTGCTCGGCTCCGGCGTGCCCACCGCCGTGCTGAACGCGGCGATCGTCATCGGCTCCGGGTCGGCCAGCTTCGAGATGCTGCGCCACCTCACCGAACGACTCCCGGCGATGGTCACCCCGCGCTGGGTGCACAACCGGGTCCAGCCGATCGCGGTCCGGGACGTGCTGCACTACCTCGTCCACGCCGCCGACCTGCCGGCCGGGGTCAGCCGCGCGTTCGACATCGGCGGGCCGGACGTGCTCACCTACCTGGAGATGATGCGCCGGTACGCGGTCGTCGCCGGGCTGCCGCGGCGGTTCGTGCTGCCGGTCCCGGTGCTCTCGCCGTGGTTGTCCGCGCAGTGGGTCAACCTGGTCACGCCGGTACCGCGCGGCATCGCGGTGCCACTGATCGAGTCGCTCGTGCACGAGGTGGTGTGCCGCGAGCACGACATCGCCGAGTACGTCCCCGACCCGCCGGCCACGCACGTCGAGCAGGCCATCGAGCTCGCGCTGGCCCGGATCCGCGACGCCGACGTGCCGACCCGCTGGTCCGACGCCAGCGTGCCGTCCGACCCGCTGCCCACCGACCCGGACTGGTCCGGCGGCAGCGTCTACCTCGACGTGCGGGAGCTGCGCACCACGGCGAACCCGGACGCGTTGTGGCAGGTCATCGAGGCCATCGGCGGGGAGCACGGGTGGTACTCGTTCCCGCTGGCGTGGTCGGTGCGCGGCTGGATCGACCGGCTCGCCGGCGGCGCCGGCCTGCGGCGCGGACGGCGCGACCCGCGACGGCTGCGCGAGGGCGAGGCGCTGGACTGGTGGCGGGTCGAGGTGCTGGACCGGCCGCGGCTGCTGCGGCTGCGGGCGGAGATGCGGGTGCCGGGGCGGGCGTGGCTGGAGCTGTGCGCGGCGCCGAGCCCCGACGGCGGCGCGGTCTACCGACAGCGGGCGGTCTTCGAGCCGCACGGGCTGGCCGGGCACCTGTACTGGAAGTCGATCGCGCCCTTCCACGACGTCGTCTTCGGCGGGATGGCCCGCAACATCACGGGCACCGCCGAGCGCCAGGAGGTCGGAACATGAAGCTCGCCCGTGTCCTCGGGGTCGGCACCACCGTCTACGGCGCCGCGATCTTCGTCCGGCCCGAGCTGCTGCTGGGGCCGTCCGGCATGCTGCGCGGCACGTCGGCGGAGGCCCAGCAGGCGGCGTTCGTGCGCACGCTCGCGGTGCGTGACGTGGCCTCCGGGCTCGCGATGGTCCTCGCGCGGGGGCCGCGGGCGATGCGGACCGCGCTGGCCGTGCGGGTCGCGTCCGACACCGGTGACCTGGTGGTCCTCGGCACCGCGCTGCGTGGGCGGCCGGAACGGGGCAGGGTGATGGCGGTCGCCGGCGGCTGGGCGGTGCTGTGCGCGCTGTCGGCGCTGGGAACCCGCCGCCGGTGACCACGACCGTCGCGTTGTTCACCCGTGACCTGAGGGTGTGCTGGACTGGCGGGCGGGGGCGGCGCACTTCTTCACGCACCTGCTGACGGCGACGTGGCGAACAACTGCCTGAACTGGCAGTGGGTCGCCGGCACGGGAACCGACTCGCGCCCGAACCGCGAGCTCAACCCGCTGCGGCAGGCCGAACGCTACGACCCGGACGGCGAGTACGTGCGGCGGTACGTGCCGGAGCTCGCGCACGCGCCGGGCAAGGCGGTGCACGACCGTGGCGGCTCCCGGCGGGCGAGTGGCGCGGGTACCCGGATCCGATCGTGGACCTGGGTGAGGCCCGCGCCCGCTTCCTCGCCGCCCGCCGCCCTACGGCGTGAGGTGCTCCGGCAGCTGCTCCGGCAGGTCGAAGTAGCGGTAGGTCTCGACCCCGAAGCAGGTGAGCTCGGCGACCTGGCCGTCGACGATCCGCAGCACGGTCAGGCCGAAGGCCCGGTACGGCCCGGTGCCCGGTTCGCGGACGTAGATGGCGAGCGCCGGGTCACCGTTGGCACTGGTCAGGACGCACCGCAGCTCCGCCCGGTCCGGGCCGTGGAAGATCGGCTGCCAGGCCTCGATCAGGGTGTCCCGGCCGGAGTACCAGGCCGCTTCGTCGGTCATGTTGCCGGCGGCCCACGGTGCCTGGCCGCAGCGGGCGTCCTCGCGGAGCAACGCGCCCAGTTCGGCGTCGGCGCCGCGTTCGAGGGCGTCCAGGTAGCGGTGGACCACCGCGAGCTCGTCCTCGGTAGGCCGCGTGGTGGACCAGTCGAGGCGGCGGGCGGGCAGGTGGGTGCGCAGCGTCTCGCGGGCCCGCTGCAGCGCGCTGTTCGCGCCGGCGACCGTGGTGTCCAGCTGGGCCGCGGTCTCCTTGGCCGACCAGCCGAGCACGTCGCGCAGGACGAGCACGGCGCGCTGGCGGGGCGGCAGGTGCTGGACCGCGGCGAGGAAGGCGAGCTCGACCGTCTCGCGGGAGACGGCCGCCTCGTCCGGGAGCAGGGCGTCCGGGTACGGGGTCAGCCAGGGCACGGCCACCGGCGGGGTCTCGGCCGGTGCGGGCAGGCTCGGGCGGGGGCGGCGCTCCAACAGGTCGAGGCAGGCGTTGGTGGCGATGCGGTACAGCCAGGCGCGGACGGACGCGCGGCCCGCGTAGGTCTCGCGGCGGCGCCACGCGCGGAGGAATGTCTCCTGCACGAGGTCCTCGGAGTCCTCGAAGCTGCCCAGCATGCGGTAGCAGTGCACCTGCAGCTCGCGGCGGTGGCGGTCGGTCAGCTCGGCGAACGACGCCTCGGTCAGGGTGTCCATGGGGTTCCTCCTTTGTCAGCTGTGTGACGGGCCGCGGGCCGAGAACTCATCGGTGCAGAATCAGGGTCGTGAGGTTCATCCTGATGTTGTGCGGTGACGAGGCGGCGGGGGCGCGGGCGGACACGATGGCCGGCTGCGAGGAGTGGCAGCGGGAGATGACCCGCCGCGGGCTGCTGCTCGACGCGTTGGGCCTGCACCCGCCGGCGTCGGCAGGGTCGGTGCGCGTTCGGGACGGCGAGGTGCTGCTCACCGACGGACCGTTCGCGGAGACCAAGGAGCAGATGGGTGGCCTCACCCTGATCGACTGCGCCGACCGCGACGAGGCCCTGCGAATCGCGGCGACCCACCCGTGGGCGGAGATCGGCACGATCGAGGTTCGCCAGCTGTACTGAGCGCGTGTCGATCCAAGCGCCCCCCGTCCGTCGGTGTGCCGAGTTCCCCTCTCGGAAAGGACCACCGTGCACAAGACAACCTCAGCCGACGGCACCACGCTCGCGTACGACCGGGTGGGCGACGGCCCGTCCGTGGTGTGCGTGGGCGGCGCACTGAACAACCGGCACTCCACGGCCCCGCTGGCCAAGGCCCTGCGCGATCGTTTCACGGTCTACTCGTACGACCGTCGCGGCCGCGGCGACAGTGGTGACACGTCGCCGTACGCGGTGGAGCGCGAGCTCGAGGACCTGGCCGCGATCGTCGCCGCGACGGACGGTGCGCCCCGGGTGTACGGAATGTCGTCCGGCGCGATCCTGGCGTTGCGGGCGGAGGCGTCCGGAGTCCCGATGACGCGGCTCGCGGTGTTCGAGCCCCCGCTGCCGGCGTTGGCGCCTCCCGCGCCGCCGCGGTACGTGGAGCGCCTGACGGCGGCCCTGACGGAGGGCCGCCACGACGAGGCACTGCGCCTGTTCATGGTTGAGCTGGTGGGCCTGCCCCCGGAGCTGGCGGCCGGCGCCAGCCAGACCCCGGAGCTACAGGCGATCGCCCACACCCTCCCGTACGACACCGCGATCACCAACGCAGGCCCGGTGCCGGTGCACCCCCGCGTGCCCACCCTGACGCTGGCCGGAAGCGAGAGCCCGCAATGGATGCGCGAAGCCACCCACACCGTGGCCGGCGAGCACCGAGTCCTGACAGGCCAGACCCACGACGTGGATCCGACGGTGCTGGCAACCGCCCTGGCCGAATTCTTCGCCTGACCCGCCCAGCAGGGCACCGGCGGCCGCCGGACTCGCCGTCCTGGCCCGCCTCGGGGCCGGATCCCCGGGTGCGTCGC
>DATABL010000319.1:0-4591 GCA_036259595.1 Actinophytocola sp.
GGCCACTGGCGCAGGCCCGCGGGCGAGTCGCTCGGCTTCCGGTCGACGGCCGGGTGGCGCGGGGGTGCGGGGGCGCGGCGCGGCGGCGGCTCGGGTGCGCGGCGGCGCGGGCGGGCGACCGACTGGATCTTCTCGGTCTCCACCTCGACCGGCACCGGGCGCGACACCGGGCGCCGGCGCGGTGGCGGTGCGACCGGTGGGGTCTTCTCGGTCGGCTCCTCCGCCTCGTCGTCGTGCTCGTCGTCGAAGTAGTCCTCGTCCTCGTAGTAGTCCTCGTAGTCGTCCTCGTCGTAGTCGTCCTCGTCGACGGGCTCGTCCGGCGGCTCGTGGACCTTCTCCCGCCGTCTGGACAGGCGTCTCGCCAGGTTGTGGCTCGGCCGCTCGACGAACCGGTACGACAGCTCCGCCACCAGCGCCGTCGCAGCCACCGCGATCAGGAAGGTCAGCCACACCGGCAGCCGGTCGAACAGCAGGTGCAGCAGGGGGAACGCCACCACCCCGTGCACCAGGTAGATCGAGTACGTCCGCTCCGACAGCTCCGTCCAGAACCGCCGCTGCCGCAGGTGCGGCTCGGCGAACAGGCCGATCAGGAACAGCATCAGCGCGAACCCGACCGGGAACGCCCTCGGGATGTAGTTCGGGTCGATCTCCAGGTGCCCCGCCCACACGAACAGCAGCCACGCCACCGTGACGAACACCCCGGCCAGCCACGCGGGAATCCGCCTGCTCCACGCCGCCCAGATCACCTGCCCCATGATCGGGATCAGCGTGTACGTCATGTTGATCACGAACGCCCGGTACTCCTCGCCGAACGCCCGGTAGGTGATCAGCAGCATCAGCACGACCCACAGCTGGATCGAGATCGCCAGCCACAGCCGCGTGCGCAGCAGCGGCAGCAGCGCGACCACCATGACGTAGAACAGCACCTCGACGGCGAGCGTCCACGCCACCCCGACCCACGCGCCGAACGGCCGGTCGATGAAGTTCCACAGCGACAGGTTCGACAGCACCGCGCCGAAGCTGACGTCCATCGGCTTGCTGGCCAGCGGCAGCGGCCCGTACGCGATCAGCAGCGCGCTCACCGCGACCACGGCGAACAGCAGCGGGTAGAGCCGCAGCAGCCGGTTGACGCCGAACCGCCGCGGCCCCAGCTTCAGCGCGATCGGGGTGATCACGAACCCGCTGATCAGGAAGAACAGCGGTACCGCGATCCCGCCGATGCCCTGGTCGTCGAGCCGCAGCGGGAACACGATCGCGTTGTCGATCGCGTCGGTGACGACCGTGTGCACGTCCTTGAAGTCGACGATGTACACGTTGTAGATGTGGGTGTAGACCACCAGGACCGCGGCCAGCCCGCGGCCGATGTCCAGGAACGCCGTGCGGGTCTTGTCCGGCGGTAACTCCGGCCCTCCCCGCAGGTCAGTGCGTTCGCTCCCCAATGCATCGCCCCCGACAGTCGACACCTGACCTCTGGCACCTTAGCGGGCGAACCTCCGCGCCAGGACGTTTGCCAACTTCGCGCACGGTCGTTCCACGCTCCGGTGGACCAGTTCGGCCACCAGCAGCGTCCCCGCGATCGCCACCGCGACCGCCACGCTCGACGGCACGTCCGGCCACAGCAGCGCCAGCACGGTGAACGCGACGGTCTGGTGCACCAGGTACACCGCGTAGCTGCGGGACGAGAGATAGGTCACCACGCGCAGCCTCGGCACCCGGTCGCTCGCCACCACGGCCAGGATCACCACCAACGTGGCCAGCAGCAGCGTGAGCGGGTAGGAGTCGTCGGCCAGGTGGTACCCGAGCGTGTCACCCCACATGAACACCACCCAGCAGCCCAGGCCGAGCAGGAGCCCCGCCCACATCGGCGCCCGCCCCTTCCAGACCAGCCAGATGACCTCGCCGAGCACGATCGCGGTGCCGTACGCGCCGATGTTGGCGGTCGACACCGCACCCGGGCCGGTGAAGTTCGCCATGACCGACACGAGCACGAAGCACAGCGTGATCTGGATGGCGATCACGAGCCACGGCGCCCGGCGGAACACGACCAGCAGCGAGCCGATCATCGCGTACACCGCGAGCTGCTGGACCAGCGTCCAGGCCACCCCGACCAGCGGCGCCAACCCCTCGACGAAGAAGGTGACCAGGAACATGTTGGCGAACAGGTCACCCACGCCCGCCGACTCGCCACCCGGGACCGCGTAGAGGCCGACGTTGACCAGGATCCAGGCCACGAGGACCGCCACGATCAGCGTGGGGAAGATCCGCAGCACCCGCTTGACGGCGAACTCGCCCGTCCGCTCCCTGGTCGCCACGTGCGCCATGACGAACCCGCTGATCAGGAAGAACAGCGCGACGCCGAGGAAGCCGAGCTCGTCGTTCAGGTGCAGCGGACCGACCAGGAGGTCGTCGATCACCTGGCTGAACGGCATCGGGTCCTGCTTGAACCGGTACCACGTCGAGACGTGGGTGTAGAACACCAGGCAGGACGCCAGCGCGCGGAGCAGGTCGAGCCCGTTGAGCCGGTTGCCCGTCCTGGTCCGCTCCGGCGTGGGTGGCGGGGGCTCGACGCGCGCCGGGACGTGCGCGGTGACCAGCGGGATCGGCTGCGTCACGGGGTCAGCCGGAAAAGAGGTGAGTTGCTCCCTCATCCGGCATTCCCTCCGCGCAGCCCCCGACAAACCGCGCGAACAAAGCTACCCGATCAGGCGATCGGGCGAAGCCACAGTGTGACAAACCCTTCCGTCGTGCAACGCGCGTGCTCGACGAGCTCCACGTCCGAGGTGACCGCGCCGTCGACCGGGAACCGGCCGGCCTCCGCGGCGGTGACGACCTCGTCGGTGACCGGCACCAGCTGGTAGCCCCACGACCGGTACCGGGCGGCCACCTCCGCCGGCACGTCGCCGGCCTGCTCGATGGCGTCCGGGTCGAACTCGGTCAGCACGTGCGGCCGGCTCGCCGCCAGCAGCGACGTCATGCCGGCGAGCGCCCGCTGGTCACGCCCCTGCGCGTCGCACTTCACCACGTCGACCCGGCGGTCCGCGATGCCCGCCAGCCCGTCCAGCCGCAGGCCCGGCACCTCGACGCCGCCGGTCGGGTCGATCCGGTTGTCACCGGTGTTGCCGTCGGCCGACAACGCGAGCCGCAGCGGGCCGTCGGCGTCCCAGGCCGCGCCCTCGACCAGCGTGAGCCGGGCGGCGACCTCGGGTGCGACGTTGGCGGCCACGTTGCGGGCGAGCAGCTCGCGGACCGGCGCCCACGGCTCCACCGCGTACACCGCGCCCTCGACGCCGACCCGCCCCAGCGCCCGGACGGTGAAGTAGCCGATGTGCGCGCCGATGTCGACGAACACCCCGCCGGCCGGCAGCAGCACGTCGACCAGCCGCGACTCGGCGGCCTCCCAGGTGCCGTAGCGGCGCAGCCACGGCAGCACCACGGTGTCGTCCGCGGGCAGCCGCAGGGGGCCGATGTCGGTGATCACGGTCTGGCTGCCGCCCGGCGCGCGGTCGAGCAGGTCGTGGTGGCGCAGCAGGCCGGTGCGCAGGCGCGGCACCTCGGCGGTCAGCTCGGCGGCCGCCGACTCGATCCCGGCCATCCACTCGGCCCGCTCGTGCAGCAGCGACATGATCCGGTGCTCCAGTTCGGCGATCCGGGTGCCGAGCCGGTCGGCCTGGTCGCCGACGCGGCGGTCCATCTCGCTCGGCAGCTGGTCCTGCCGGGCCCGCAGCTCCCGCAGCTCGCCGGCCAGGCCGGCGTTCACCGTCTGCTGCGCGTCGTGGTTGCCGGCCTGCGTGTGCTCGAGCCGTTCGATGCGGGCGAGCAGGTCCTGCTGGCCGGCGGCGAGCTGACCCATGCTGGCGCTGACGCCGTCCATCAGCTCGGCGAGCACCGTGCGCTGGTGGTGGTCGTAGTGGTCGAGCACCCGCAGGATGCCCCGGCGCAGCGCGGTCGCCATCGGGACCTTGCTCGCCGCGGCCGGGTCGGCGCGCCAGCGCAGCGCCTCGCGGCTGTGCTCCAGCGGGGCCAGCGGGCCGGGCCGCTCCCGTTCGGTGCGCCGGTGCAGCCAGGTGCCGTGCGCCTCCTCGAGCCGGGTGCGCACCCAGCGGGCGGCGGCCGTCGCGGACCGGGTGGCGAGCACGTGCCGGCGGGCGGCTTCCCCGCGGCGCAGCGCGGCGGCCGGGTCGGCGGCGATCTCGCGCAGTGCGGCGGCGGCCGCGTCGGTGTCCGGCTCGGCCCAGTGCGCGTCGCGCGGGTAGGGCTCGTTGCCGGGGCCGACGTCGACCAGCCGGTAGGGGACCGGCCAGCCCGTCTCGGCGGTGAGGAACTCGGCGGTGCCGCCGTAGTCGGTGGCGACGACCGGCAGCCCGTGCGCCATAGCCTCGGCCACGGTGAGGCCGAAGCCCTCGCTGCGGTGCAGCGACACGTACGCGTCGGCGGTGGCGAAGAGCTTCGCGACCTCCTCGGCGCTCAGGTAGCCCTCGATCAGCTCGATCCGGTCGTCGCCGGCCGCGGCCATGCGCAGCCGCTCGCGGTCGCCGGGGTGCCGGTCGCCGTTGATCGACTTGACCACCAGGCGCACGTCCGCGCGGTCGCC
>DATABL010000320.1:0-3828 GCA_036259595.1 Actinophytocola sp.
CCAGCAGCGACAGCAGCCCGGACGTGATCGCCTTCTGCCGCATCAGCCGGTGCCGCGGGATCGGCATGGCCAGCAGGTACTTCAGGCTCGACCAGGACGCCTCGCTCGCGATCGTGTCGCCGAAGAACAGCGCCACGATCATCGGCAGCAGGAAGCTCGACACCGCGAACAGCACGAACACCACGAAGTTCGGGGCACTCGCGGTCGCCAGGTCGACGAAGCCGCCGGAGCGCTGCCCGGTGGCCTCGGTGCCGAACTCGAACGCCGCCCACAGGATCCACGGCAGCAGCATCAGGAACCCGAGCATCAGCTGCACCCGGCGCCGCCGCAGCTGCCGGGCCAGCTCGACCCGCAGCCGCAGCGTCCGCCGCGCCTTGTAGCCGACCACCGACCCGTCCGCCGCGACCTCGACCCGCTCGTGCGCGGCCGCGTCGGTCAGCTGCTCCAGTGCGGCCGGATCGGTATGAACGTCGTGGTCCTCGACCGGCGTCATTTCTGGCTCTGCTTCCTATTCTTGATCGGGGTTGATCGGTTTCGGATGTTTCGCTCTCCGCACGGGCAGTGGCCGGTGGTGCTGGAGTCCTGGTCCGGCAGTCTGGACCGGTGGCGATCGCGGTCCTGGATGATCTGTTTCACCCGCCAGTGCGGGGTCCACCGGCCGATGTCGGGGTCGGCATCTCGGTCCAGGATGTTGATCGCGGCGGCATGGTCCGCGTGCCACACGTCCCCGCACAGTGTGCAGTGAAGCCGGTCCCCGGACCGCCTCCCGAGGGTGTTGGTGCCGGGGATGACTTGCGACGTGTAGGCCGCGTTGACCAGCCGCAACGCAGAACCTCTGCGTTCCGACACGTCTTCGAGCGCCCGAGTGGTCACCACCGGCCCCACCACCTAGCTCGATCTTGAGGTCGTTTACCTGTTTTAGCGAGGACGCTCGGCAGTACACCGGTTCGCACGCCGCTCGGCCTGCCTTCTCCCATGTTGATCGACCAACAGCAGGAAGGAACATGCAGGAATGCGCATGGGGCACTAGTCACCTCTCCTCTCCGACCAGCTGCAGGAACGCGTCCTCCAGGCGGCGGCGCGGTCCGGCCTGCTCGACCGCGACCCCCGCCCGTACCAGCGTGGCCAGTGCGTCTGCCCTGGCCAGGCCGTTCAGGTCCGCGTGCACCAGCGGGCCGTCGACCACGACGTCGTGCACGCCGTCCGACTCGCGCAGCACGTCGGCGGCGTCGGTGGGCCGGTCGACCCGGAACGTCGCCTCGCTCGCGCCGCCCACGATGGCCTCCACCGGCCCGCTCGCGACGAGCCTGCCGTGGTGCATCACGACCACGTGGTCGCAGGTCTGCTCGACCTCCGCCAGCAGGTGCGAGGACACCAGCACGGTGCGCCCGGCCGCCGCGTACCGGCGCAGCACCTCGCGCATCTGGTGGATCTGCGGCGGGTCGAGCCCGTTGGTCGGCTCGTCGAGCACCAGCAGGTCCGGCAGGCCGAGCATGGCCTGCGCGATCGCCAGCCGCTGCCGCATGCCCTGGCTGTAGGTCCGCACCCGGCGGTGCACCGCGTCACCGAGGCCGGCGATCTCCAGCGCCTCGGCGAAGTGCGCCTTGTCCGCCGGGCGGCCGGTCGCCGCCCAGTACAGCTCCAGGTTGGCCCGCCCGGACAGGTGCGGCAGGAACCCGGCGCCCTCGACGAACGAGCCGATCCGGGACAGCACGGGCGCACCGGCGTACACCTTGTGCCCGAACACCCGGATGCTGCCGCCGCTCGGCGAGATCAGCCCCATCAGCATCCGCAGCGAGGTCGTCTTGCCCGCCCCGTTCGGCCCGAGCAGGCCGACGACCTGCCCGCGCTCCACCCGGAACGACAGGTCGTCGACGGCCTTCACCCCGCCC
The DNA here is from genome assembly GCA_036259595.1 of Actinophytocola sp. GTDB lineage: Bacteria > Actinomycetota > Actinomycetes > Mycobacteriales > Pseudonocardiaceae > Actinophytocola. The sequence continues at coordinate 1,893 of DATABL010000320.1, forward strand.
GCGTACGACTTCGACAGGTTGTCGATCACCAACGGCACGTCGTCGAGCGCGGTGTCGTGGTCGACCGACCGACGCCGCCGGAACGCGCCCCACACCGCGGCCAGCACGACCAGGCCGAGCACGATCCCGATGCCCACCAGCGGCCCGGTCGGCGGGCCGGTGCCCGAGCGCGTGCCGGACACCACCGGCACCGCCAGCGCCCCGTCCTCGACCAGCGACACCCGGAACGCGGCCGGTTGGGGCGGCGTGGCGTAGGCCTGGTCCGTTGTGGACACCACCAGCTCCACCCGCCGGTCGGTCTCGATCGGCCGCACGATGCCGGGCAGCGTCACGGTCACCTCGACCGGGGTGCCGTCGGCCGGCAGCGACGGGATCCGCAGCGGCGACACCGCCGAGCCGGGCAGGATCCGCGCCCCGTCCGGGCCCACGTCGTAGAGCTTCGCGAACAGCACCGCCCCGTCCGGCGCCGGCGCCTCCGGCAGCGCCGACACCAGCAGCCGGACCGTCGAGGAACCGGCGATCAGCAGCTGGTTGTCCAGCGGCCGGCTGGCGAACCGCGCCGCCTGCCCCGGCAGGTCGAACGACACCCGCCCGGCCAGCCGCGACGAGCTGCCGATGATCGCGCCGAGCCCGGGCATGCTGCTCACCGACGCCGGGTTGCCGCCCGGCGGGTTGATGATCGTCTGCTGCGGGCCGTAGAGCCGCACCCGCTGCCGGTCGGTCGGCGGCGCGCCCGCCAGACCCGGGTAGACGTCGGTGGACACGGTCCGCACCGACGGCGCGCCCTGCACCCGCAGCGCGCCCTGCACCGCGTACTCGAACCCGGTGCCCGGGTCCTCGCCGCGGCCGCGCAGGTGGAAGTCGAACCAGTCGGCGATCTCGCCGCGCAGCTGCGGGCCCGGCGCACCGCCGTCGTGGCCGCCGGTGTACCAGATGACCTTGACCTCGCCGCCGGCCGCGCTGATCTGCCGCGCGTTCGCGTCGGCCTGACCGAGCCCGAACAGCGTGTCCTGCTCGCCCTGCACCAGCAGCGTCGGCTGGGTGATCTGGTCGGTGACGGTCATCGGCGAGACCGAGCGCAGCAGGTCGACCGTCTGCTGGCTGGCCCGGCCGGTGGTGGCGACCTCGGCGTAGGCCGCGCAGATGTCCTGGCGGAACTTGCCGCACGGGTCGCCGACGCTCACTCCGCCCGGCGGGGCGCCGCCGCCCCCCGGTGCCTCGCCCTCGGCCGGCGGTTCGGTCGGCGCGGCGCCGGGGTTGGCCGGCGCGTCCGGGTCGTCGTCCTCGTTGCCCGGCTCGATCGCGTCGGCGGTCGGGGTGGCGAGCCCGGCGCCGCCGACGCCCGCGGCGAAGAAGATGCCCGCCCAGGACTGCTTGAACACGCCGTCGTCGGCGAACGCGTTGGCCGCCGGGGTGTCCGGCACGTCGCCGGTGGTGGCCGAGTTCGGCAGCAGTGCCTGGCTCAGGTCGTTGTAGGTGATGGTCGGGGCGAGCGCGTCGACCCGGTCGTCGGTGCCCGCGAGCATCAGCGAGAGCGCGCCGCCGTACGACCCGCCGGTGACGCCGACCCTCGGGTCGCCCTCGGCGTCGGTGACCACCTCCGGCTGCTCGGCGAGCCAGCTGACCAGCTCGCGCGCGTCGGCGACCTCGGCGTCCGGCGCGTTCAGCGAGATCTCGCCGGAACTGCGGCCGAACCCGCGGGCGGAGTAGGCGAGCACGACGAACCCGCGCTGGGCGAGCTCGCGGGCCTCCCCGTCGACGCTGTCCTTGCTGCCGCCGAACCCGTGCGCGACGATGATCGCGGGCGCCGGGGTCTGCTCGGGCAGGTAGAGCGTCGAGTCGAGGGTGATGTCGTCGGCCGCGCCGGCGAGCGTCTGCTCGCGCGTGCGGACCTCGGGCGGCTCGTCGCCGCTGTTGAGCCAGACGACGCCGCCCG
>DATABL010000321.1:0-32006 GCA_036259595.1 Actinophytocola sp.
GAGCCCCAGCCGAGCACGAGCACGGGCGCGTCCCCGGTGGGGTCGTCGACCTCGAGGTCGGGGACCGCAACGCCGTCGACCTTGGCCTGGCGCAGCCGCACCATCCGCTCGTGGTTGGCCGGGTCGTAGGAGATGTCACCGGTCTCGTCGGCCTTCTCCAGCCCGCCGATCCGGTGCGTCAGCACCGGCGTGCCGGGCACCGCCCAGGCCCGGGCGAGGGTCTGCGGATCGCGCCGGTAGGGCAGGAACCGCCCGTCCTCGCCGTTGGGCTCGGTGGCGAACTCGACGGTCAGGTCCGGCAGCTCGTCGGGTTCCGGCAGCCGCCACGGCTCCGAGCCGTTGGCGATCGCGCCGTCGGACAGCAGCAGCACCGGCGTCCGGTAGGTCAGCGCGATCCGCACCGCGTCGAGCACCGTGCCGAAGCAGTCCCCGGGCGAGCGCGGCGCGAGCACGGGCACCGGCGACTCGCCGTTGCGACCGAACATCGCCTGCAACAGGTCGGCCTGCTCGGTCTTGGTCGGCATCCCGGTGGACGGGCCGCCCCGCTGCACGTCGATCACGAGCAGCGGCAGCTCGGTCATCACCGCGAGCCCGATCGTCTCGGACTTCAGCGCGACACCCGGCCCGGACGTGGTCGTGACCCCGAGCGCACCGCCGTACGCGGCGCCCAGGGCGGCGCCGATGCCGGCGATCTCGTCCTCGGCCTGCATCGTGGTGACGCCGAAGTTCTTGTGCTTCGCCAGTTCGTGCAGGATGTCCGACGCCGGCGTGATCGGGTAGCCGCCGAGGAACACCGGCAGCCGCGCGCACCGCCCGGCGGCGACGACCCCGTAGGCGAGCGCGGCGTTGCCGGTGATCTGCCGATAGCGACCCGGCGGGAAATCTTTCGCCGGGGCGACCTTGTAGCTGGTGGCGAAGGACTCGGTGGTCTCGCCGTAGTTCCAGCCAGCGCGCAACGCGAGCACATTTGCCTGGGCGACAGCGGGCTTACGGGAAAACTTCTCCTGAAGAAAATTTTCGGTACCGTCGGTTGGCCGGTGGTACATCCAGGACAGCAGCCCGAGCGCGAACATGTTCTTGCACCGCTCGGCGTCCTTCTTCGACAGACCGGTGCTCTCGACGGCGCCGCGGGTCAGGGTCGCCATGGCGACGGCGTGCACGGCGAAGCGGTCGAGGGTGCCGTCCTCCAGCGGGTTGGCCGCGTAGCCGACCTTGGTCAGGTTGCGCTTGGTGAACTCGTCGGTGTTGACGATCACCGTGCCGCCGACCGGCAGGTCGCCGAGGTTGGCCTTGAGCGCCGCCGGGTTCATCGCGACCAGCACGTCCGGCCGGTCACCCGGAGTGAGGATGTCGTAGTCCGCGAAGTGGAGCTGGAACGACGAGACCCCCGGCAGGGTGCCGGCCGGCGCACGGATCTCCGCCGGGAAGTTCGGCAACGTCGCCAGATCGTTGCCGAACGCGGCCGCCTCCGAGGTGAAGCGATCGCCGGTCAGCTGCATCCCGTCACCGGAGTCCCCGGCGAACCGGATCACGACCCGATCCAGGCTGACCGGGCTCTCGTGGCGTTCGTCGGTCGTCACCGGGACAGTGTGGAGACCGGCGACCGAGTTCCGGACGAGATCGGCTAGAGCCCCCGCTTGACCGATTCCAACAGCATCTGCGAGACGTCCCGGACCTGCACGTCGGCGCCCTTGTCCTCGCTCTGCCGCTGCACCAGCCCGTCGGTGATCATCACGCGGCAGAACGGGCAGCCGGTCACGACCTCCTTGGCGTCGGTGTCCAGTGCCTCGTCCACGCGCTCCAGGTTGATGCGCTTGCCGATGTGCTCCTCCATCCACATCCGCGCACCACCGGCACCGCAGCACAGCGACCGGTCGGCGTGCCGCGGCATCTCGGTGAGCGTGGCGCCCGCGGCGCCGACCAGCTCCCGCGGCGGCTCGTAGACCTTGTTGTGCCGGCCGAGGTAGCACGGGTCGTGGTAGGTGACCGGGGCGCCGCCGTCGGCCGGCTTGACCGGGGTCAGCCGGCCCTCGCGCACCAGGCGGTTGAGCACCTGGGTGTGGTGCAGCACCTCGTAGTGGCCGTTGGTGCCGCCGAACGACGGGATCATGCCCTCCAGCTGCGGGTACTCGCGGGCGAGCGTGTTCATGCAGTGCGGGCAGGTGGTGATGATCTTGCGCTGCAGCGGCTCGCGGCCCTCGAACACGGCGTTGAGCGTCTCCGCGGTCTGCTGGGCCATCATCTGGAACAGGAACTCGTTGCCGGCGCGGCGGGCCGGGTCGCCGGTGCAGGTCTCCTCGTTGCCGAGCACCACGTACTTCACGCCGGCGATGTGCAGCAGCTCCGCGGTGGCCCGCACGGTCTTCTTCGCGTTGTCGTCGAACGAGCCCGCGCAGCCGATCCAGTAGAGGTACTCGACGTCCTCGGCCAGCTCACCGTCGAACACCGGGACCTCGAAGTCCAGGCCCTTGGCCCAGTCCATCCGCTCGGAGTTGTTCTGGCCCCAGGGGTTGCCCTTGTTCTCCAGGTTGCGGAACAGCGTGCCCAGCTCGCCGGGGAACTCCGACTCGATCATCACCTGGTAGCGGCGCATGTCGACGATGTGGTCGACGTGCTCGATGTCCACCGGGCACTGCTCGACGCACGCGCCGCAGGTGGTGCACGACCAGAGCACGTCCGGGTCGATCACGCCGCCCGTCTCGGCGGGGCCGACCAGCGGGCGGGTCGCCTGCGCTGCGCCGCTGTCGGGCACCCGGCCGAACCCGGACTCCGGCACGCCGTGACCGTTGCCCTCGGCGAGTTCCAGCACGTCGATGTCGCTGTGGTCGGGCATCTCCTGCCCACCGATCAGGTAGGGCGCCTTCGCGAACAGGTGGTCGCGCAGGTCCATGATGACCAGCTTGGGCGACAGCGGCTTGCCGGTGTTCCACGCGGGGCACTGGCTCTGGCAGCGCCCGCACTCGGTGCACGTGGCGAAGTCGAGCATGCCCTTCCAGGTGAAGTCCTCGACCTTGCCGCGGCCGAACACGTCCTCGTCGTCGGGGTCCTCGAAGTCGATCGGGGCGCCGTGCGACTCCATCGGCAGCAGCGGGCCGAGGCCGTCCGGGATGCGCTTGGTGGAGACGTTGATCGGTGCGATGAAGATGTGCAGGTGCTTGGAGTACAGCACGATGATCAGGAACGAGAGCATCACGCCGATGTGCCCGAGCAGGGCGACCGACTCGATCCACTCGTTCGGGGTGTGCCCGAGCGGCTCCAGCAGCTCGCCGACGCCGAGGGAGACCCACGCCCCGGAGTCGTAGGGGAGGTTGCCCAGTGCCGCGGCGGCCCCGCGGAAGGCGAACATCGTCCAGATCACGTTGAAGATCATGAACAGGATCAGCCAGGCGCCGCCGGTGTGCGAGCCGTAGAAGCGGGAGGCGCGCTGCCGGCGCTCGGGGGCCTGCCGCAGCCGGATGATCGCGAACGCGACCAGCGAGACCAGCACCATCACCGCGATGAAGTCCTGCAGGAAGCCCAGGACGGCCCAGCGGCCGATGATCGGGATGTGGAAGTCGGGGTCGAACAGGGCGCCGTAGGCCTCGAGGTAGACCGAGGCGAGGATGACGAAGCCCCAGAAGGTGAACGCGTGCGCGGCGCCCGGGATCGACCACTTGAGCAGCTTGCGCTGGCCGAAGACCTCCCTGACCTGCGCCCACAGCCGGCTGCCCAGCCGGTCGAACCGGTCGACCGGCTGACCTGACTTGATCAGGTCGAACAGGAACTTCGCGCGCCGGCCGGCGATGGCGAGCACCACGAGGGTGATCCCCACGCCCAAGATCATTCGTACGACCACGACGCCTCCGCATCCGGCGACATTGACGCTCCCAGCCTTGCTTATTACTCGCCAGTATTTCGGATGGCGGTGCGCGACGCGCAACCGGGTTGTGACGGATCCCGCTATGCCTCGGTGAGAGCCCGGTCGCCGGAGCGCCTGTTCAGCAGGTAGGCGAGCACGCCGGCGGGGAAGAACATGATGATGCCGTACACGGCCGCCGGGACGGCCATCTCGGTGCTGTTCAGCAGGGCCGGGCTGAGCGCGATCGTGATCGCCAGCGTGCTGTTGTGCACCCCGATCTCGAACGCGGAGGCGACGGCCTGGCCGCGCGGCACCCGGGCCGCGCGGGGCACGAGGTAGCCGATGGTGAGGCCGGCGAGGCACAGCAGCAGCGCGACTAGCCCGACCGACCGCAGGTAGTCGAGGACGTTGTCCCGCTCCTGGTAGACCGCGACGGCGATGACGGAGACCAGCACGACGACCGAGGCGAGCTTGACCGGCCGGTCGAGCCGCTCGGCCAGCGCGGGCGCCCGGTTCCGCAGGAGCATGCCGAGGCCGACCGGGACGAGGACGATCGCGAAGACCTGCAGGAGCTTGTCGGGCTGCAGGCCGATGGCGGCGTCGCCGTCCAGGAACCCGGCGAGGGAGAGGTTGACCACGATCGGCAGCGTGACGACGGCGAGGACGGAGTTGACCGCGGTGAGGGTGATGTTCAGCGCGACGTCCCCGCGGGCGAGGTGGCTGAAGAGGTTGGCCGTGGTCCCACCGGGCGAGGCCGCCAGCAGCATCATGCCGACGGCGAGCGTCGGTTCGAGGTCGAAGAGGAGCACCAGCCCCAGGCAGACGGCCGGGAGCACCAGGATCTGACACCCGAGCGCGATGGCGGCGGCGCGCGGGTACCGGACCACCCGTGTGAAGTCGGCGACGGTCAACGACAGCCCGAGGCCGAGCATGATCACCCCGAGGGCGATCGGCAGGAAGACCGTGGTCGCGGTCGACGAGTTCATCCGCGGACATTCGCACCAAACGGACAATCAGGCAATAGACCAGTCGGCCGCTACTCGCTTCGGGCACGGATCATGGTCTCGACGCCGTCGAGCAGGCGGGCCAGGCCGAAGCGGAAGCCGTGCTCCGGGTCGTAGGCCGACTGGTAGGTCTCCCCCGCCGCCGCGCCGACCCGCGCGGCCGTCGGGTACTTCTCCGGGTCGAAGACCTTCTCCAGCAGCGGCGCGTAGGCCTCCCACCACTCCAGGTCGGACTGCCCGGTGTCCCGTTCCGAGCCCGCGGCCTCGATCGCGGTCCGCGCGGCGCCCTGGACGTACACGTAGACCATCGTGACCACCGAGTCCATCTCCAGGTCCGACAGGCCGACGCCCTCCACGGCCCGCAGGTCGCGGTCGTAGTTGGCGATGCTGTTCGGGCCGAGCGGCGGGCGGGAGTTCGCCATCACCGTGAGCATCCACGGGTGCCGGCGGTACATCTCCAGGTTCGCCCGCGCGATCAGCTCCAGCCGCTCCCGCCAGGTCTCCGCCCACGGCGGCGCCACCTCGCCGCACACCAGGTCGAACATGACGTCGACCAGCTCGGCCTTCGCCGGCACGTAGGTGTACAGCGACATCGTGCCGACACCGAGCCGCTCGGCCACGCGCCGCATCGACAGGGCGGCCAGGCCCTCGGCGTCGGCCAGCTCGATCGCGGCGGCGGCGATCCGGTCGACGGTCAGGCCCGGCTTGGGGCCGCGGCCGCGGGGCTCGGGGCCCGTTCGCCACAGCAGGGCCATGCTCCTGGCCGGGTCGCCGCGTCCGCCGTAGTGCTTGTCCTCGGGTTTCTTGGTCATCGTGGTAACACTCTACGTTCTCCGTACGATGTACGATAGTGTTACTTCGTACAGTGTACGACTCAGGAGGGAAACGGGTGTCTCCCACGATCGTCACCGAAGGGCTGCGCAAGCGCTTCGGCGAGAAGACCGCGCTCGACGGCCTCGACCTGACCGTCGCCGCGGGCACCGTCCTCGGTCTGCTCGGTCCCAACGGCGCGGGCAAGACCACGGCGGTGCGGATCCTGACCACGCTGCTGCGGCCGGACGCCGGCCGCGCGGAGGTCGCCGGGTTCGACGTGGTCCGTCGGCCCGACCGGGTGCGGGCGGGCATCGGCCTGGTCGGGCAGAACGCCGCGGTCGACGAGGCGCTGTCGGCCCGGCAGAACCTCGAGCTGTTCGGCCGGCTCTACCACCTGCCCACCGCGTCGGCGAAGGCGCGGGCGGGTGAGCTGCTCGACCAGTTCCACCTGGCCGACACCGGCACCAAGCCCGTCAAGCGGTTCTCCGGCGGCATGCGCCGGCGGCTCGACCTGGCGGCCAGCCTGATCCTGTCGCCGCGGGTGCTGTTCCTCGACGAGCCCACCACCGGGCTCGACCCGCGCGGGCGCACCGAGGTCTGGACGGCGGTGCGAGCGCTCGTCGCCGCCGGCACGACGGTGCTGCTCACCACCCAGTACCTCGACGAGGCCGACCAGCTCGCCGACCGGATCGCGGTGATCGACACCGGGAAGGTCATCGCCGAGGGCACGCCGGAGGCGCTGAAGTCCGACCTCGGCGGCGACCGGCTCGACGTCGTCCTGCACGACGCGGCGGCGCTGCCCCGGGCGACGGAGGTCGTGGCGGCGGTCACCGGCACGCGCCCGGAGACCGACCCCGACGCCCGGCTGGTCAGCGCGCCGGTCCGCGACCGGGTGGCCGCGCTCACCGAGACGGTGCGGGCACTGCACGACGCCCGGCTCGCGGTCGAGGACATCGGCCTACGGCGGCCGACGCTCGACGAGGTGTTCCTGCACCTGACCGGGCACAGCACCGCCGCGAAGGAAGAGGAGGTACCCGCATGACGACCCTGACCCAGGCCGGCGGCGGCCGGCTGCGTTGGACGCTGGTCGACGGCTGGACCGTCGCCCGACGCGATCTCCTGCACTGGCTGCGCGAACCCGCACCGGTGATCATCGGACTGCTGTTCCCGGTGCTGATGGTGCTGATGTTCGGCTTCCTGTTCGGCGGCGCCATGGCCATCCCGGGCAGCGCGGACTACACGGAGTTCCTGCTCCCCGGCATGTTCGCGATGACCATGGCCTTCGGCATGGAGGCCACCATGATCGCGGTCAGCACCGACGTCCAGCGCGGCGTCACCGATCGCTTCCGCTCGATGCCGATGTCGCCGTCGGCGGTCGTGGTCGGGCGATGCGGGGCGGACATGCTCAACTCCGCCGCGGGGCTCGTCGTGATCATCGGCGCCGGGCTGTTGATGGGCTGGCGGGCGCACGGCTCGGTCGGCGCGACCCTCGGCGCGGTCGGGCTGCTGCTCCTGCTGCGGTTCGCGCTGCTGTGGATCGGGATCTTCCTCGGGCTCGTGGTGCGCAACCCGGAGGCGGTCGGCGCGGTGCAGATCCTGGTGTGGCCGGTCGCCTTCCTGTCCAGCACGTTCGTCGCGCCGGCCACGATGCCGGGCTGGTTGGGCACTATCGCGGAGTGGAATCCGTTGTCCTCGACGGCGGCGGCGGCGCGGGAGCTGTTCGGCAACCCCGGTTGGGGTGGGGACTCCTGGGTCACCGAGCACGCCGTCGTGCTGGCGGTCGTCTGGCCGCTCGTGCTGGTGGCGGTGTTCTTTCCGCTGTCGGTGCGCAGGTACCAGCGGCTGAGCCGATAAGAAGGGGAGTTTCTGTTGCCGTTCGACACGGGGAGACCGGCTTTCGAGCCGGCGGACCCGCCCCGACTTGGGCAGGTCGTGTTCGTCGAGGGAACCGAGACAGCGCGGCTGTCCGTCGCCGAGGCGCTGCCGCGGCTGCTCGACGCCGACGGGGAACTGGCCCGGGAGGCGCGAGCGGCGGTTCGCCTGGTCGCCGCCGGCCGGCTGCTGCCGGCGGTGACCGAGGGCGGGTACGACGCGTGGCGCGTCGGTCCACTCAGCCCGTCCGATGTGGAGCACACGCCGTTCCTGGACGCCGTCGCCGACGTGCTCGCGCGGGTCGCGGACGGGCCGGCGTTCGTCGGCATGGCCGTGCACCACGTGCCGGAGCTGCGGGAGTGGGCCGACGCGCTCGCCCGGCCGGGCCGGCGGGTGTCGCTGCGGCTGGAGGTGCCCGGCGGGGACTTCGCCGACGGCACGTTCACGGCGGTCGTCCAGGTACACGACGCCACCACGGTCGCCGACCTCGCCGAGGTCTGGGCCACCTCGCCCGAGGCGGTGCTCGCGGTCCGGCACGCCGCCCGGGTGTGGCCGCCGCTGCGCCGGCTGCTCGACCTCGCCGTGCCGGACCGGCTCGTGCTCGACGACGCCGAGGTGCTCGACCTGCTCGGCGCCGGCGGCGCGCACCTGGCCGACGCCGGGATCGACGTGCACTGGCCGAAGGAGTTGTCCCGGGACGTGACCGCGCACGTCACCGTCGGCTCCACTGTGGAGGGGTTGCCGTCGTTCTTCGGCGCGGAGTCCCTGCTGGACGTCAACTGGCAGCTCGCCCTGGGCGGCGAGACGCTCACCGAGTCCGAGCTGGACTCGCTCGCCGAGGCGCACCGGCCGGTGGTGCGGCTGCGGGACCGGTGGACGCTGGTCGAGCCCGACCTGGTGCGCAAGGCCCGCGACCGCGACCTCAAGCCGCTCTCCACGATCGACGCGCTCGGTGCCGCGCTCACCGGCACCGCGCACGTCGACGGCGAGTGGGTGCCGGTCGCGCCGAGCCGCCCGCTGGAACGACTGCGGGAGCGCCTGCACGACGACCCCGTGCCGCAGCCGGCGGCCCTGCACGCGACGCTGCGCGACTACCAGCTGCGCGGCCTGCGCTGGCTCGCTCGGATGACCGCGCTCGGCCTCGGCGGCTGCCTCGCCGACGACATGGGACTGGGCAAGACGATCACGCTCATCGCACTGCACCTGCACCGAAATACCGGACCGACACTCGTCGTCTGTCCGGCTTCGCTGCTCGGCAACTGGGAGCGCGAGATCCGCCGGTTCGCGCCGGGCACGCCGGTGTCCCGTTTCCACGGCGCCGGCCGCAGCCTCGCGACCGAAGGGCTCGTGCTGACCACCTACGGCACCATGCGGCTGGACGCGGACCGGCTCGCCGCCGCCGACTGGGACCTGGTCGTCGCCGACGAGGCGCAGCACGTGAAGAACGCGCGCTCGGACACGGCGAAGGCGCTGCGCCGCATCCCGGCCGCGGCCCGCGTCGCGCTCACCGGGACGCCGGTGGAGAACACCCTGGGCGAGCTGTGGGCGATCCTCGACTGGACCACCCCCGGCCTGCTCGGCTCGGCCGCCACGTTCCGCGCCCGCTGGGGCCGGCCGGTCGAGGAGGGCGATCCGGTCGCCGCCGACCAGTTCTCCCGGCTGGTGCGCCCGTTCCTGTTGCGGCGCCGCAAGACCGACCCCGGCATCGCGCCGGAGCTGCCGCCCAAGACCGAGACCGACCAGCCGGTGTCGCTGACCGCCGAGCAGGCCGGGCTCTACCGGGCGGTGGTGCGCGAGACGATGGCCGAGATCCGCGCGGCCACCGGGATGCGGCGGCGCGGGCTGGTGCTGAAGCTGCTGACCGCGCTCAAGCAGATCTGCAACCACCCCGCGCAGTACCTGGGCCAGCAGGAGAACCTGGCCGGCCGCTCCGGCAAGCTCGAACTGCTCGACGAACTGGTCGACACGATCCGCGCCGAACGGGGCGGGCTGCTCGTGTTCACCCAGTACGTGGCCATGGCGCGGCTGCTCGAGACGCACCTGGCCGGCCGGGGCGTCGCGACCCAGCTGCTGCACGGCGGCACCCCGGTCCCCCGCCGCGACGAGCTGGTGCGGCGCTTCCAGGACAGCGCCGAGCCGCCGGTGTTCCTGCTGTCGCTCAAGGCGGCCGGCACCGGGCTCAACCTGACCCGCGCCGACCACGTCGTGCACTACGACCGCTGGTGGAACCCGGCGGTCGAGGCGCAGGCGACCGACCGCGCGCACCGGATCGGGCAGGACCGCCCGGTCCAGGTGCACCGGCTGATCGCGGAGGGCACGGTGGAGGACCGGATCGCCGAGTTGCTGGCGGCCAAGTCCGCCCTCGCCGCGGCCGTACTCGGGCGCGACGACGCCGGCGCCGACGGTCTGACCGAGCTCACGGACACGGAACTGGCCGAGCTGGTGGAACTGCGAGGTGACAGGTGACAGAAGCACTGGGTTTCCCAGCCTTCCCCCCGAGCAAGGGCCGGTTCGCCCGCACCTGGTGGGGGCAGGCCTGGCTGCGGGCGGTGGAGGACACCTCGCTGGACACCGGGCCGCTCAAGCGCGGGCGCCGCCTCGCCCGCGCGGGCCGGGTCGGGCCGATCACCGTCAGCCCGGGCCGCATCACCGCGCAGGTCACCGACAGCGACGGGGTGTACCACACGGCGGTGTTCGTCGACCGGCTCGACGACGGCGAGTGGCGCCGGTTCCTCGACGAGGTCGCCGCGAAGGCCGGGCACCTCGCCGCCCTGCTCGACCGGGACATGCCCCACGAGCTGGTCGAGGCCGCCGCGCAGGCCGACGTCCGGCTGCTGCCCGGGATCGGCGACCTGCGCGCCGAGTGCGACTGCCCCGACTGGGAGCTGTGCCAGCACGCGGCGGCGGTCTGCTCCCAGGCGGCCTGGCTGCTCGACGCGGACCCGTTCCTGCTGTTGCTCCTGCGCGGCCGCGCCCAGCGGGAGCTGACCGACGAGCTGCGCGAGCGATCGAGAAAACCCGAGGCGACAACACGATCCGCGTCCGGTAACGTACTTTCCGTGTTCCCACCCGCTCCCGGCGTGGATTCCGAGGCGGTCGCCGCGGCGGCCGCCCTGGCCGTCGAACGGGCACGCACGATGCTGCGAGATCGGTACCCCTCGTGACCGCCCGGATCCCCACTGTGGCAATCTGAAATACCGGGAACACTGGGAAAAACCATGAATTACCTTTGCAAAACCAGGCGCCGACCTGGTATTGCCGCACCGGTCGGCTCGACGGATGCCCGCGTCGCGGTCACGGCAGGGGTGGTGTGCCACACTGGCGTGGTGTCAGGATTCCCGGCGTCGGGAATCCCCGCCGCCGAATTCACCGGCGGGGTCTACGGAGGGCCGCAGTAAGAAAGGTGCCGCATGACCTGGGCAAGACACGCCAGCCCGACGATCGAGCAAGGCCGCTTCGCCGAGGCGAGGGCGACCGAGAGGGTGCACTACGCGGTGCAGAACCGCAAAGCGGCCCGTACCGTCGCCTACCACTCGAGCGACGCACAGGACTGCGCGAATCTCCTGGCGATGCTGGGGCTCGACCGGATCGACGAGAAGAACAACGCGTCGTCCACTGAGGACTAGCGTTATCGCACAACCGAATACTCGACCACATCGTCCACTGTGGAGGAGCGGAGTTCACCGCGCTCCACGAGAACGTCCAGGTGTGCCGCGGTCTCCCCTGCCGCGAGTGTCTGGTTGAACAGGTCGAGATCGTCGAAGCGGCGCTGCCGGCGGGTCCACCCCAGCCGCAGCGCCGCTTCGTACGCGGTGCCGGCGCCGTCCCGCACCGCCTCGAGCGTCGCGGTGAGGCGTTCCTCATGGTGGGCCAGCAGCTCGTCCACCCGGGTGTGCACGCTCGGCGCGACCGGGCCGTGCGCGGGCAGCAGCCGCAGGTCGGGGTAGGAACGCATCAGGTTGAGGCTGTCGAGGTAGTCCCCGAGCGGCAGGCGCGCCACCTCGGGCTCGAATCCGATCGACGGCGTGATGTGCGGCAGCACGTGGTCGCCGGCGAACAGCACCCCGGCCTGCTCGTCGACGAACACCACGTGGCCCTGCGTGTGGCCGGGAGTGGGCAGCGCGACCAGCGTGCGATCGCCCAGCTCGAGCTTGGTGGTGCCGTCGAGCCACTCGTCCGGCTCCTCGTAGACCGAACGGGACTCCGACGCGTCGCGGGTGCCGAAGTCCTTGGCCCACCGCTCCACCAGCGCGCCGGCACCCCAGCGGACCATCGCGCGGGCCTGGCCGTCCAGCCGTCCGGCCATGATCCGCCGAAGCGACGGCTGCTCGCCGAGGCCGAGCGCGACCTTGCTACCGAACAGCTTCCGCAGCGCGATCGCGAGCGTGTAGTGGTCGCGGTGCACGTGGGTGACGAGGAAGCGGGTGATGTCACCGAAGTCGTGGTCGATCGAGCCGAGCGCCCGTTCGAGCTGGTCCCTGGCGACGTCGAGCGACCAGCCGGAGTCGACGAGCACGAGCCCGTCACCGGTCCGGATGGCGTACACGTTGACCGCCCGCAGGCCGTCGGTCGGCAGCGGCAGCGGGATGCGGAACACCCCGGGCGCGACCTCGTACGCGCCGGGCTCGGTCCAGGCGTCCTTCGACATTTGGTGAACTTAGCAAACGAAACGGTATGGTTCCCGGCGTGGTTACCGCTCGTTCACTCCTGTTGTTCGTACTGGCCGCGGTCGCGGAGATCGGCGGTGCGTGGCTGGTGTGGCAGGGCGTGCGCGAGCACCGGGGCCTGCTGTGGATCGCGGCGGGGGTGCTCGCGCTCGGCGCGTACGGTTTCGTCGCCGCCTTCCAGCCCGAGGCGCACTTCGGGCGGATCCTGGCCGCGTACGGCGGGGTGTTCGTGGCCGGCTCGCTGGCCTGGGGCGTGCTCGTCGACGGCTTCCGCCCCGACCGGTTCGACCTGATCGGAGCCGGCCTGTGCCTGCTCGGCGTGGCGGTCATCATGTACGCGCCGCGACCCGCCTGAAGCTCGTTTTGGTCCAGACCTCTTGACGGATGGTGGTCTAGACCACATAGTTGATGGCATCTTTCCTCGCTGGCCCCTGCATCCCGGAGGAGAACGATGTCCGGTACTCGATGGCGCCTGCCGGCACTGGTGACGGCCGTGACGGCCCTCATCCTCGGCCTCGTCGCCACCCCAGCCCAGGGCGCGAGCCCTGCGGCCGAACAGACGGCCGCCCCGGCCGCGTCGAAGATCAACCTCGGTTACTTCGTCCAGTGGGGCGTCTACCAACGCAACTACCACGTCAAGAACATCCACACGAGCGGGTCGGCGGAGAAGCTGACCCACATCAACTACGCGTTCGGCAACGTCACCAACGGGCGGTGCCAGATCGGCGACGCCTACGCCGACTACGACAAGTTCTACAACGCCTCGTCCAGTGTGGACGGCGTGTCGGACACCTGGGACGCGGGCGCGCTGCGCGGCAACTTCAACCAGCTGCGCAAGCTCAAGCAGATGTACCCGGGGCTGAAGGTGCTGTACTCCTTCGGCGGTTGGAGCTGGTCGGGGGGATTCGGACAGGCCGCGCAGAACCCACAGGCCTTCGCCGAGTCGTGCTACGACCTGGTCGAGGACCCGCGCTGGGCGGACGTGTTCGACGGCATCGACATCGACTGGGAGTACCCCAACGCGTGCGGCCTGACCTGTGACAGCAGTGGCTACGAAGCGTTCGAGACGCTGATGGGCGCGGTGCGGGCCCGCTTCGGCGAGGACAACCTGGTGACCGCTGCGATCACCGCGGACGCCTCCGACGGCGGCAAGATCGACGCCGCCGACTACGCCGGCGCGGCGCAGTACGTCGACTGGTACAACGTGATGACCTACGACTTCTTCGGCGCGTTCGACGCGAACGGGCCGACGGCGCCGCACTCCCCGCTGACGTCGTACCCGGGCATCCCGGCGGCCGGCTTCAACTCCGACGCGGCGATCCAGAAGCTGAAGAGCAAGGGGATACCCGCCTCGAAGCTGTTGCTGGGCATCGGCTTCTACGGTCGCGGGTGGACCGGGGTGACACAGAGCGCACCGGGCGGTTCGGCGACCGGCGCGGCGCCGGGCACGTACGAGGCGGGCATCGAGGACTACAAGGTGCTGAAGAACACCTGCCCCGCGACCGGCACTGTGGCCGGGACGGCGTACGCGCACTGCGGCTCGAACTGGTGGAGCTACGACACGCCCGCGACGATCGGCGGCAAGATGGACTACGCCAACCAGCAGGGCCTGGGCGGCGCGTTCTTCTGGGAACTGTCCGGCGACACGTCCAACGGCGAACTCGTCACCGCGATCGACAACGGCCTCAACTAGACCGAGGCGGGAGCGAGACCGGGCGCCTCCGTCCCACCGGCGAGGACGGAGGCGTCCGCCCGTTCAGACCTGCCCGCCCGGCACCGCCACACCTCGGTCGTGGACGGCGTGGTGGCGGCTGACCGGGATGATCAGCGGGGTGCCGCTCACCGGGTCCGTGGTCACCTGGCAGGCAACGTCGAAGACCTCCGACACGACCTCCGGGGTGATCACCTCGGCCGGGGTGCCCTGGGTGACGATCCGGCCGGACTTCATGGCGATCACGTGGTCGGCGTAGCGGCACGCCTGGTTCAGGTCGTGCAGCACCATCACCACCGTCCGGCCCTGGTGCCGGTTCAGGTCCACCACCAGGTCCAGCACGTCGAGCTGGTGGGCCAGGTCCAGGAACGTCGTCGGCTCGTCCAGCAGCAGGGTCGGGGTCTCCTGCGCGATCGCCATCGCGATCCACGCGCGCTGGCGCTGGCCGCCGGACAGCTCGTCGACCGGGCGGTCCGCCAGGTCGGTGAGTTCCGTGGCGCGCAGGGCCCCGGTCACCGCGGCCTCGTCGGCCGACGACCACTGCCGCCACCAGCTCTGGTGCGGCGACCGGCCCCTGGTCACCAGGTCGGCCACCGTCAGGCCCTCCGGGGCCACCGGGGCCTGCGGCAGGATCCCCAGCTCTCGCGCCACCTGCCGGGTCGGCATCGCGTGGATCGAGCGGCCGTCGAGGTGCACCGAGCCCGCGCGTGGGGTCAGCAGCCGGGCCAGCGCGCGCAGCAGCGTCGACTTGCCGCACGCGTTCGCGCCGACGATCACGCTGATCGCGCCCGGCGGGACACGCAGCGAGAGGTCGTCGACCACCACCCGGTCGTCGTAGGCGAGGCGCAGGCCCTCGGCGCGTAATGTCACCGTCATCCTCCGGAACCGGCTCGGTTGGCCCTGGTCAGCAGCCAGAGCAGGAACGGGGCACCCAGCGCACCGGTCACCACGCCGACCGGCAACTGGGTGTCGGGCAGGATCGACCGCGCGATCAGGTCGCCGCCCAGCACGACCACGGCACCGGTGAACGCCGACGCGACCAGCGGCGGCACCGGCGACCCGACCAGCCGCTTCGCGATCTGCGGCGCCGCCAACGCGACGAACGCCACCGGGCCGGCCGCCGCGGTGCCGAACGCGACCAGGCCCACCCCGGTCAGCAACAGCACCAGCCGCGCCAGCTGCACGGGCGTGCCGAGGCCTACGGCGACGTCGTCACCGAGGCTCAGCGTGCGCAGCCAGCCGCCCAGCACCACCGCCGCGGGCACCAGCACGGCCATCGACACCAGCAGCGGCCCGACGTGGCTCCAGGTGGCGTCGTTCAGGTTGCCGACCATCCAGCCGACCACCGCCTGCGCCTCGTGCAGCTTCGCCCGCGCCAGCAGGTACCCGGTCGCCGACACGCACATCCACGACACGCCGATGCCGACCAGCACGATCCGGTACCCGGTCGTCCCGCGCCGCCACGCCAGCAGGTAGATCAGCAGCGCCGCGCCGAGGCCGCCGATGAGCCCGAGCGCCTGGGTGCCCAGCCCGGTGCCGAAGCCGAGCACGATCCCGGCGACCACGGCCGTCGTCGCGCCGGCCGAGATGCCGATGACGTCCGGGCTGGCGAGCGGGTTCCGGGTGATCGTCTGGAACAGCGCGCCGGCCATGCCGAACGCGATCCCGACGAGCAGGCCGACGAGCGCGCGCGGCATCCGCCAGTCGTAGACCACCACCTGGTCGTAGTAGTCGCCCTCGCTGACCAGCGCCGCCACCACCTGCCCGACGCCGAGCGGGTAGTCCCCCACCGTCATGCCGAGGCAGAACAGGAAGAACCCGACGGCGGCCAGCACCAGGCACACCGCGATCAGCCGCGGCCGCAGCACCCCGGACACCGGCGGGGTGGTCAGCCGGAACGTCGTCAGCGCCGCCATCTACAGCTCCGCCAGACGACGCCGGCGGACCAGCGCGATGAAGAACGGCGCCCCCACGAACGCGACGATGATCCCGACCTCGGTCTCCCCCGGCCGCGCGATCACCCGCCCCACGAGGTCCGCCGCCAGCAGCAGGATCGGCGCCAGCACCATCGCGAACGGCATCAGCCACCGCTGGTCCGGCCCGGTGATCGCGCGTGCCACGTGCGGCACGACCAGCCCCAGGAACACGATCGGCCCCACCACCGCGACCGCCGCGCCGGTGAGCAGCGTGATCGCCACGACCCCCTGCACCCGCACCAGCCCGACCCGCCGACCGAGCGCCACCGCCACGTCGTCCCCGAGCGACATGCTGTTCAGCGCGCTCGCCGACGCCAGCGCCAGCACGACCCCGACCAGCACGAACGGCAGCGCCCGCGCCACCACGCCCGCGTCCTGCCCGGCGAGCGACCCGGCGGCCCAGAACCGGTAGCGGTTCAGCGCCTCCGGGTACACCAGCGTCAGCCCCGACGTCAGCGACGTCAGCAGCGCGGTGATCGCCACCCCGGCGAGCGCCAGCTTGACCGGGGTCGCCCCGCCGCGGCCGGCGCTGCCGAGCGCGTACACGACCGCGCTGGCGACCGCCGCCCCGACGAACGCCGCGCCGAGGTAGCCGTACAGCGAGGTGACGCCGAGGGTGGCGACCGCGAGCACGATGCCGAACGCCGCGCCCGCGCTGATGCCGAGCAGCCCCGGATCCCCCAGCGGGTTGCGGGTCAGCGCCTGCATCACCGCGCCGGCCAGCCCGAGCGCCGCGCCGACCAGCAGCGCGAGCAGCGTCCTGGGCAGCCGCACCCCCCACACCAGCGCCTCGATGTCGCCGGCGCCGTGGCCGAACAGCGCGGGCAGCACCTCGTCGGGCGGCACGTACCGGGTGCCGATCGCGAGCGACAGCACGCACAGCACGAGCAGGACGGCTGCCGAGACCCCCAGCAGCCTCACCCTGGTCCCGCGCATGTGACTCACCCTACTGGTCCTACTTAGGATAGGTATACCTCAGCAGGCGCGGTTGCGGTAAGGTTCGCCTAACTTTACTTCGGTCCCCGCCGTACGAAGAGGAAACGATGTCTCTCCTGCGCACACTGCTCCCGCTCGCCCTGGTGCTGGTGCTCGCCGGCTGCGGGGTGGACGAGCAGGCCGCCGACGCGCCGCCGGCGAGCGACACGCCGACCGGCTCGGCGTTCCCGGTCTCGGTCGAACACAAGTACGGCACGACCACGATCCCCGAGGAGCCGCGGCGGGTCGTCACGCTCGGCCTGTCCGACCACGACGCGGTGCTGGCGCTGGGCGTCACGCCGGTCGGCGCGATCGACTGGTTCAAGGAGCGCCCGTACGGGCAGTGGCCGTGGACCAGGGAGCTGTGGGGCGAGAACCTGCCGGAGATCGTCGGCGAGCGGGACGACTTCAACAAGGAGAAGATCCTCACCCTCGAGCCGGACCTGATCCTCGCGCTGTACTCGGGCATGTCGAAGGAGCAGTACGACGAGCTGTCCAAGATCGCGCCGGTCGTCGGGCAGCCCAAGGACTTCCCGGACTACGGCGCGCCCTGGCAGGAGATGACCCGGCTGGCCGGGCAGGCGCTCGGCAAGGCCGACGAGGTCGAGGACCTGATCTCCGACGTCGACGACAGGTTCGCGCGGGTCCGGGCGGAGCACCCGGAGTGGAAGGGCCGGACCGTCGCGGTGGTCGACCCGTTCCAGCCCGGCCAGTACGCGGTGTTCCAGGAGACCGACCCGAAGGCCGTCTTCATGACCGAGATGGGTTTCGTGGTGCCGGACGCGATCAACGAGGCCGCCGGGGACAACAACGCCGCCGAGGTCTCCACCGAGCGCGGTGACCTGATCGACACCGACCTGCTGGTGTTCCTCACCGCCGACCCGACCGCCGAGCAGCGGATCAAGGCCGACCCGGTGTTCCAGGGCCTCGACGTGGCCAAGGAGAACCGGGCGATGTTCGTGCCCTACGCCGAACCGCCGATCGGGGCCGCGCTGTCGTTCAACACCGTGCTGAGCATCCCCTACGCCATCGACGAGTTCGTGCCGCTGCTCGCCCGGTCGTGATGGGACTGCCGCTCACCGGCGCACAGGCCGGCGTCTGGTACGCACAGCAGGTCGAGCCCGACGGCACGGCGTTCAACATCGCCGTGTACCTGGAGCTCCGCGGCCCGGTCGACCTCGACCGGCTGTGGGCCGCGGTGGTCCGGACGCTCGGCGAGGCCGAGTGCCTGCACGTGCGGTTCGAGGTGCGGGACGGCAGGCCCGTGCAGGTCGCGGTGCCGGCCGACGTCTCCGTGCCGGTGCTGGACTTTCCCACCGAGGCCGCGGCCCTGGCGTGGATCGCCGAGGACCGGGCGCGGCCGATGGAGCTGAGTACCGGGCCGCTGTACCGGCACGTGCTGATCCGGCTGCCGGACGAGCGCGTGTGGTGGCATCAGCGGTACCACCACATCGTCATCGACGGCATCGGGACGATGCTGCTGTGCCGGCGCGCGGCCGAGTTGTACACATCGGACAGTGCGCCGGCGGACTGGGCGCTGTCACGGCTGACCGACGCCGAGGCGGACTACCGGGCGAGCGCGGCCTACGACACCGACCGGGCGTACTGGCTGTCGCGGTTCGCCGACGTGCCGTCGCCGACACGGCTGTTGCCCCGGCCGACCGCGCCGACGACCCGGATCGAGCGGCGGCGGGTCGTGCTGGACGCGGCGCGGACCGCGCGGCTGCGGGAGTTCGCCGCGCGGGCGGGGGTGCGGCCGTCGCGGGTGCTGGTCGCCGCGGTCGCGGGCTACGTGCACCGGGCTACCGGCGCGGACGACGTGGTGCTGGGGCTGCCGGTGACCGGGCGGGCCGGGGCGGCGGCGTCCGGGGTGCCGGGGATGGCGTCGAACGTGCTGCCGCTGCGGGTTTCCGTCGACGCGGCGGCGCCGCTGTCCGCCGTGCTGGCCGCGGTGGCCGGCGAGGTGGCGGACGTGGTGGCGCACAATCGGTTCCGGGCCGAGGAGCTGGCCCGCGAGCTGGGTGCGGGGAAGGAGGTCGGCGGGCTGGTCGGGCCGACGGTGAACGTCATCGGCTACACCGGTGACCTGCCGTTCGGGGACGCGGTCACCGGCCTGCACGACGTGTGGCCGGGCCCGGTGCCCGACCTCGCGGTGACCGTCATCGACCAGCCGGGCGGGGAGACCCAGCTCGACCTGGACGCGGACGCGGCGGTGTGCGGGCAGGCGGAGCTCGCCGCGCACGAGCACGGGCTGCTGGCGGTACTCGACGCACTGGTGTCCACACCGGACGTTCCACTGCGGACGGTCGAGCTGGTGCCGGCCGACGAGCTTTTCCGGATCCTGTCGCTGGGGGCCGATCCGGTCGAGACCGACGAGGTCACCTGGCCGGCGGCGTTCGAGCGGCACGCGCGGGCCACGCCGGACGCGGTCGCGCTGGTGTGCGAGGACGAGACGCTGACCTACGCGGAGCTGGACGCCGCGGCGAACCGGTTGGCGCGGCTGCTGATCGAGCACGGGGTCGGGCCGGAGGACGTGGTGGCGGTGGCGCTGCCGCGCACGCCGACGCTGGTGATGGCGCTGCTCGCGACGATGAAGGCGGGCGCGGCGTACCTGCCGCTGGACCTGAACCACCCGGCGGAGCGGCGGGCGTACATGGTGGCCGATTCCGGTGCGCGGGTGGTCCTGACCGACACGATGCTCGATCATCTCGACCTGTCCACCTACAGCCCGGCCGCTCTGGGCATCTCGACGCCGGTGAGCGCGGCGGCGTACGTGATCTACACGTCCGGGTCGACCGGGCGGCCCAAGGGGGTCGTGGTCACCCACGACGGGATCGGGAGTCTCGTCGCGACGGCGGTCCGGCGGCTGGGCGTGTCGGCGGAGAGCCGGGTGGCGCAGTTCGCGTCGGTGGGGTTCGACGTGGCGGTGTGGGACCTGTGCATGGCGCTGGGCACCGGTGCGCGGGTGGTACTGGTGCCGGAGGAACGCCGGGTCGCGGGTCCCGAGCTGACCGACTACCTCGCCGCGCACGGGGCGACGCACATGATCCTGCCGCCGTCGCTGGTGGCCGCGCTGCCGCCGGAGTGCCGGCTGCCCGAGGGCGCGGTGCTGGTGGTTGGCACCGAGTCGGTGCCGGCGGAGCTGGTGGCCCGCTGGTCGCCGACCCAGCGCGTGGTGGTGGCGTACGGGCTGACCGAGGCGACGGTGAACTCGACGCTGTGGCTCGCCGAGCCCGGCTGGTCGGGACCGGTGCCGATCGGCGGCCCGGACCCGAACACGCGGCTGTACGTGCTGGACGCCGCGCTGCGGCCGGTCGGCGTGGGGGTCGTCGGCGAGCTGTACGTGGGCGGGCGTGGGCTGGCGCGCGGGTACCGGGACCGGCCGGGGCTGACGGCCGGGCGGTTCGTGGCCGACCCGTTCGGTGCGGCCGGTGCGCGCATGTACCGGACCGGTGACCGGGTGCGGTGGCGTGCGGACGGGAACCTGGAGTTCCTGGGGCGCTCGGACGCGCAGGTGCAGATCCGCGGGCATCGCGTGGAGCCGGGCGAGGTGGAGAGCGTGCTGCTGCGCCACCCCGAGGTCCGGCAGGCCGCGGTGCTGGCGCGGGACCAGCGGCTGGTGGCCTACGTCGTGGGCGGGGACCCGCGAGACGTGCGTGCCTACGCCGTCGAGCGGCTGCCGGAGTACCTGGTGCCGTCCGCGGTGGTCACTGTGGACGGTCAGCTTCCGTTGACGCCGAACGGGAAGCTCGACGCCCGCGCGCTACCCGAGCCGGACTGGGCCGGGCTGGCCGGGGACGCGGCGCCGAGCACGGAGACCGAGCGAGTGCTGGCGGACGTGTTCGCCGAGGTGCTGGGGCTGCCGTCGGTGGGGGTGCGGGACAGCTTCTTCGAGCTGGGCGGCGACAGCATCGTCGCGATCCAGCTGGTGACGCGGGCTCGTGCGGCGGGGCTGCGGGTGAGCCCGCGCGAGGTGTTCCGGCTGCGCACGGTCGCCGCACTCGCCGCGGTGGCCGAGCCGGTCGCGGAGCCGGCACCGGCGCGTGAGCCGGACCGCGAGGCCGGCGTGCTGCCGGCGACCCCGTTGCAGGAGGGCTTCTTCTTCCACGCGCAGGACGCGGACGACGTGTACCTGGCCCAGCAGACGATCGAGCTGGTCGGCGAGGTCGACCCGACCGCGCTGCGGCGGGCGGTGCAGGGCGTGGTGGACCGGCACGCGCCGCTGCGGGCGTCGTTCCGGCAGCTCGACGACGGGCGGGTCGTGCAGGTCGTCGCCGAGCGGGTGACGGTTCCGTGGCGGGAGACCACCGGGGACCCCGCGCGGGTGGCCGCGCAGGAGCGCGCCGCGGGCACCGACCTGGGGGTGGCGCCGCTGCTGCGGGCCACGCTGGTCGCCGGCACGGGCCGGGGCTGGCTGGTGCTCACCATGCACCACATCGCCGCCGACGGCTGGTCCGGCTCGATCCTGCTGCGCGAGCTGCTCGCGCTCTACGCCCCGCACGGCGAGCCGCCGCCGCTGCCGGCCGTGACCCCGTACCGCCGCTACCACGAGTGGCTCGCCGGCCTGGACCGCGAGACGGGGCGGGCGGCCTGGCGCGCCGAGCTGTCCGAATTGGACGGTCCGACGCTGCTGCCCGGCACCCGACCCGCCGGCCGGCACGAGCCGGGGCGGATGGACGCCGAGCTGCCGGCCGACCTCACCGCGCGGCTCACCGCGTGCGCCCGGGAGCACGATCTGACGCTGAACACGCTGGTGCAGGGCGCGTGGGGGTTGCTGCTCGGGCGACTCACCGGGCGCGCGGACGTGCTGTTCGGCACCACGGTGTCCGGCCGCTCGTCCGAGGTGGACGGGATCGAGTCGATGGTCGGACTGTTCGCCAACACGCTGCCGGTGCGGATGCGTTGGGAACCCGGGCAGCCGGTGGCCGAGGCGCTGGCCGCGCTGCAGGACGCGCAGGCGGACCTGTCCGACCACCACTACCTGGGGCTCGGGGAGCTGCAGCGGATCGCGGGCCTCCCGGAGCTGTTCGACACGCTGGTGGTGTTCGAGAACTTCCCCGCGCGCGGCCGGCGGACCGATCCGGCCGGCACGATCGAGGTCGGCGAGGTCACCGACGTCGGCGAGGGGCACTACCCGCTGGCCCTGGTCGTGTTCCCCGGCGAGTCCCTGCGGGTGCGGTTCGAGTACGACGCCGCCCGCATCGCGGACGCCGACGTGCGGCGGATCGGCGACTGGCTCACGCACCTGCTGTCCGCCGTGGCCGACGAACCGGCCCGTCCGGTGGCCCACCTCGACCTCGCCGCGACCGGGCCGCTGGTCGGGCCGTCACTGGAGGTTCCGGCGGCGACGGTGGCCGAGTTGGTCGCCGAGCAGGCGGCGCGGACGCCGGACGCGGTGGCGGTCGTCGGCGGCGAGCGGCTGACCTACCGGGAGTTGCTCGACTGGGCGCTCGCGGTCGCGCACCGGCTCGACGCCGGACCGGAGACCGTGGTCGCGGTGGCGGTGCCGCGGTCGGTGGAGCTGGTCGTGGGGATGCTCGGCGTGCTGGCGGCGGGCGCGGTGTACCTCCCGGTGGACGTCGACTACCCGGCCGAGCGGCGCGAGCTGATGCTGGCCGACTCTGGGGCGTCGGCGGTGCTCACCGGCGAGGACGTGCGCGCGGCGCGCGGCGGCCCGGTCGGCGGGACACCGGTGTCGCCGGAGCACGCCGCCTACCTGATCTACACGTCGGGCTCGACCGGACGACCCAAGGGCGTCCCGGTGCCGCACCGGGCGATCGTCAACCAGCTCACCTGGCTCCGGCGGGAGTTCCCGCTCGGCGCGGACGACCGGGTGCTGCACCAGATCTCGGCCGGCTTCGACCCCGCGCTGCTGGAGATCCTGTGGCCGCTCACCTCGGGCGCCACGGTCGTGCTCGCCGGCCGGGACGCGCACCGCGACCCGGCCCGGCTCGCCGCGACCATCCGCGAGCACGACGTGACCACGCTGCTGACCGTCTCCGCCATGCTGCCCGCGCTGCTCGAGTCCGGGGTGGACCCCGCGCGGCTGCGGGTGTTCAGCGGCGGCGACGCGCTGGCCGCGGCCGTCGCCGACCGGTGGTCGGGGCCGCTGCACAACGTGTACGGGCCGACCGAGACCGCCGTGCAGGTCGCCTGGTGGCGCCACGACGGCACGGCGTCGGACGGGACGGTGCCGATCGGGCTCCCGGTCGCCAACACCCGGCTGTACGTGCTGGACCACTACCTGCGCCCGACCCCGCCCGGGGTGCCGGGCGAGCTGTACGTGGCGGGCGCGCAGCTGGCCCGCGGCTACCACGACCGGCCGGCGCTGACCGCCGCGCGGTTCGTCGCCGACCCGTTCGGCGCGCACGGCGAGCGCATGTACCGCACCGGTGACGTTGTGCGGCGCTTGGACGACGGCGCCCTGGTGTACCTGGGCCGCGCCGACCAGCAGGTCAAGATCCGCGGCAACCGGGTGGAGCTGGGCGAGGTCGAGGCCGCTCTGGCCGCCCACCCCGGCATCACCGGCGCGGTCGCGCTCGCCCGCACCGACGGCCCGGGCGGCGCCCGTCTGGTCGGCTACGTCACGCCCGCCACCGCGGACACCGCGGCGGTGCTCGCCCGGCTCGCGGAGCGGCTGCCGGCGTCGCTCGTGCCGGACACGCTGGTGGCGCTGGCGGCCATGCCGCGCACCCCGAGCGGCAAGCTCGACCGGGACGCGCTGCCCGCTCCGGACCTGGTCCGCGGACCGGCACGGAACACCGGCGGGGAGCGGGAACGGGTGCTGTGCGACGTGTTCGCCGCGGTGCTCAAGGTCGACCGGGTGGGCCCGGACGAGGACTTCTTCGCGCTCGGCGGCGACAGCATCCTGTCGATCAGCGTGTCCACCCGCGCCCGCAGGGCCGGGATCGAGCTGAGCCCCCGGGACGTGTTCACCCACCGCACACCCGCCGCGCTCGCCGCCCTGTCCCCCGAACCCACGCCGGTGCCCGACCAGGACGGGGTCGGCGACATCCCGCCGCTGCCGGTGGTGCACCACCTGCGCGAACGCGGCGGGCCGATCGACCGGTTCACGCTGCCGATGCTGCTGCGCACCCCCGCCGGCGCCACCGTCGAGGCGATCACCCGGGTGTTGCGGGCCGTGCTGGACCACCACGACGGCCTGCGGCAGCGGCTCGTGCGGGTCACCCCCGACCTGTGGTCCCTGGAGTCACTGCCCGACGCCGACGTCTCGCTGCGGCGGGTGCCCGCGACCGCGGACCTCGCGGCCGAGGCCGACGCCGCCGCCGACCGGCTCGACCCGGACGCCGGCGTCGTGCTCCAGGCCGTCTGGTTCGACGCGGGCACCGAGCCCGGCCGGCTGCTGCTCGTCGCGCACCACCTGGTCGTCGACGGCGTGTCGTGGCGGGTCCTGCTCGGCGACCTCGCCGCCGCGTGGGCCGGGGAGGAGCTGGAGCCGGTCGGCACGTCCCTGCGCCGGTTCGCCCGCGACCTGGTCGCGCAGGCGCACGCCCCGCACCGGCTGGCCGAGCTGGCCCACTGGACCGACACCCTCGCCCCCGGCGCCGACCTCGTGCCCGACGCGCGCCCCGGTGCACTGCGGGACAGCCGTACCCACGTCGTCGAGCTGTCCGCAGAGGACACCGAGGCCCTGCTCAGCGAGCCGACCGAGCTGCTGCTCACCGCGCTGCGGGTCGCGGTCACCCGCTGGGGATCGGCGGGCGACCTCCTGGTGGACGTCGAGCGGCACGGCCGCGAGGGCGACCACGACCTGTCCCGCACGGTCGGCTGGTTCACCAGCGTCCAGCCGGTGCGCCTCCCGTCCACGCCGGACCCGCTCGCGCAGC
The DNA here is from genome assembly GCA_036259595.1 of Actinophytocola sp. Classification (GTDB taxonomy): domain Bacteria; phylum Actinomycetota; class Actinomycetes; order Mycobacteriales; family Pseudonocardiaceae; genus Actinophytocola. The sequence continues at coordinate 24,704 of DATABL010000321.1, forward strand.
GGCGGCTGGTGCGCCGGGCACTGCGGGCGGCACCGGACCACGGGCTCGGGCACGGCCTGCTGCGCCACCTCAACGCGCAGACCGCGCCGCTGCTGGCGGCCGCGTCCCGGGCGCAGGTACTGGTCAACTACTTCGGCCGCTTCCCCGCCGCCCAGGACCAGGACTGGGCCCCCGCGCCCGAGGCCGACGCGCTCGCCGTCGCCCCGCACGGCGACCTCGGCATGTCGCACCTGCTGGAGCTGAACGCCCTGTGCGCGGAGACCCCGGACGGGCCGCGGCTGCGGGCGGCGTGGACCTGGGACGGCGGCCGGCTCGACGACGCCGACGTACACGCGATCGCCGACGGCTGGCTGGCCGCGCTGCGCGAGCTCGGGTCGCTGCTGCCGCTCGACCCGGACGCCGTCGAGCGGGTGCACGCCGTCGCCGGGCAGCCGGTCGAGGACATCTGGCCGCTGTCCCCGCTGCAGGAGGGCCTGCTCTTCCACGCCAGCTACGACGCCGCCGAGCTGGACGTCTACACCGCGCAGGGCGCGCTGGACCTCGACCGCAGGCTCGACGTCGAGGCGCTGCGGGCCGCGGGGGCGGCGCTGCTGGCCCGCAACCCGAGCCTGCGCGCGGGGTTCACCAGCGACGGCGTGCCGGTGCCGGTCCAGTTCGTCGCCACCGCGCCCGAGGTGCCGGTCCAGGTCGTGGACCTGACCGGCGAGCCGGACCAGCTGGCGCGCGCCGAGGAAGTCGCGGCCGCCGACCGGGCCCGGCGGTTCGACCTCGCGTCCCCCCCGCTGTTCCGGATGACCGTCGTCCGCCTCGACGGCGGCGATCGCCTGCTCACCACCCACCACCTGATCCTGTGGGACGGGTGGTCGCAGAGCCACTTCCTGGACCAGCTGCTGTCGCTGTACGAACGCGGCGGCGACCCCACGGGGCTGCCGACTCCCGGCTCGTACCGCGACTACCTGGTCTGGTTGTCCAGTCAGGACACCGACGCGGCGCGGGCGGCGTGGCGGGACGCGCTCGCCGGGCTCACCGAGCCGACCCTGGTCGGCCGCGCGGACCTGGCGAGGCGGCCGGTGATCCCGCGCCGGCACCTGGCCGAGCTGGACGCCGGCCGGCTGCGTGCCGCGGCCCGGCGGGCCGGGGTCACGCTCAACGCCCTGCTCAACACCGCGTGGGCGCTGGTGCTCGCCGGCACGACCGGGCGCGGCGACGTCGTGTTCGGCACCACGGTCGCCGGGCGTCCGCCCGAGGTGCCTGATGTGGACAGTGCGATCGGGCTGTTCCTCAACACGGTGCCGGTCCGGGTCACGCTCGATCCACACGAGACCGTCGCCGGGCTCGTGCGGCGCGTGCACGACCGGCGTACCGCGCTGATGCCGCACGAGTACCTGGGCCTGGGCGAGCTGCAGCAGCTGGCCGGGCACCCGGTGCTGTTCGACACGCTGTACGTGCTGCAGAACTTCGTCGACGCCGACACGTACACCGCCCTCCGGGACCGGCACGGCATCGCCGCGATGACCGGTGTCGACGCCACGCACTATCCGCTGACGCTGGTCGTCACGCCAGGGGAGACCCTGGCGGTCAAGCTGGAGTACCGCCCGGACGTGTTCGACGACGACACCCCGGCCGGCTACCTGACCCGCTTCACCACCCTGCTCGACCGGCTCGCCGAGGACTCGGCGGTGCTCGTCGGGCAGCTGGACCTGCTGTTGCCGGAGGAAACCGACCTGCTCACGGCGGCCGCCAACGATCACCCGGTGCCGGAGGTGACGGTCGCCGAGATGCTGGCCGAGCAGGCCGACCGCACGCCGGACGAGGTCGCGCTGGTGTTCGGCGGGACGACGCTGACCTACGCCGAGCTGGACGCCCGGATCAACCGGCTCGCCCGGCTGTTGCTGGCGCGCGGTGCGGCGCCGGAGACCGTGGTGGCGCTGGCGCTGCCCCGGTCGGTCGAGATGGTCGTGGCGCTGTTCGCGGTGCTGCGCACGGGTGCGGCCTACCTGCCGCTGGACCTCGACCACCCGGTGGAGCGGCTGCGACTGATGGTCGACGACACCGCGCCGGTGTGCCTGGTATCTATGTCCACTGTGGATCCGGCGCTGTCGGCGGACGCGGTCCGGCTGGACGAGGTGGACCTGGAGTCGTTGCCGGGTGGTGAGATCACCGAGCGGCCGCGGTTCTCCCTGGACCACCCGGCGTACGTGATCTACACGTCCGGGTCGACCGGGCGGCCGAAGGGCGTGGTCACCCCGTACCGCGGGCTGACGAACATGCAGCTCAACCACCGCGCGGAGATCTTCGATCCCACGGTCGCGGCCGCGGGGCGGCGGCTGCGGATCGCGCACACCGTGTCGTTCGCGTTCGACATGTCGTGGGAGGAGCTGCTGTGGCTCGTCGAGGGCCACGAGGTGCACGTGTGCGACGAGGAGCTGCGGCGGGACGCGGCCGCGCTGGTCGCCTACTGCGCGGAGCACCGGATCGACGTCGTCAACGTCACCCCCACCTACGCGCAGCTGCTGTTCGAGGAAGGCCTGCTGGAGGGGCACGTGCCGCCGCTGGTGCTGCTCGGCGGCGAGGCCGTGCCGGACGTGGTGTGGCGGCGGCTGCGCGACACCGACGGAACCTACGGCTACAACCTGTACGGGCCGACCGAGTACACGATCAACACACTCGGAGCGTCCACAAAGGACTCCGACTCGCCGACCGTCGGCCGGCCGATCTGGAACACCCGCGGGCACGTGCTCGACGCCCGGCTGCGCCCGGTGCCGCCCGGCGCTCCCGGAGAGCTCTACGTCGCCGGCATCGGCCTGGCCCGCGGCTACCACGACCGGCCCGGGCTGACCGCCGGCCGGTTCGTCGCCGACCCGTTCGGCGCGCCCGGCTCCCGCATGTACCGCACCGGCGACCTGGTGCGGCGCCGCGCGGACGGGAACCTGGACTTCCTCGGCCGCACCGACGACCAGGTGAAGATCCGCGGCTACCGGGTGGAGCTGGGCGAGGTCGAGGCCGTGCTGGCGGCGCACCCCGCGGTCACCCAGGCCGCGGTGGTCGCGGTGGACGCCGGCGCCGCCAAGCGGCTCGTCGCCTACGTCGTGCCCGGCGGCGACGGGTTGCGGGAGTACCTGAGGGAGCGGCTGCCGGACTACATGGTGCCGGCCGCGATCGTGCCGGTCGACCACCTGCCGCTGACCGTCAACGGCAAGCTCGACGTGCGGGCGTTGCCGGCCCCTCCGCTCGCGTCGGCACGGGGCCGGGCCCCGTCCACCCACACCGAGGAGGTCCTGTGCGGCCTGTTCGCCGAGGTGCTGGGCGTGTCGGCGGTCGGCGTGGACGACGGGTTCTTCGAGCTGGGCGGGCACTCGCTGCTCGCCACCCGCCTGATCAGCCGCGCGCGCACTGCGCTGGACGTCGACCTGGCGATCCGCGACCTGTTCGAGGCGCCGACCGTGGCCGAGCTGGCCGGGCGCGTCGACAGGGTCGGGGTGGCGTCCCGGCCGCCGCTGGTCGCCGTGGAGCGGCCGGCGGAGGTGCCGCTCTCCCACGCACAGCAACGACTCTGGGTCATCCAGCAGCTGGAGGGCGGCGGCGCGGCCTACAACTTCCCGCTCGTGTTCCGGCTGCGCGGGCGGCTCGACCTCGACGCGTGGCGCGCCGCGCTCGCCGACGTGGTGGCCCGGCACGAGGTCCTGCGCACGGTGTTCGTGGAGCGGGACGGCCAGCCCTACCAACGGGTTCTGGTCGACCCGGACGTCCCGGTCGAGGTCGTCGACGACCTCGACGTGCAGGCCGCGGTGGAACGCCCGTTCGACCTGGCCACCGAACTGCCGCTGCGGGTCACCGTCGGCCGGGTGTCCGAGCTGGAGCACGTGGTCGTGGTCCTGCTGCACCACATCACCACCGACGAGTGGTCCGACCGCCCGTTCCTGCGCGACCTCGCCGCCGCCTACCGGGCCCGCCTCGCCGGCACCGCGCCGGACTGGACGCCGCTGCCGGTGCAGTACGCCGACTACACGCTCTGGCAGCGCCGCCTGCTGGACGGCCTGGCGGCCCACCAGCTGGACCACTGGCAGCGCGTGCTCGACGGCGCGCCCCGGGAGCTGGACCTGCCGACCGACCGGCCGCGCCCGGCCCGGCCGTCGTTCCACGGCGCGGAGGAGCTCGTCACGCTGCCGCCCGAGGTGAGCACCGGTCTGCGCGACCTGGCCACCGAGACCGGCGCGAGCATGTTCATGCTGCTGCACGCGGCCGTCGCGGCGCTGCTGCACCGCATCGGCGCCGGCGGGGACGTCCCGCTCGGCGCGCCGATCGCCGGCCGGGTCGACGGGGCGTTGGACGAGCTGGTCGGGTTCTTCGTGAACACGCTGGTGCTGCGCACGCCGGTGTCCGGCGGGGTGTCGTTCGCCGAGCTGGTCGCGACCGTGAAGGACGTCGACCTGGCCGCGTTCTCCCACGCCGACGTGCCGTTCGAGTCGGTGGTGGAACGCCTCAACCCGGCGCGCTCGCTGTCGCGCAACCCGCTGTTCCAGGTGATGGTCGGCTACCACAACGTCGGCGACGAACGGCTGGAGCTGCCCGGGCTGACCGCCGAGCCGGTCGGCTTCGACGCGCACACCGCGAAGTTCGACCTGGTGTTCAGCTTCGCCGAGCACAGCGGGCGGGTCGAGTGCCGCCTGGAGTACGCGACCGACCTGTTCGACGCCTCCACCGTCGCCGCCCTCGGCACCCGCCTGGTCACCCTGCTCACCGCCGTGATCGCCGACCCGGACGCCCCGCTGTCCACTGTGGATCTGCGGACGGACGCCGAGCGGCACGACGTGGTCACCGGGTTCAACGACACCGACCGCGTGGTGCCCGAGCTGACCATGCCGGAGCTGTTCGCCCGCTGCGTGGCGACGAAGCCCGACGCCGAGGCGGTCGTGGACGGCGCGACCAGCTGGACCTACGCCGAGCTCGACGCCCGCTCGAACCGGATCGCCCGCCTGCTGGCCCGGCACGGCGTCGGGCCGGAGGACGTGGTCGGCGTGGCCGTGCCGCGGTCGGCCGACCTGGTGGCCGCGGTGCTGGCGGTGGTGAAGCTGGGCGCGGCGTACCTGCCGCTGGACCTGACCCACCCCGCGGACCGGCTCGCCTACCTGCTCGAGGACGCGGGCGCCCGGCTGGTGGTCGCCACCGAGACCGTCACCGGCAAGATCCCGGACACCGGCGCCGCGCGGCTGCTGCTGGACACCGTCCCGCTCGACGACTTCGATCCGTCCACCCTGGAAAACGGACCGCTCGGTTTGGACATCGAAGGCCTGCTTGCAGGGCCGAGCATCGACTCCGCCGCGTACGTCATCTACACCTCCGGCTCGACCGGCCGGCCCAAGGGCGTCGTGGTCCCGCACGACGGGATCGCCTCGCTGGCCGCGACCGCGATCGACCGGATGCGGCTGCGTGAGGACAGCCGGGTCCTGCAGTACGCGTCGGTCGGCTTCGACGTAGCCGTGTTCGAGCTGACCATGGCCCTGTGCGTGGGCGGCACGCTCGTGCTGGCGCCCGAGGAGGTCCGGACCGCGGGCCGCCCGCTGTCGGAGTTCCTCGCCCGCGAGCGGATCACGCACCTGATCCTGCCGCCGTCGCTGGTCTCGGCACTGCCGGCGGACTGCCCGCTGCCCGCGGGCGCGACGATCCTCGTCGGCACCGAGACGGTGCCCCCGGACCTGATCGGCCGCTGGGCGGGCCGGCTGAACGTGCTGGCCGCGTACGGCCTGACCGAGGCGACGGTGAACTCGACGCTGTGGCAGGCCGACCCGGACTGGCCCGGCGCGGTGCCGATCGGCGTGCCCGACCCGAACACGCGGGTGTACGTGCTCGACGAGACACTCCGCCCGGTGCCGCCGGGGGTGATCGGCGAGCTGTACGTCGCCGGCCGCGGCCTGGCCCGCGGCTACCTCGGCCGCGCCGCCCTGACCGCCGGCCGGTTCGTGGCCAATCCGTTCGGCCCGCCCGGCAGCCGCATGTACCGCACCGGCGACCGGGCGAGGTGGCGGCGCGACGGCGTACTGGACTTCTTCGGCCGCGTCGACGACCAGGTCAAGATCCGCGGGTTCCGCGTCGAGCTCGGCGAGATCGAGGCGACCCTCGCCCGCCACCCGTCGGTGCGGCAGGCCGCGGTCGTGGTCGATGGTTCGGGGGCCGGCGCACGTCTGGTCGCCTACGCCACCGGCCTGGTCGACCCGGTGGAGCTGCGCGCGTACCTGGCCGAGTTCCTGCCGGAGCACATGGTGCCCGCGACGGTCGTGCCCCTGGACGGCCCGCTCCCGTTGACCCCCAACGGAAAGCTCGACCGCCGCGCCTTGCCGGCGGTCGACTGGTCGACCCTGACCGGCACCGAACGCCCGACCACGCCGACGGAGCACCGCCTGGCCGCCGTGTTCGCCGAGGTCCTCGACCTCCCCGAGGTCGGCGTGCACGACAACTTCTTCGCCCTCGGCGGCCACTCGATGGCCGCGATGCGCCTGTGTGCCCGGACCCGCGCCGCGTTCGCCGTCGACCTGACGATCCGCGACGTGTTCGACGCCCCCACCGTGGCCACCCTCGCCGACCGGATCGCCGACGCCGGCGCGGCCCGTCCCGCCCTGACTCCCCGGGTCGGCCAGGGATTGCCCCCGGCGGCCCCGGTGCAACGCAACCAGCTCAACCACACCACGCCCGACCACGCCTTCGCCATCGCCCTCCCCGACGCGGACCTGGACGCCCTGACCGCCGCCATCGACGACCTGGTGAACCGACACGAGCCCCTGCGCACCCTGGTCGGCACGCACCTGACCCCGGCGGCCCCGCCCCGGCTCGTCGTCCTCGACAAGGGCTCGCCGCGGTCCGTCGCCCTCGACCCCGCGGTCGAGCCCCCGTTCCGGGCCCACTGGCTGGCCGACTCCGCGACCCTCGTGCTCACCATGCACTACGCCGGCGTGGACGAGTGGTCGGTGGTTCCCCTGTTCGCCGACCTGGCCCACGCCTACGAGTCCCGCCGCGCCGGTGAGGCTCCACAGTGGACCCCACTCCCCGTGACCTACGCCGACTACGCCGCCTGGTCCACCGACCTCCTCGCCGCCACCGACCGCCACCACGCGTACTGGCGCGACCGCCTGGCCGACCTCCCGCGCCTGTCCCTCCCCACCGACCGCGAGCCCACCGACGACCCCAGCGACGCCGCCGACTTCGCCCCGCTGGTGCTGGACGAGCCCCTGCGTCGCCGGCTGGACGCGCTGGCGTCGGCGACCGGAACGAGCCTGTTCATGGTGCTGCAGGCCGCACTCGCGCGCCT
>DATABL010000322.1:0-9047 GCA_036259595.1 Actinophytocola sp.
GCGGCTGGGCGACACCGCCAACGCGCTGCACAACAACATCGACGAGAAGGCCACCGGCGTGCGCGGCGCGGTCGACGAGGCCCGCAAGTCGGTGCAGGACGCCATCGAGGACACCAAGTCGACGGTGGACGGCACCGAGCGGCTGGAGTCCCTCGCGGCCCGGCTGGAGCAGGTGACCGGCCGCCTGGACGACCTGACGACCCGACTCGACCTGGTCGAGGACGGATTCACCCAGAAGATCACCGACATGGGGTCGTCGATCACGGAGAGTCTCAGCAAGGTCGAGGGGACCCTGACCAAGCAGCCGGACTCCGACTCGGTCGCGTCGATGGTCAAGAAGAGCAACGAGGAGTCCGAGCGGCGCATCGGCGGCCACCTCGACGAGGCCATGGCCACGTTCGCGGAGCTGATGATGGGCGGCGGCGCGCAGCCCCCGCGCCCGCCGGCCACCCTGCCGCGGCAGACCGCCCGCCGCCGCAACGGCAAGGCGCAGAAGAACACCCCGCGCAACGAGGAGAACGACGACGCCGAGGTGTCGAACTAGCACTCTCGCGCATCGGAAGGCCCCGGCGTCCGCGTCGGGGCCTTCCGCCGTCCGGGAACCGTCGGTGCCATCTGGCACGCTGTGGGCATGAGCGACCAGAAGGCGGACCTGCGCCGCTACCTGCAGGACGCGCGCGACGTGCTGCTGTGGAAGCTCGACGGGCTCTCCGAGTACGACGTCCGCCGGCCGCTGACGCCCACCGGCACGAACCTGCTCGGGCTGGTCAAGCACCTGGCCGGCTGCGAGATCGGCTACTTCGGGTTCACCTTCGGCCGGCCGTTCGACGTGCTGCCGCCCTGGTATCACGACGACACGACCCCGAACGTCGACATGTGGGCGACCGCCGAGGAGTCCCGCGAGGACATCGTCGGCCTGTACCGGCGGGCGTGCGCGCACTCGGACGCCACGATCGAGGCGCTCGCGCTGGACGCGGTCGGCCGGGTGCCGCACTGGCCGGCCGACCGGGCCGAGGTTCCCCTGCACCGCGTCCTGGTGCACATGACCGCGGAGACCCACCGGCACGCCGGCCACGCCGACATCGTCCGCGAGCTGATCGACGGCGCCGCCGGGATGCTCGCCCGCACCGACAACCTCGCGCCCGGCGACGCGGACTGGTGGGCGGGCTACCGCGCCGAGCTGGAGCGGGTGGCCGCGGGGTTCAGGGACGAATCGTCTCGATGACCAGCGGGGTCGCCGGCGGGGCCTCGTCGGCGATCACGAACGCGTCGGACAGCACCGCCAGGGCGGACGGAACGGCGTTCGGGGTGTCCGTACGCAGCTCCAGCACCGGCTCCCCGGCCCGCACCCGTTCGCCCGGCTTCGCACGGCACACGACGCCGGCAGCGGCCTGTACGGGGTCCTCCTTGCGCGCCCGCCCGGCGCCGAGCCGCCACGCGGCCACGCCGACCGCCCGCGCGTCCAGCGAGGCGACCACGCCGTCCCGCTCCGCGGTGACCGTCTCGACGTGCGCCGGCGACGGCAGCTCGGCGTCCGGGTCGCCGCCCTGCGCGGAGATCATCGCCCGCCACGTCTCGTAGGCCCGCCCGGAGGCCAGCACCTCCGCCGGATCGGCGTCGATCCCCGCCAGCGCGAGCATCTCCCGCGCCAACGCCAGCGTCAGCTCCACCACGTCGGCCGGCCCGCCGCCGCGCAGCACCTCGACCGACTCGGCGACCTCGACCGCGTTGCCGACCGCGCGGCCCAGCGGCGCGGACATGTCGGTGATCATCGCCGAGATCCGCAGCCCGTGCTCGACGCCGATCTCCACCAGTGCGGAGGCGAGCTCGCGGGCCGCGGCCAGGTCCGGCATGAACGCGCCCGAGCCGACCTTCACGTCCAGCACCAGGCCGCCGGCGCCCTCGGCGATCTTCTTCGACATGATCGACGACGCGATCAGCGGCACGCACTCCACCGTCCCGGTCACGTCCCGCAGCGCGTACAGCTTGCGGTCGGCCGGCGCCAGCCCCTCGGTCGGCGCGCACACCACCGCCCCGACCGACGCCAGCTGCGCACCGATCTCCTCGGTCGACAGCTGCGCCCGCCAGCCGGGGATCGACTCCAGCTTGTCCAGCGTGCCGCCGGTGTGCCCGAGCCCGCGCCCGGACAGCTGCGGCACCGCCGCCCCGCACGCGGCCACCAGCGGCGCGAGCGGCAACGTGATCTTGTCGCCGACGCCGCCGGTGGAGTGCTTGTCGACGGTCGGCCGCCCGGTCGGCCAGGAGAGCCGCTCGCCGGAGTCGACCATCGCGCGGGTCCAGTGCGCGGTCTCGGCGGCGGTCATCCCGTTGAGGAAGATCGCCATGGCGAGCGCCGACATCTGCTCGTCGGCCACCGCGCCGCGGGTGTAGGCGTCGACCACCCAGTCGATCTGCTCGTCGGTCAGCCGCCCGCCGTCCCGCTTGGCACGGATCACGTCGACCGCGGAGAACCCCGGCTGTGACATCGGTTCGCTCGCAAGCTCGCTCACGGCAGGTCGTCCGGACCGAACGCGTGCGGCAGCACCTCGCTCATCGGCAGCGCACCGGCCGGGGTGTCCAGCAGGCAGTCCGGGCCGCCGAACTCGTAGAGCACCTGCCGGCACCGCCCGCACGGCATCAGCAGCTCGCCGTCGCCGCCGCGGCAGGCGACCGCGACCAGCCGGCCGCCGCCGGACAGCCGCAGCTGCCCCACCATCGTGCACTCGGCGCACAGGCCCAGCCCGTAGGAGGCGTTCTCCACGTTGCACCCGGTGACCAGCCGGCCGTCGTCGACCAGCGCGGCCGCGCCGACCCGAAGCCCCGAGTACGGGCAGTAGGCCGACGCGGCGGCCGTGGTCGCGGCGTCGCGCAGCTTTCCCCAGTCCACGCTAGTCACCTTCGCCTCGCCGGTATGGGACGCCGTTGGCCGCGGGTGGTCGTAGTCGTTGCGCGGCCAGGGCCAGCACGACCAGCGTGATGATGTGCGGGGTGTAGGGCAGGAACTGGGTCGGCAGCTCGTCGCTGGCGTAGTACAGCCCATACACCACCACCGCGCCGACCGCCGCCAGCATCGCCGTACGCCACTTGCGCCGCCACAGCTGCCAGATCACCAGCAGCCCCGCCGAGATCACCGCCGCGTACAGCAGGGCGTGCACGGTCCCCGGGCCGGCCGACAGCCGCAGCCCGTCGGCGTAGCCGAACAGGGTCGCGCCGGCGAGCGTGCCGCCCGGCCGCCAGTTGCCGAAGATCATCGCGGCGAGGCCGATGAACCCGCGGTTCGCGGTCTGCCCCTCGGAGTAGATCGACGGGCTGGAGCCGAGCACGAGCGCGGCGCCGCCGATGCCGGCGAGCGCGCCGGACATGACCACGGCGACGTACTTGTGGAAGTACACGTTCACGCCGAGCGACTCGGCCGCGATCGGGTTCTCCCCGCACGAGCGCAGTCGCAGCCCGAACCGGGACCGCCACAGCACCAGGTAGGTCCCGACGACCAGCAGGATCGTGATGATCAGCATCGGCGACACCCGAGTCACCAGGCCGCCGAGCAGCCCGGCGACGTCGGAGATCACCGCGCGCTGCTCGTTCTCCAGGTCGGCGAGCCAGTCGCCGAGGGGCTGGGCGGAGAACGTCGCGAACTGCTCGATCGGCGGCGAGTCGCGCGGGTTCTGCGACAGCGGCTCGAAGATCAGCATCGCCAGGTACTTGGTGACGCCCGCGCCGAGCAGGTTGATCGCCACGCCGGACACGATGTGGTTGACCCCGAAGGTCACCGTGGCGATCGCGTGCAGCAGGCCGCCGAGCGCGCCGAAGATCGCACCGGACAGCACCGCGACCCACGGGCCGCCGTGCAGTCCGCCCCACGCCGCGCCCCAGGTGCCGAGGACCATCATGCCCTCGAGCCCGATGTTGATCATGCCGGAGCGTTCGGCCCAGATGCCGCCGAGACCGGCGAGCAGGATCGGCACCCCGAGGGTCACCGTGTTCTGCATGGTCAACGACGAGGTCAGCGCCGGCCGGCCGGTGAGGTAGGAGGTGGTGGCGAGCACGCCCACCGCCGCGACCACGCCGATCATGAAGATCGCCCAGCCGGGCAGCTTCCGGCGCCGGGGCGGGGCCGGCATCGTCACCACCGACGAGCCGGGCCTGGCGTCCGCGGTGGTCATTTCCGGTCACCCCCGACCTCGGCCTCGACCGGTTCCGCCGTGCCGAGCGCGCGGCCGACCCGCCGTTGCTCGGCCGCGAGGTCCATGCGCTTGACGATCTCGTAGGCGACGACCACCGACAGCACGATCGAGCCCTGCATGATCGTCGCGATCTCGCGCGGCACACCCACGTTGTCCAACGCCACCTTCGCCTTCTCCAGGAATGCCCACAGCAGCGAGCCGAACGCGATGCCGACCGGGTGGTTGCGGCCCAGCAGCGCGATGCCCAGGCCCGCGAAGCCGTAGCCGGCGGCGAAGTTCAGCGTGTAGGCGTGGTCGCGGCCGAGGATCTCCGGCATCCCGACCAGGCCCGCGACCCCGCCGGAGACCAGCAGCGAGACCACGATCATCTTCTTCGCGTTCACCCCGCCGGCCGCGGCCGCGGTCGGCGACTCGCCGGAGGCCTTGAGCTCGAAGCCGAACCGGGTCCGCTGCATCACCACGCCGTACACGGCCGCGACGGCCACGGCGAGGAACACCAGGCCGAACACCGTGCCCCGGTCGCCGAAGTCGATGCCCTGCACCCGGCCGGACTCCGGGATCGGCTCGGTGGAGACGTTGTTGCCGATCAGGATGCCGAACATGTCCCGGCGGATCAGGTAGGCGGCCAGGCCGAACGCGACAGCGTTCAACATGATCGTGGAGAGCACCTCGTGCACCCCGCGGGTCACCTTGAGGATCGCCGGCAGCAGCGCCCACAGCGCGCCGGCGAGCGAGGCGACGACCAGGATCACCAGCCAGTGCAGCACCGGCGGCAGCACCAGCGCGCTGCCCACGATCGCCGCGACCAGCGCGCCGATCCGGTACTGGCCCTCGATGCCGATGTTCAGCAGGTTCATCTGGAACCCGATGGCGGCGGCGAGGGCGGCCAGCATGTAGATGGCCGTGCTGTTGACGATGTCGACCGCGACCTGGCCCTTGCCGACGTGGCCGATCATCACGCCCAACGCCTCGGCCGGGTTGGCCCCGGACGCCAGCAGGGCGATCGCGCAGAGCAGCGCGGAGAACGCGATCGCGAGCGCGGGCGCCAGCAGCGACGAACGCAGCTTGGCGGTCACTGTGTCTCCCCTTCATCCACCAGGAGGTGTCCCTCCGCGTCCGTCGAGCCGGCACCGGTCATCGCCGCGCCGAGGTCCTCGCAGGTCACGGAGGTCGGGTCGGCGTCGCCGACGAACCTGCCGCGCAGCATGACCTTGATCGAGTCGGACAGGCCGATCAGCTCGTCGAGGTCGGCGGAGACCAGCAGCACGGCGAGCCCGCGGGCGCGGGCGGCGCGGATCTGGTCCCAGATGGCGGCCTGCGCGCCGACGTCGACGCCGCGGGTCGGGTGTGAGGCGATCAGCAGCACCGGGTCGCCGGAGAGCTCCCGGCCGACCACGAGCTTCTGCTGGTTGCCGCCGGACAGCGAGGCCGCGGTCACCTCGATGCCGGGGGTACGCACGTCGAACTCCTCGACGATGCGCTGGGTGTCCTGGCGCGCGCCGGCGACGTCGAGCATGATGCCCCGTGCGGTCGGGCGTCTGGTCTGGTGGCCGAGGATCCGGTTCGCCCACAGCGGCTGGGTGAGCAGCAGGCCGTGGCGGGTGCGGTCCTCGGGGATGTAGCCGATGCCGGCCTCGCGGCGGGCGAGCGTGCCCGCGCGGGTCAGGTCCTTGCCGGCGAGCAGCACCCGGCCCTCGGCGGCCCGGCGCATGCCCATGATCGTCTCGACCAGCTCGGTCTGCCCGTTGCCCTCGACCCCGGCGATGCCGACCACCTCGCCGGAGCGGACCACCAGGTCCAGCGAGTCCAGCAGGGTCCGGTCGTCCTGGGTGCGCAGGGTGAGGCCCTCGACCCGCAGCACCTCGTCGTCGCCGACCGGGGTGTGGCGGTGCTCCGGGCTGGGTAGCTCGCTGCCGACCATCATCTCGGCGAGCTGGCGGGAGCTGACCGTGCGCGGGTCGACCGTGCCGACGGTGGTGCCCCGGCGGATCACCGTGACGGTGTCCGCGATCGCGCGGACCTCGTCGAGCTTGTGGGAGATGAACAGGAACGTGTAGCCGTCCGCGCGCATCGAGCGCAGCGTGTCGAACAGCTCGTCGACCTCCTGGGGGACGAGCACGGCGGTCGGCTCGTCGAGGATGACGATGCGCGCGCCGCGGTAGAGCACCTTGAGGATCTCCACCCGCTGCCGGTCGGCCACGCCGAGGCGCTCGACCAGCGTGTCCGGGTCGACGTCCAGGCCGGTCGCGACGGCGAGCTCGCGGACCCGGGCCTTCGCGCGCTTGCCGATGCCGTGCAGGCCCTCGGCGCCGAGGACGACGTTCTCCAGGACGGTCAGGTTGTCGGCGAGCATGAAGTGCTGGTGCACCATGCCGATGCCGGCCCGGATGGCCTCGGCCGGGGACCGGAAGCGGACCGGCTCGCCGGCCACCTCGATGGTGCCCTCGTCCGGGGCCTGCATCCCGTAGAGGATCTTCATCAGGGTGGACTTGCCCGCGCCGTTCTCCCCGCACAGCGCGTGCACCTCGCCCGCGTGCACGGTCAGGTGCACGTCGGAGTTGGCGACCACGCCGGGGAAGCGCTTGGTGATGCCGGTCAGCGCGACGGCCGGGGTCTGGTCGCGCTCGGTGTCGGTCACGGAGGACACCTTTCTCACGTCAAAGACCCGTGGGCGCGCGGCCGGTGCGCCGCACGCCCACGGGCGTGACGCTGGTCGTCAGCTGGTCGTCGGGGTGTCCGAGACCGTGATCTCTCCGTCGATGATCTGCTGCTTGTACGCCTCGACCCACTCGATGGTCTCGTCGGAGAGCATGTCGCCGGACGTGGAGTAGCCGACGCCGTTGACCTTCAGGTCGAAGACCTCCGGCAGGTTGGCCAGGTCGCCCGAGGCCACCGCGGCGATGTAGTCGAACACCGCGACGTCGACGCGCTTGAGCATGGACGAGATGATCACGTCCTTGTACTCGGCGACCGTGGGCTGGTTGTACTGGTCGGAGTCGACGCCGATGGCCTTGATGCCGGCCTCGTGGGCCGCGGCGAACACGCCCTTGCCGGACGCGCCGGCGGCGTGGTAGATGACGTCGGCGCCCTGGTCGATCAGGCCCTTGGCGGTCACCTGGCCCTTGGGGGCGTCGGTGAAGCCGGTCAGGTCGCCGGCCTCGGTGATGTACCGGGAGTTGACCGTGGCGTCCGGGGCGACGGTCTTGACGCCCTGCTCGAAGCCGGCCTGGAACTTCTGGATCAGCGGCACGTTGACGCCGCCGACGAAGCCGATCGTGCAGCTCTCGCTCTCCAGCGCGGCGATGACGCCGACCAGGAAGGAGCCCTCGTGCTCGGCGAAGCCCAGGAACGTGACGTTCTTCGGCGCGCCCTCGACGAACCCGTCGACCACCGCGAACTGGGTGTTCGGGAACTCCTGGGCGACGACCTTGGTGGCCTCGGAGTAGGCGAACCCGACGCTGATCACCGGGTTGTGGCCCTCCCGAGCCAGCTGGCGCAGCCGGGTCTGCTTGGAGTCCTCGCTCTCCTGGTCGGTGGCGGTGAGCTCCTTGGTGTTCTCCTTCTTGACCCCGAGCTGGGCGATGGCCTCGTCGAGGCCGGCCGCGGCCGAGTCGTTGAAGGACGCGTCACCGCGGCCGCCGATGTCGAAGGCCAGACCGACCTTGAGCGCACTCGCATCCACGTCCGAGGCTGCCTCGGAGGTGGAGGTCTGTCCCGACGCGGCGGCCGGCTTGTCCACGGTCTGACAACCCGCGGCGCCGTTCTGGCCACCTGACGAGTTGTTCGAGGATGCGGAATCCTTCGCACACCCAACCACGGACAGCACGCTGGTCAAAGCGATCGCGGTGACCGCGACTCCCCGCTTGAAGCGCAAGGCTTTCTCCCTCCCGGGCTTCCGCGCTCGGCTCGCACCGAACGCCAACTTATTCGCGAGACCGTACTCCGCGCTTCGTCCAGCGCTACCGCCGCGTAGACGCGCGTGACCCAATCGTTTTCGCGCCGGGCTCGCGGTGCACTGAGGGTGACCGCGCGCATGCGGTACGGCCTCTTCCTGCGTCTTTTAGCACGACTTACCTGTGAACGACCACGTCCACAGGTCGGTTCGGCCGGAGTTATCCACAACCGACCCGGTTGTCCACAGGTTCGCCTCCGTGCCCGGTCTCGCCCACGTTTCCCCGGCACGATCGAGACATGACCGATTACCGACCTTCCAGCCACTCCTCCGCGGCGACCCGTCCGTCAACACCACGGGCCCGACCCTCCGCCACGCATAGCCGGCCCTTCGCCGCCACCCCACCCGGCCCCGCTGCCTCACCCAGCCGTCCGTACGTCACACCGGATCAGCCCGCTGCCACACCAATCCCGCCCACCGCCACACCAGTTCGGCCCGGTGCCGCGTTCCTCCGCCTCGGCGGACCCGCCGGACCCGCTGCCACGCCGACCCGGCGCTCCGTCACACCGACGCCCGCTCGTCCACCACCCGGAACACGATGCCCGCCCGCCGCAGCCGGCCAGTCAGCGCGTCGCCCATGGCGGTCGCGGTGGTCACCTGGCCGGACGTGGCCGGGAGGTTGTCGAAGGCCAGGCACAGCGCCGACTCACCGAGCATCTTGGCGGTCTCCCCGTAGCCGGGGTCGCCGCCGGAAACCTCGGTGAGCACGCGCCGGCCACCGCCCTCGGCGACGAACCGGGCCCGGAACCACGCCTTCGCACGCCGCTGCTCGCTCGGCCCGTCCCCCGCTCGCATCCGAGAAAGGAGGAACCTCCTCGCCGGCGGAACCTGGGCCGCCAGCACGGCCGCGCCGACCCCACCTACGGCCACCACATCGCGGTCCGGTCGCTCCCGGCCGCCGCGGCGGCCGT
>DATABL010000323.1:0-7503 GCA_036259595.1 Actinophytocola sp.
GCTACCGGGTGGGCGGCTTCGCTCCACAGTGGACGGAGTGGAACGGCCGGTTCCGGGACGGCGTGCGGGACTTCTGGCGGGGTGGCGTCGGCGTGCGGGACCTGGCCTACCGGCTGTCCGGCTCCGAGGACCTGTACGCGGCGAACACCCGGCGGCCCTGGGCGGCGATCAACTTCGTCACCGCGCACGACGGGTTCACCCTGCGGGATCTGGTGTCCTACAACGACAAGCACAACGAGGCCAACGGCGAGCAGAACCGCGACGGCACGAACGACAACCGCTCGTGGAACTGCGGCGTCGAGGGCGAGACCGACGACGCGGCGGTGCTCGCCCTGCGCGACCGGCAGGCCAGGAACCTGCTGACGACGCTGCTCCTGTCCACCGGCACCCCGATGCTGTGCGCGGGCGACGAGCTCTGGCGCACGCAGGGCGGCAACAACAACCCGTACTGCCTCGACGACGAGACGTCCTGGCTGTCCTGGGACCTCGACGAGCGCGCGGAGGACCTGCTCGCCTTCACCCGCCGGCTGATCGCGCTGCGGGCCGGGTCGCCGGCGCTGCGGCAGCCGGAGTTCTTCGACGGCCGCCCGTCCACGTCGGGCCGGCCGGACCTGGTGTGGCTGACCGAGGCCGGGGAGCCGATGACCGGCAACGACTGGTTCAACGACACCCGCCGCACGATCGGCATGTGGATCGACGGGTCGACGTCGCTGTCCCGCGACCGCGAGGGCGAACTGGTGCCCGACGACACGTGGCTGCTGCTGCTGCACGCAGGCGCGGAGGAGACGACGGTGACCCTGCCGCCCGCCGAGTACGGCGAGGTCTTCCTGCCGGTGCTGGACACCGGCACTCCCCGTGGCGTCCCGGTCTCGGACACCCCGCTGCCGCCGGGCAAGCCGATCGGCATGGTCCCGCGCAGCATGCTCGTGTTCCGCACCCCGCGCACCTGAACCCCTGGCTGTCAAGCCGATTCGCACAGGGGAAGAAGTCGGTTGCTTCCGCACAACGAGAAACGACCGGAAAGTTCTTCACGTCGCACCTGGGCGCCATGAGCGCACAACGCGATGGGAGAACGAACATGAGATCAACTTCGGGGATCCGCTCGCTGCCCGCGAAGATCGTGCTGGTCCTGGCCATGGTCGCCGGCACGCTCGTCGGCACGACCGGCATCGCCTCGGCGGCCACCGCGACGGTCGGCAACACCGACGGCGACGGCCTCAACGTCCGCTCCGGGCCGACCACGGCCAGCGGGAGCCTCGGCCTGGTCTGGGACGGCCGCGTGGTCGACATCTCCTGCCAGGCCCAGGGCCAGGCGGTGACCAACACCAACGGGTTCACCAGCGACCTGTGGGACTACGTGCCCGCGCTCGGCGGGTACCTCGCCGACGCCTACATGGCCACCGGCTACGACTACCGCATCCCCGGGGTGCCCGACTGCGGCGACACCTCCGGCCGCTTGGTCCCCGTGTCGCAGTTCCAGGGCCAGCCCAACCAGAACGAGGACTGCGGGCCGGCCAGCGTGGTCACCGCGCTGCTCGCCGCCGGGGTCACCCCGCGCTCGTGGGACTCGAACAACCCGGTGGCCGCCATCAACCGGGCCCGCTCCGACATGGGCTTCGACCCGACGTGGAACGACCCGAACCACTTCGGCACCGTCGAGTCCGACGTGCGCCGCGCGCTGGCCGCGAACGGCGTGTCCGCCACCGTCGTGTTCGGTGACTTCGACCGCGCGCTGTCCCACGTGCGGGCGGGCCGGCCCGTGGTGATGGCCGGGAACATGAAGGACCTGCCGTGGTCGGGCAACGACGTACCGCACTTCCTCACCGTCGCCGGCTACGAGGGTGGCCAGTACCTCGTGCTGGACCCGGCCTCCCAGCCGATCGTCTACCGGACCTCCGCGACCGTCCTGGCCAACTACTGGGACAACTACCTGGGCCGCGCCGGCATACTCCTGTGACGAATCGGGCCGCGTGCCGTCCCCGGCGGTGCGCGGCCCGTCCCGTCACAGAACCGACAGCAGTTCCGCGCGGCGTGGGTCGTCGCCCGGGTGCCACGGGCAGGCCACGCTCAGCGCGACCACCCGGCCGGTGTCGAGCACCCGCCGGACCGCCGCGAGCACCGAGTCGCGCGACGGTCCACCCGGAACCGGGAACAGCAGACCAGGCAGGTCGCCGGAGTCGATCACGTCGACGTCGAGGTGCAGCACGAGCGGGCCGGCCGGCACCTCGACCTCCGCCACGGTGGCGCGCCGGATGGCGGCCGTGGCCAGGTAGTCGGCCTCCGCCGGGTCCAGGTCACGCGCGTCGACGAGGGTGACCCGGTCCTCGGCGAGCGGGCGCAGCCCGAGCGGGTCGGCCACCCGTTCGCGGTGCGCGCCCAGCGCCAGCCGCAGCGCCATCCCGCCGAGGTACCCGGACGTCGAGGACTCCGGGGTATGCACGTCGCCGTGCGCGTCGAACCAGAGCAGCGACGGGTCGACGCCCGCGCGCTGCACCCCGGCCAGCACCCCGAGCGCGACCAGGCAGTCGCCGGAGAACACGGACGGCGCGGTCGTCCCCGCCACCGCGTCGGCGACCGCGTCCCAGAGCGTCACCAGCCGCTCCCACCGCTCGCCGGGTGGCAGGTCGGGCGCCACCTCCGGGCCGGACACCGGCAGGCTCCCCGGCGGCAGCCGCTCGTCCTGGTGGAAGGGCACCACGATCGTCTGGCGCATGGTCCGAACGGTACTGGAGCGCCGGGTTCGGCTACCGGACGACGTCGTAGTGCAGGTGGGTGACCGCCGGTGACGCGGTCGTGCCGGTGGGACGCAGCGCGAGCCCGTCGACGCCGTCGAACAGCCGGGCGCCGCCGTCCAGGGTGACCGGCACCAGGGTGAGCACCAGCTCGTCGACGAGCCCGGCGGCCAGCGCCCGCCGGCAGAGCTCGGCGCCCATCAGGACGACGGTCCGGTCCCCGGTGGCCGCTCGGGCCCGCGCCACCGCGCCGGCCAGTTCCGGCACGAACGTGAAGGTGCCGCTGGCCTGCGGCAACGGCGGCCGGGACTCGCGGGTGACCACGAACGACGGCCCCGGCCACGGCACGTCCGCCCAGTGCGGCAGCCCGAGGTCGAACGTCCGCCGGCCGACCACCGTGCCGCCGACGCGGTCCCGCAGCCGCGCGAGCAGGTCCTGGTCGGGCGGCGCGACCGGGTCGGCGAACATCCACTCGTGCAGCCGCTCCCCGCCCTCGCCCATCGGGTGGTCGTCCGACACGTTCGGCCCCGCCACACAACCGTCGAGCGACATGCTCGCCAACACCATCACCCGGCTCATCGCATCCTCCTCAGCTGTACCTGACGGTGAATGGACTCGCCGGGCCGGCGAAAGTCATCGGCCGGTCAGCCGGCGACCACCACCCGGCCGAGTTCCGCCGCGCTGGCCAGCAGCTCGTGCCGCGGCAGCACCCGGGCCGTCGCGCCCAGCGTGCCGGTGTGCGGCAGCGGCACCTCGGCCACGTAGAGGCCGTCGTCGCCCGGGGACATGGGCACCGTGACCACGTCGTACAGCTCGTCGTTGTCGGCGACCCGGCCCACGACCACCTGCACCACGACGTCCTCGGGCGACAACCCGGCGAGGTCCACCGACGCGCGCACGCGCACCCGCTCCCCCAGCACCGGCGCCCCGTTCAGGTCCAGCTCGCAGTGCGTCACCCGCACCTGCGACCACGACGCGCCGAGCCGGTCCCGGTAGGACGCCAGGCCGCGCGCGGCCCGGTAGTCCTCCGCGTGCGCCAGCTCCACGGCCGTCGCCGCCGGCTTGTAGGCCGACTCGACGTACTCGCGCACCATCCGCGACGCCTGCACCCGCGGGCCGAGCGAGGCCAGCGTGTGCCGCACCATCGCCAGCCACTGCGCCGGCACGCCGTCGGTCCGGTCGTAGAACAGCGGCGCGACCTGGGCGCCGAGCAGCTCGTACAGCGCCGCGGCCTCCAGGTCGTCGCGGCGCAGCGGATCCCCGACGCCGTCGGCGGTCGGGATCGCCCAGCCGTTGGAGCCGTCGTAGAACTCGTCCCACCAGCCGTCGCGGATGGACAGGTTCAGGCCGCCGTTGAGCGCGGCCTTCATGCCGGACGTGCCGCAGGCCTCCAGCGGGCGGGTCGGGTTGTTCAGCCACACGTCGCAGCCCCAGTACAGGTACCGGGCCATCGACATGTCGTAGTCCGGCAGGAACGCGATCCGGTGCCGCACCGTCGGGTCGTCGGCGAACTTCACGATCTGCTGGATCAGCGCCTTGCCGCCGTCGTCGGCGGGATGCGACTTGCCGGCGACCACCAGCTGCACCGGGCGGTCGGCGTGCAGCAGCAGGTGCCGCAGGCGCTCCTGGTCGCGCAACATCAGCGTCAGCCGCTTGTACGTCGGCACCCGGCGGGCGAAGCCGACGGTCAGCACGTCCGGGTCGAACACCGTGTCGGTCCAGGCCAGCTCCAGCGGGGACGCGCCGCGCTGCAGCCAGGCGTCCCGCACCCGGCGCCGCACCTCGCCGACCAGGCGGCGGCGCAGCTCGCAGCGCAGGTCCCACAGCGCCGCGTCGGACACGTCGGACAGGTGCTGCTCACCCGGCTCGCCGATCGCCTCGTTGACCTCGCGGGCGGTCCAGGTGGGGCCGTGCACGCCGTTGGTGACCGAGGAGATCGGCACCTCGGCGGTGTCGAAACCGGGCCACAGCGCGCCGAACATGTCCCGGCTGACCTCGCCGTGCAGCTGGGACACGCCGTTCGCGCGCTGGGCGAGGCGCAGGCCCATGTGGGCCATGTTGAACATGCCCGGGTTGTCCTCGGCGCCCAGGCCGAGCACCCGGCGGAAGTCCACGTCGGGCAGCAGCGCGCCGTCGCCGAAGTAGTGCTGGACCAGATCGACCGGGAAGCGGTCGATCCCGGCCGGCACCGGCGTGTGGGTGGTGAACACGGTGCCGGCGCGGACCGCCGACAGCGCCTCGTCGAAGGACAGGTTCTGGCCCGACATCAGCTCGCGCAGCCGCTCCAGGCCGAGGAACCCGGCGTGGCCCTCGTTGGTGTGGAAGACCTCGGGCTGGGCGTGGCCGGTCAGCTCGCAGTAGGTGCGCACCGCGCGCACGCCGCCGATGCCGGCGAGGATCTCCTGCCGGATGCGGTGGTTCTGGTCGCCGCCGTAGAGGCGGTCGGTGACGCCGCGCAGGTCGTCGTCGTTGCCGTCGACGTCGGAGTCGAGCAGCAGCAGCGGCACCCGGCCGACGCGCGCCTGCCACACCCGGGCCCGCAGCACCCGGCCGCCGGGCATCGCCACGTGCACCAGGATGGGCGCGCCGGACGGCTCGGTCAGCGGCTCGAGCGGCAGCCCGTTGGGGTCGATCACCGGGTAGTGCTCGACCTGCCAGCCGTCCAGCGACAGCGACTGGCGGAAGTACCCCGACCGGTACAGCAGGCCGACACCGATCAGCGGAACGCCCAGGTCGGAGGCCGCCTTGAGGTGGTCGCCGGCGAGCACGCCGAGGCCGCCGGAGTAGTTCGGCAGCGCCTCGGTGACGCCGAACTCCATCGAGAAGTAGGCGATCGAGGACGGCATCCGGTCGGCCCGGCCGTTGCCCTCCGCGCCGTGCCCGGTGAGCTCCGCGCGGCGGTGCTGGTACCAGCGGTCGCCGGTCAGGTAGTCGCGCAGGTCGCGGGACAGGGCGTCGGCTCTGGCCAGGAACTCGCCGTCGGCGGCGAGCTGTTCCAGACGGGTCGCCGGGACCTCGGCGAGCAGGCGCAGCGGATCGCCGACCCGCTCCCAGATCCCCTGGTCGATGGCCGCGAACAGGTCCTGGGTGGGCGGGTGCCAGGTCCACCGCAGGTTGGTCGCGAGGGTGCCCAGCTCGGCCAGCGGCTCGGGCAGGCCGGCGCGCACGGTAAAGCGACGTACAGCTTTCACGACGACCGACCTTATCGGGCGGCTGATCGGAGGAATTCAGGGCGCCGGGCCGTGTGCCGATCGGCGGGACAGGGCAGACTGCCATCGCAGGGGGACGATCTTCCGGGAGGGTTGGGACCGGTGAGCGGTCGACTGGGTATCGACGACGTGAGCCCGATGGTGAGCTGCGGCCGCTATCCGGCGAAGGCCGTGGTGGGTGAGCACATCCCCGTGCAGGCCACGGTCTGGCGGGAGGGCCACGACGCCGTCGGCGCGACCGTGGTGTGGCGCGGGCCGCACGACGACGGTGAGCGGCAGACCAGGATGGTCTGTGACGACCCGAACACCGATCATTGGGTGGCGACGATCGCGCCCGACACGACCGGCATGTGGACCTACCGGGTGGACGCGTGGAGCGACCCGTGGGCGACGTGGCGGCACGCGGTCGAGGTGAAGGTCGGCGCCGCGCAGGGCCCCGACGAGCTGGCCAACGACCTGGAGACGGGCGCGCGGCTGCTCGACCGGGCGGCGCGCCGGTTCCCCCACAACGGTGAACGGAAGATGCTGGTGTCGGCGGCGGCCGCGCTGCGTGACGACACCGCTCCGCTGCCCGCCAGGATCGCCGAGGCGCTCGACGAGCCGGTGCAGCGGTACATGCTGGCGCACCCGCTGCGCGACCTGGTGACCCGTGGCCGGAAGTACCAGCTCTGGGTGGACCGTTCGCGGGCGCTGTACGGGTCCTGGTACGAGCTGTTCCCCCGGTCGACCGGTGGGGTGGACGAGTCGGGCAAGCCCGTGCACGGCACGTTCACGACGGCGGCCAAGGACCTGGACCGGGTCGCCGGGATGGGCTTCGACGTGGTGTACCTGCCGCCGATCCACCCGATCGGGGCCGTGAACCGCAAGGGCCCGAACAACAGTGTGATCTCGGTGCCCGAGGACGTCGGCTCCACCTGGGCGATCGGGTCGGCGGACGGCGGCCACGACGCGATCCACCCGTCGTTGGGGACGCTGGAGGACTTCGACGCGTTCGTGACCCGCGCGGGTGAGCTGGGCCTGGAGGTGGCGCTGGACCTGGCGCTGCAGTGCGCCCCCGACCACCCGTGGGTCAAGGAGCACCCCGAGTGGTTCACGAAGAAGCCGGACGGCTCCATCGCGTACGCGGAGAACCCCCCGAAGAAGTACCAGGACATCTACCCGGTGAACTTCGACAACGACCCGGAGGGCATCTACGCCGAGGTGCTCCGCGTCGTCCTGCACTGGGTCGGGCACGGGGTCCGGATCTTCCGAGTGGACAACCCGCACACCAAGCCCCCGAACTTCTGGCACTGGCTGATCCACCAGGTGAAGGCGGTGGAGCCGGACGTGCTGTTCCTGTCCGAGGCGTTCACCAGGCGGGCGCGCCTCTACGGCCTGGCCAAGCTGGGTTTCACCCAGTCCTACACGTACTTCACGTGGCGCACGTACAAGCACGAGCTGGTCGAGTTCGGCCAGGAGATCGTCGAGCACGCCGACGAGGCCCGGCCGAACCTGTTCGTGAACACGCCGGACATCCTGCACGCGTCGCTCCAGCACGGCGGGCCGGCGATGTTCGCCCTCCG